>NZ_JARDAN010000008.1:0-347102 GCF_040560085.1 Paenarthrobacter sp. CC6 | reverse complement strand
CCGTCGTTGTTCCCGCCCCTAAAAGCAACGCGGGGTCACTTATGGCCCATGTTGGGGCCTCCAAGGGGCCATAAGTGACCCCGCGTTGCTTCAGGAAGCGTTGTAGCCGAAGGGATTGTTCTTCTGCCAGCGCCAGTGGTCTTCACACATCTGGTCCACGGTCTTGGTGGTGGACCATCCGAGGTCCGCCAGCGCAGAGGATGCGTCGGCCCAGAAGGCGGGGAGGTCGCCTGCACGGCGGCCGGTGATCTCATAGGGGATCGGCTGGCCCACGGCCTTCTCGAAGGACCGCAGGACCTCCAGGACGGAAGACCCACGGCCGGAACCGAGGTTCCAGCGCCGGACGCCGGCACGGTCGGCAATGTAGTTCAGGGCTGCTACGTGGCCCTCTGCCAGGTCCACCACGTGGATGTAGTCGCGCTGGGCCGTGCCGTCCGGGGTGTCGTAGTCGCCGCCGAACACCATCAGCTTCTCTCGGCGTCCAACCGCTACCTGGGCGATGAAGGGGACGAGATTGTTCGGAATGCCCTGCGGGTCTTCCCCGATGCGGCCGGAGGGGTGGGCGCCCACTGGATTGAAATAGCGCAGCAGTGCGATATGCCAGCGGTCGTCCGCGTTACCGAGGTCCGAGAGGATGTCCTCGATTTGTTCCTTGGTGCGGCCGTACGGGTTGTTGGCGCCGATTTCCATCTTTTCGATGTAGGGGATCGGGTTGTGCTCGCCGTAGACGGTGGCCGACGAGCTGAAGACGATGGAGCGCACATTGTGCTTGTCCATGGCGCGGAGCAGGTTGAGGGTGCCAACGATGTTGTTGTAGTAGTAGGCCAGCGGCTCCTGGACGGATTCTCCTACAGCCTTCAGACCCGCGAAGTGGATCACGGCATCGATCTGGTGCTGGTCGAACACGGCCTCGACGGCGGGCTCATCCACCAGGTCAACCTTGTGGAAGGCTGCGTTCTTGCCGGTGAGCTCGGACACCCGACGCAGGGATTCCTCGCTGGAGTTCACCAGATTATCCAGCACGACGACGTCATGGCCGGCTTCCTGAAGGGACAAGACGGTGTGGGACCCGATGTAGCCGGTGCCACCCGTGACAAGAATTTTCATGGTCCCTACGCTATCGGAAATCGGAGCCACGCCGCTTCGTATTGAGCGGTGTTGAAGCACGTTCGTGCTAAAAACGACTGGTGCCCAAAATTGTTGATGCCGAAGCCCGGCGCCAGGAAGTTGTCCAAGCTGTATTCCGGATCATTGCCAGCGATGGCTTGGAACGGGCATCCCTCCGGGAAGTAGCCGACGAAGCCGGACTGGCCGTGGGCTCGGTACGTCATTACTTTGCCAGCAGCGACGAACTACTGGTCTTCTCCTTTGGGGTCGTCATTGACCGCATCGCCGGGCGCCTCGAGACGGCGCTGTCCGACGTTGAATTGGAAGTCGCCGGCAGTCCGGGACACCAAGCAGCCGTCCTGAATCTCCTCGGCCAGTTCCTGCCTTTGGATGAGGAACTCGCCGTAGACGCCTGTGTCTGGATGGCCTTCAGGCATGCCGCCCGTATCAAGCCCGTCCTCGCCCCGGAAGCTGAGCGGAGCCACAGGACCGTGGCAGCCGCCATTGGGCGGCTCATCCTGCTTCTGAACCCCGGCCAGGCCGGTGCCAGGCAAACCCTGGTGACGGAGGCAGAGCGCCTTTTGGCCACCTTGGACGGGCTCTGTATGCACGCCTTGCTTCAGCCTGAGTGGATGACGGCCGAGGTATGCAGTGACGTCCTGGCATCGCACTTGAAGACGTTGGCGGAGCCTGCAGAGTCCTAGTGCCGGTACGCCAAAGCCCTGCTATCGGCATGGGACAGGGCAGCCCATCAGGAATAGACTGGGTGATGTCGGTATCCTGCTGATGGAGGTCTTGGGATGCACGTATCAGACGGCCAAGGGTGGCGCATCACCATGGACACGTCCGGACCGATGCTCATCGCACTGTATTTGCGCGATGTTGCCGGCCTGGACGGCGCGGGAAAGCCGAGCCTCTCCCACGCGGACCCCAAAGTCCGACACGCAGACCATAGCCATCTCACCTCCGACGTGGGCGGCATCAACGCCCTCAAAACCGAATGGGAAGCCTGGTGGGAAAGCCTGGTGAAGTCCTACCCCAAGCCGGTGTCCGAACTCGAGCCTCCAAGTTTCAAGGCTTTCGGTAACTCGCCGGCGCTCCAGAGGGTCCTCCAAGCCCATTTCGGCTCGGCCTTGGGATGGGCCACGGACAGGATTGACGAATACGCCCGGCTTGAAGCCGAACGCGCGGCAAGCGGCCTGAACCAGGTCCTCAGCGAAATGGTGGAAGACCGGCTGTTGGAGGTGGGCCGCAGCTCCCGGGATTTCGACCTCACCATCATCGAATTGCCGCTCAACGAGCCCCGGGCGTGGTACCTGGAGCCTGACACGATGATCATGAGCCACCGGCTCATGTCCCAGCCGGATGCCTTCCGAAGCTACGTCCAGCCCGTGGTTGAGATGCTCGCCTGACGGAGTTTTTGTACAGCTAATGCCCTTAAGGAGCGCTCTTAAGGGCATTAGCTGTACAAAAACTCACGTGGTGGGAGCTGACACTGTGATGGTGACAGCATCCGAAGATGCAGCGCCAGCTTGCCAACCATCGCGTTTTTCGCGGTTCCAGGTCTGGCCTGCGACATCCACCTGCGTGATGGACAAGGCTTTTGCATTCGCAACGGCCCAGTGGGCTACAGCCCAGGCTTGGGTGCCCGTCAGCTCCAGTTGTACCGTGCGGCCCTGGACGGTGGCCGCCTGGGTGCCGAACGCCGTCGTGAGTTCATCCACGACGACGGCAGGGTCGCCTGCCGCTTCCGGCATGCGCAGTTCGCAGTTCAGTGACGACGCCGAATGTCCGGTCAGTGCGGATGCGAAGGCCCGGCCCATGGGCTCATGCTGGGCGTAGGCGCGGGGAAAGGCCGAGCGTTGGACTGCCTGGGCGGCCTGGGTGATTTCCATGGTCTCGTAGCCGGGAACCTTGACCAGGCCGTCGTAGAACGCGTTGCTCGCGTAGACCGGATCCATGATCTGCGCCTCGGTGCCCCAACCCTGTGAGGGCCTCTGCTGGAACAGGCCGCGGGAATCAGGGCCGGCGTCGTCACCGTAATTGATGTTGCGCAGCCTGGATTCCTGCATGGCAGTGGCCAAGGCAATGCTCGCGGCCCTGGGCGGCAGGCCACGTTTGACCGAGATGGCAGTGATGAGCGCAGCATTCGCAGCCTGGTCCGTGGCGAGCTCGTGGCTTTCGGAGCCGACGACGGCGGTGCAGCGCTCCGTGACCAGGGTCTCGGAGCGCTGCAGTACAGCGACGATCGCGTAGATGGCGCCTGACACCAGGGCCAGAGCCAGCACCGCTACGATGGCGCGGCGGAACCGGCGCACGGATATCCTCCTGCTAGTTGGCGTGAAGCGCTTCGTTCAGCTCCACCGTCTGACCCTTGCGGGGGAGGACTTCCACGCCGCCGGTGGTGGAGTTGCGACGGAACAGCAAGTTGGGGACGCCGGAGAGTTCCACAGCCTTGATGATCTGGCTGGTGTCTTCGCCGTTTTCGTCTTTGGGGCCCGGGACGCGGACGCGGGTGCCCGCGGTGACGTACAGACCGGCTTCAACAACGGAGTCATCTCCGATGCTGATGCCTACGCCGGAGTTGGCACCGAGGAGAACACGCTCACCCAAGGCGATCTTTTCCTTGCCGCCACCGGAGAGGGTGCCCATGATGGATGCGCCGCCACCGACGTCCGTGCCGTCACCGGCCACGACGCCTGCGGAGATGCGGCCTTCCACCATGGAGGTGCCCAGGGTTCCGGCGTTGAAGTTCACGAAGCCTTCGTGCATCACCGTGGTGCCCTCGGCAAGGTGGGCACCCAAGCGGACGCGGTCGGCGTCGGCGATCCGCACACCGGTGGGGACGACGTAGTCAACCATGCGGGGGAACTTGTCCACGCCGTAGACCACGACGTTGCCGCGCTTGCGCAGGCGGGCGCGGGTCAGCTCGAAACCGTCAACGGCGGCCGGACCGAAGTTGGTCCAGACCACGTTGGGGAGCTTTCCGAAGATGCCGTCCAGGTTGATGCTGTTCGGCTTGACCAGGCGGTGCGACAGGAGGTGCAGCCGGAGGTAGGCGTCGGCCGTGTCCGCGGGGGCGGCGTCGAGGTCGATCTGTGCGAAGACCACTTTCTGCTCGGTGCCGCGGTCGGCGTCCTTGCCCTCTTCTGCCAGTGCGGTGAGTGCGGGGTCGGCGTTGTCGACGTCACGCAGGGTCTCTGCGGCAACGCCCAGTGACGGTGCCGGGAACCAGACGTCCAGAACGGTTGCTTCCCCTGATGCCGAAGTGGCTATGGTGGCGAGGCCGAATCCGTAAGCTGATCGATCGTTGGTGGGCGCGTTTGCGGGCGCAGCGGAGGAAGCAGTTTCAGTCATGGGCCAAGTCTATCCAGCAGGCGGAGGTCGGTTGAAACGCGTCTCATGCCGGTGAAGTCGCATTTGTTGGCATTAAGCTGGACGGGTGACCCTGAACCCTGCTCCCGCCCTTCTTGACCTGCGCCAGGATGTTGCCCTGCTGACGGCCGCGATCATCGACTTCAACTCCGTCTCCGGCAACGAGACCGAACTGGCCGATGCCGTGGAGGCTGCCCTTCGCGCCATCCCTGCCTACACGGTGGTCCGCGATGGCGATGCCATTATTGCCCGGACCGAACTCGGGCGAGCTGAACGGGTGATCCTTGCCGGCCACCTGGACACTGTTCCCCTGCCCACCGTCGAGGGATCGCTCGGCACTGTACCGGCAACCTGGGAATCGGGCACGCCGGGGGAGGGTGTCCTGTACGGCCGCGGCACCACTGACATGAAGGGCGGCGTCGCAGTTCAACTCGCCCTTGCGGCAACACTGTTCGACGACGGAGCGCAGCCGGACAAGGACGTCACCTTCGTCTTCTACGACCACGAGGAAGTGGAAGCGGTCAAGAGCGGCCTTGGCAGGTTGGTCCGCAACCACGGAGACCTGCTCAAGGGTGACTTCGCCATCCTTTTGGAGCCAACCCACGGCACGGTGGAAGGCGGCTGCAATGGAACCAGCCGTTTCGAGGCCACCACGCTCGGTGAGACGGCCCATTCCGCACGGGCCTGGATGGGAGTCAACGCCATCCACGCTGCAGCCCCGATTCTTGAACGCCTGGCTGCCTACGAGCCCAGGACCATCAACGTGGACGGCCTGGACTACCGTGAGAGCCTCAACGCGGTGAAGATCAACGGTGGAACCGCCGGCAACGTGATCCCGGACCGTTGCGTGGTGGAAATCAACTACCGCTTCGCCCCGGACAAGACCCCGGATGAGGCCGAGGCCCATGTCCGCGATCTCCTGGGAGGCTTCGACGTCGTCCGCACGGACGCCGCTGCCGGCGCGCGACCGGGACTGAACCACCCAGCGGCTGCTTCCTTTGTTGCCGCGGTGGGCGCCGAGCCGAAACCCAAATACGGATGGACCGACGTCGCGCGGTTCAGCGAGCTGGGAATCCCGGCGGTGAATTTCGGCCCCGGCGATCCGCTGCTGGCGCATAAGGACAACGAACACGTCGACGCCGACGCCATCCGTGAGTGCCTCCGTGCACTGAGGACGTGGTTGGCGCCGTCGGCATAACCTGCCCATGACGCGAAGGAGGCCCGCAGCCAGTTTGGCTGCGGGCCTTCTTCGCAGGGGAGTGCAAGACTTCCCAGCTGCCGCCGTGGGACCTCGTTGCATTGGCGTTCAAGACACCCCTTGCGCCGATGAATGGTGCAGGGACATATTGCGGTCAGATCAATATCTACGTGTCCAGTGGGCTCGGTCCTGAAAGCATAAGCTCGAGGCCGAGGTGCGTGAGACTACTTCTTGTCCGTGCCCGCTGCGTTGACTTGGAGATCCACCGTCTTGATGGCGGAGGCCATGCCGCCGGCTGCCTTCCTGGATCCGCGGCGTTCGATCCAAATGGCCAAGCGCGAAACGGAGAGGTTTATCAGGATGTAGATGGCTGCTCCGACAAAGAAGGCGGAGAACAGGAGGCTGGGCTCGAGGTCCGAAATGAGCTTCACCTTACGCAGGAGTTCCTCGTAGGCCACGATGTACCCGAGGGAAGTGTCCTTAAGGAGAACTACCAGCTGTGCCACCAACGAGGGCAGCATGCGCCGGATAGCCTGCGGAAACTCGATGCTCATTCGCGATTGAAAGCTGCGAAGACCAATCGCCAGGCCCGCTTCACGTTGCCCCTTCGGGAGGGACTGAATGCCGGCTCGCAGGATCTCAGCGAATATGGCTGCGTTATACAACACGAGGCCGCTGACAACGGCCACGAACGGGCTCGTGGCAAACACCAGCAGTACGAACAAGATCATGAGAACCACCGGCATGCCGCGGAGGAACTCGAGAACCACTTGTGTGGGAATACGTATCCACGGAATCAGTGATATTCGGAGCAGGCACAAGGCGACGCCCAACGGAAAAGCGATCACCGCGGCGACACCTGCGGCCTGCAGGGTGGCCAGCAGACCCAAGCCCAGCTGCGTCCAGACGTCCTTGGCGGATTCGTTGACGAAGACCTCCCATCGCGAGGCATTGAAGATGCCCTGCGAGGACAGGATGACGATGGCGCCGATCACTCCACCGAGGATAATGAGCGCGCCAATTACCGAGGCGACGAGGGACATGCGCCTGGCCTTGGGGCCGGGTACGTCATAGAGAACGGAAGTCATCGGGCAATCGCCACCTTTTTCTCGACGAAGTGGGCAAGAAGTCCGAGCGGCACAGTGATCAGGAGGTAGAAGAAGGCCACACCGATCAGGATCCACATGACTGCGTCGCCCCGGCTATTGGACAGCTGAAGGCCATAGCCGAAAAGTTCGAGTACGAAGAACGCGCCGGCAACGGATGAGTTCTTGACCAACGCGATCATGATGTTGATCAAGGGGGGTACAACGGTGCGGAGCGCCTGGGGCAGGACAACCAGCCCCAAGACCTGGGTGAACGTCATCCCGACGCTGCGTGCGGCTTCCGCCTGGCCCACGGGAACACTGTTGACGCCCGAGCGCACGGCTTCTGCGACAAATGCGGCGGTGTAGCTGCTGAGAGCAATGATTGCCGCGACTTCGAACTGTTCAAATTTGACGCCGAGACGGGGCAGCACAATGGCGGAAAAGAAGAAAATAATAGTGAGGGGAGTGTTCCTGGCGACTTCAACGTAGAACGTGCTGAAACCGCGCAGGGCGGCAACGGGCGACACGCGCATTGCTGCCAGGAGGGTGCCAATGATTAGGGCAATGACGCCCGAAACAACAGCTAGGAACAGGGTTCGGAGAAATCCGTCCCAATATTGGGGAAGGCTCTCGAAGATGGCGTCCATGGCTTCCTTCGTCTGTGGCGGAAAAAGGACTGAATCCTAAAGATGAAAGGCTGTCGCCGCCCCGGCAGGGGACGGCGACAGCCACCGGTTCTTTTAGTAGCGGTCGATCTTCGGCAGGTCGGGGACTGTCTTGATGACCTTGCCCGCGGTTGCTTCCCAGGCCTTCTTGTACGTGTCGTCCTTGGCGAATTCCTCCAGCTGGTCGTTGATCCAGTTGCGGAAGACGGTGTCGTCCTTCTTCAGGCCGATGCCGTAGGGCTCTTTGGTGAAGGTTTCTTCGGATGCCAGTTTGAAGGCATCCGGTTCCTTGTCGACGTAGCCCGCAAGGATCACATTGTCCGTTGTAACAGCGACAACCTGCTTATTGCGGAGCGGTTCCAGGCAAGCAGTGTAGTTGGCTGCCGGAACGAGTTCGGCGCCGTACTTGTCGACGATGGTTTTGGCAGGGGTGGAGCCCGTGACGGAGCAGACCTTCTTGCCCTTGACGTCCTCTGGCTTGGTAATGGAGTTGTCATCCTTGTTTACCAGGAGAGCCTGGCCGGCTTCGTAGTACGGGCCCGCGAAGGAAACCTTTTCCTTGCGGGAGTCATTGATGGTGTAAGTCGCTATGACAAGGTCTACGCGGCCTTGTTCGATGAATGGTTCGCGGTTGGCCGACACGGTCTCCACCCATTCGATCTTGTCAGCGGCGATGCCCAGCTTGGCGGCGATTGCCTTGCCCATTTCAACGTCGAAACCGACAGGCTTGCCGTCCAGGCCCTTCTGGCCGAAGAGCGGCTGGTCGAACTTGGTGCCGATGGTGATCTTCTGTGCCTTGTTCAGCTTTTCCATGGTGGTACCGGCTTCGAAGCTCGCCGAGGCGACAGGGGGAGTGGTGGTGCTGCTGCCGCCACACGCGCTCAGCGTGAGGGCAAGAGCAGCAGAAGCGGCCACCAGGAGCGACTTCCTCCGGGTAATAAGAGACTTCATGGTGTTCCTTTCATTGGATGGCCGCCTTACGGCCGGGGGTGCGGGCTGTAAGGAGCTAGTGGGTCAGTAGCTTGGACAGGAAGTCCTTGGCGCGGTCGCTCTTCGGGTTGGTGAAGAACTCCTCAGGGGTTGCGTCTTCCACGATCTGGCCGTCGGCCATGAACACCACACGGTCGGCAGCCTTGCGGGCAAAGCCCATCTCGTGGGTCACCACGATCATGGTCATGCCTTCCTTGGCCAGTTGGATCATGACGTCCAGGACTTCATTGATCATTTCGGGGTCCAACGCGGACGTCGGCTCGTCGAACAGCATCACCTTGGGCTTCATGGCAAGGGCGCGGGCTATGGCCACACGCTGCTGCTGTCCGCCCGAAAGCTGTGCCGGCAGCTTCGGAGCCTGATGCCCGACACCTACACGCTCAAGGAGGGCCATGGCTTCCTTGTCCGCGGTGCCCTTGGCGACCTTCTTGACCTTGATCGGCCCAAGAGTGACGTTCTCAAGAATCGTCTTGTGGGCGAACAGGTTGAAGGACTGGAAAACCATTCCGACGTCGGCCCGCAGGTGGGCGAGGTCCTTGCCTTCTTCGGGAAGCTTCTTCCCGTCGATGGCGATATCGCCGTCGTCGATCGTTTCCAAACGGTTGATCGCACGGCACAGCGTGGACTTACCCGACCCGGAAGGTCCGATAACAACCACGACCTCGCCCTTCCGGACCTGGAGGTTGATGTCTTTCAGGACGTGCAATTGACCGTAGTGCTTGTTGACGCCGTTCAGGGAGACGAGGGCATCGCCGGACGCTTGAGTAGTCATACGAAGAATCTAGCGAACAAAGAAGCAAATATGACCACGGTCACGGCAAGTTCCTGAAGATCGTGACTGAACAGAAACCTCCTCCCCAGCCATATACCAGACTGCAATGCAAGCCGCGGGTCGTTGCGATGGAGCTGGCGTCCATAAGCGCTAGCCTTGGGCAATGAGCATCAGCCAGCACTCAATTCCCAACCCGGATGCCAACGGCCACGACAGGACCACCCACGTGCCCCTGCCTTCGGAGATTGCGCCCGCCAAGCACAAAGGCTCTCTGGAGCTTCGGCGCAAACAGGCGGATACGGGAATGTCGGACCAGCATTTGCTGGATACGAGCGGTGCCGGACAGTTCATCCATACCGATCCCTGGCGCGTTCTCCGGATCCAAAGCGAGTTCGTGGAAGGTTTCGGTGCCCTGGCCGACCTGGGCCCCGCAGTAAGTGTTTTTGGTTCCGCACGCACCAAGCCCGGGACCGAGTACTACGAGATGGCAGTGGATGTCGGGCGCAAACTTGCAGAGTCCGGGGTCGCAGTCATCACCGGCGGCGGTCCCGGTTCCATGGAGGCTGCGAACAAGGGCGCTGTCGAGGGCAACGGAGTCTCCGTAGGCCTGGGTATCGAGCTGCCGTTCGAACAGGGACTCAACCAGTGGGTGGACCTGGGGATCAACTTCAGGTACTTCTTCGCCCGGAAGACGATGTTCGTCAAATATGCGCAGGGCTTTGTGGTGCTGCCCGGCGGACTCGGAACCCTCGACGAACTCTTTGAAGCCATGGTCCTCGTCCAGACCCGCAAAGTGACCTCGTTCCCGATTGTCCTCCTGGGTGTTCGGTTCTGGGGACCCATGATCGAATGGATCCGGGAGACCTTGGTGGCAGAGGGCATGGTGTCCGAAAAGGACCTCGACCTGATCCAATTGGTCGACGACCCGGCCGATGCCGTTCACCGGGTGCTTCACGGTGCGCCGCTTCCCACACCTACGGGCGAGCAGCGCCCCGAGTAGCAGCGTGTTTCTGGCACGATGGACACTGTGAGCTTTTTCCTGGTGTTTCTCGCGATTGTCCTGGTTGGTGCGGCGCTGTACCTCGGCGCCGGAATCGTCCGTGGGCGCACGATCGGTACGGGCCTCGATGATCCCGTTCCCAACCTGCCCCCGGTGCTGTTACCGGCCGAGGCGCGGCCGTCCGACGTCGACTCCCTGCGGTTCGCGCTGGGATTGCGCGGCTACCGGATGGACCAGGTGGACCAGGTCCTCGATGACCTTCGCGACCAGCTGCGGGCCAAGGACCTCGAAATCGAGAGGCTCAGCGCGCTCGTACGGGAGCGGCCCGGGGACGGCGATTCCGGCCGTACCGGGCAGTGACCGTCCAGACGCCGGCCCGGCACGGCGAAGGACCCGCTGCGAGGCTCTCCAGGGCCGCGGCGGATGCTGGGGCAAGGATGTCCGGTTGGCCCTGGTGGTTGCAGGTATCGCTGATCTTTGTGCCTGCCCGCCTGGTCAGTGCCTGCATCTTCATGGCGGCCGCGCTCCAGCAGGGAACCAACCCATGGTTCCCACCGGCCCCCGACTACTGGAACTTCATCACGATCTGGGACGGACGCTGGTACCAACGGGCTGCCGATGACGGCTATCCCTCGGTCCTGCCGGTAGATGCCAACGGGGTAGTCAAGGAGAACGCCTGGGCGTTCTACGCTCTCTTCCCGCTCCTGGGACGAGGCCTCTCCGCCATGACCGGCCTTGGCACGCTTCAGGCCCTGACGGTTATCGCGATGGCTTCGGGGCTGGGCGCTGCCCTGGTGATCTTCAAGCTCTTCCGTGAATTCGCAGGGAAGCGCACGGCTTTGTGGGGCGTTGTTTTCGTCTCGACCTTCCCGGTGTCGCCTATTCTGCAAGTGCCCTATGCGGAATCGTTGAATCTGCTGCTGCTAGCGGCTTCATTGCTGTTGGTGGTCAGGCGCCGCTATCTGACAGCGATTCCCGTGGTCCTTCTGATGTGCCTGTCCAGGCCTACGGGCGTGCCCTTTGCCGCCATGGTGGGGTTGCTCCTGCTGTGGCGTTTGTGGGAGCGGTTCAGGCGGCCATCGACGGACACTGCTTCCTCCACGCGCAGCCTGGTTTCCCTGGCAGCGTTGGTGGTGGCAACGGGGATAGGCGCCCTCGCGTGGCCGGCCATAGCCTGGGCGGCGACCGGCGACCCGGCAGCCTATACGCGGACGGAAACGGCATGGCGGGGACACGATCTTGTGCCTTTCAAGCCGTGGTTCGACACCGGCCGGATGCTGTTCGGTCCCGTGCTTGGGGTCCTGGCGCCCTTTGTTTTCGCCGGTCTGTTCGTACTGGTCATGATGTCCGCTCCGGTGCGGGCGCTGGGGACGGAACTACGGCTATGGTGTGCCTGCTACATGGGCTACCTCCTGGTCTTCCTGCACCCACAGACCAGCACCTTCCGGATGCTCCTGCCACTGTTCCCCCTGGCCCTGGCGGCAGCTGCGCTGTCAAAGTCGAAGGCATACCGGGGGACGGCAGTGGTGATGTTCGTCCTCCTCCAAATTGTCTGGGTGGTGTGGCTGTGGGCTTGGGCCCCGCTGCCCGGAGGAGGCGACTATCCGCCCTGACGTGGACCTTTGCCCGCGACCGCTAATATGTACAAAGCCCGGACAAATAGGCCGTTGATTTCGCTACGGGCGGGTAAGTACGGGATAATGGACCAAGAGCAAGGACAAAGCACCTAACAGTGCCCGGCCATGGCGGCCTCCCAAGCGGAGCCGCCGGCTGCAATTGCGACGCGGATCCAGCCCGGCCGGGTTGGGCGTGACTTGGGACAAATGGAGGGGATTTTCCTAATGGCGGCTATGAAACCACGGACTGGCGACGGCCCTATGGAAGTTACCAAAGAGGGACGCAGCCTCATCATGCGTGTGCCGCTCGAAGGTGGCGGACGGCTTGTGGTTGAGCTCAATGCCGCCGAAGCGGAAAACCTCAAGGAATGCCTCGTAGGTGTGACCGAATAGAGTTGCGAAGCAGGGCCCGGCGTGAGCTGGAGCCCTGCTTTTGTTTAACCTGTGGGCGGGCCGGTCACCTTGCGGGGTGCCGGCGCCTCACAAGCGTCTACTTCTTGACGGCCACCAGAAGGCCATCGCCGGTGGGCAGCATCGCCGAAGCCAGCCGTTCGTCGTCGCGGATTGCCTTGCCGATCTGGCGCAGCACCACGGTAGTGGCGTCCCGCGCCGCCGGATTGGAGACGCGGTCTTTATCCAGGGCGTCGTTAATGACAAGCGTGCCACCGGATTTGAGCAAGCGGATCGCCTGCTCCACATATTTGGGAAAGTTCGGCTTGTCGGCGTCGATGAACACGAGGTCGTACGCTGAGTCGGTCAACCTCGGCAGGACATCCGCGGCACGTCCTGAGATGGTACGGGTGCGGTTGGCCGGGCTGCCGGACTCAAGGAACGCTTCCCTGGCGGCCTTGAGGTGTTCGACGTCAACGTCGATGGTGGTCAGGACGGCCTGGGGGCTCAGGCCACGCAGCAGGCAGACGCCGGACACTCCGGCTCCCGAGCCAACCTCCACCACTGTCTGCGCCTTGGAGGCCGCAGCGAGCACCGTCAGTACGGCGCCGACACCGGGACTGACGGGAGTTACCCCCAACTCGAAGGAACGCTCACGGGCGCGCAACATGACGTCATCCTCAGCCGGCAGATCTTCTGCGTAGGACCAGCTGCTTGACTTGTCGGCACTCATGAAGGGATTCGCTTTCCGCGGGTAGGGGTGTTTGTACCAGACTACTGTGTCTGCCCCCGCTGGACCGCCGTTGCCAAGCGCCCCGGCGCTGTGTCCGCCCATGTTTTCAGCCTTGCGGGAAAAACTATGTCCAGTCAGGAAATTCCCAGACAAACTTGGGATGATATTGCTCCGGTCATCCAAGAGGTGGGCGGCACCGAATAATCGGTGAACCACAGTTTGAGGGGAGTGGACGATGCCGGCATCCAATGCTGCGCCAGTCCTGACATCGGAGGGCCTCGAGGCAGCCACTGACTGGGTCATGCCCAGCTGGGAGGAAGTGGTTTCCAACCACTCCGCCAAGGTGTACCGCCTTGCCTACCGCCTGACCGGCAACAAGTTCGACGCCGAAGACCTCACCCAGGAGGTCTTCGTGAGGGTCTTCCGCTCGCTCGAAAACTTCAAGCCCGGAACACTGGATGGTTGGCTGCACCGCATCACCACCAACCTGTTCCTTGACCAGGCCCGCCGCAAGAGCCGGATCCGCTTCGACGCGCTTGCCGAGGACGCGGAATCACGGCTGCCCGGACGTGAGCCGGGCCCCGAACAGAGCTTCGAACACAACAACCTCGACCTCGACGTCCAGCGGGCACTGGAGGAACTCCCGCCCGACTTCCGCGCCGCCGTCGTGCTGTGCGATCTTGAAGGTCTTTCCTATGACGAGGTCGCAGAAGCCTTGGGCGTGAAGCTTGGCACCGTGAGGTCCCGTATCCACCGTGGCCGCACCATGCTTCGGGAGAAACTGGCCCACCGGGACCCCCGTCCGGCCGAGGCCCGCAAGCCGCGCCTGAAGATGCCCCGCATCGCAAGTATCCTCTAGGTTGTCGATGCCCCGACGTCCTCATCGCCCGGGAGCCTCGTACCGGCGAAAGTTGGCTTCGCTGCGCCATTCCCGGAGCCCGGAGCATGTGCAGGAATGTGCGAAATGCCGTGCCATGCAGCGCCAGGAACGGCAGTACATTGAACGCCTCCGTGATGCTGCTGTGCCTGAGGCCAGCCATGACCTCGCAGCGAGGTTGATCCAGCACACCGAACGGCTCGCAAACCATCCCGGGCAGACCTTGGACTCAACCCCGCCGGTGAATGGAATCCGTCGGGGTCTCAGGATCACGGCCATTGCTGCCGGCACCTTGACGGTCTCCGCTGCAGCCTTGGCCGCCTCGGCCTTTGTCGTGGCCGGGGACGAGCAGCCGCAGGCCTTTGTGGAAACCAACGACGCCGGCGTACTCGCCGGGGCGTGGACGGGCGGGCAAATGGAGTCCGCCGTAGCGCCGGCATTCAGGGCCGGGAGCACAGTTACCCTCAGTTCCGCCCAACTGGATGCCCTCAGGGGGGAAGGTTGGGCATGTCCTGAGCTGGCCGGAATGGGCTTCAGCGTCGTGTCCGCGCAGGCCACCATGGTCAACGGCCATCCGGCCGTGGAGATCAGGCTGGAGCACAACGGTCATTTCGCCACGATTGTGGAGGAGCACCGGCCCGCGGGGCAGGATCCGCAGGAACAGTCGACGACGGCGCAGCTCTCGGTCACGCAAGGAACCCCATGGAAAGCCGTCTACTCCACGCAGGCAGCAGTGATCAGCTATGCTTCCGACCTTCCGGCAGAGAGTGCTGATGACGCTGTCCCGGAGATAGTCCGGGCCGGTGATTCCGTATCGGAGGCTCCCCGTTTAAGGGGCTCGGAGACTTGGTACCCCAGGCTGCTTCGCGGTCTTCAGACCCTTCTTCGCCCCGCTGGTTTATGAGCGGCACCACAGACAAGGTAATCTTCGTAGCGTGCTTGGAATCAACGGCCCGGAGTTCATACTCCTTCTGATTATCGGCGTACTCGTCATCGGTCCCAGCCGTTTGCCCGAATACACTCAAAAGCTGGCCAATCTGGTCAAAGAAGTGCGGCGGATGGCTTCCGGCGCCCGCGAGCAGATCAAAGAAGAAGTCGGCATCGACATCGATGAAGTCGACTGGAAGAAGTACGATCCCCGTCAGTACGATCCCCGGCGCATCATCAAGGATGCCCTGCTGGACGATGACACCAAACCGGTCAGCGCAGGAGGACCGGCAGCCGCGGCCACCGCTGCTTCCGCTATTGCCGAAGAGGCCAAGCCCAAGGCTCCTGTAAGGGTCATCGAGAGGCTCGCCGAAGGCGAAGCCGCTCCTTTCGACACTGAGGCAACCTAAGGCAATAGCCTGCACGGCTTCCCGTGGACCACCGTGGTGGTGCCTGCTGCCCACAGATGCTAGCGGGGCTCGATTCCCAACGACATGCCCGACAACCCGCGTGGCCGGGAGGCCAGGGCCGCAGCAATTCCTTCCATGGCCTTGGCAGCGGCAGTATCGGGCGCCGCCAGGACGACGGGCTTCCCTGCGTCCCCACCCTCGCGCAAACGGATATCCAACGGTATCTGCCCCAGCAAGGGAACGTCGTGGCCTACGGCTGCGCTCAATCTCTCAGCCAGGATGGCGCCTCCGCCGCTTCCAAACAGTTCCATGCGACCGCCGTCGGGCATTTCCAGGAACGACATGTTCTCGATCACGCCGGCCACTTTCTGCCCGGTCTGCGTGGCGATGGTTCCGGCGCGTTCGGCGACATCGGCTGCCGCTGCCTGGGGCGTGGTGACCACCAGGATCTCTGCGTTCGGCAGCAGCTGTGCCACAGAGATTGCGATATCGCCCGTGCCCGGAGGTAAATCGAGGAAGAGTGCATCGAGATCACCGAAGTACACGTCGGTCAGGAACTGTTCCAGGGCGCGGTGCAGCATGGGACCACGCCAGGCCACAGGCTGGTTGCCTTCGACGAACATGCCGATCGAGATGACCTTCACGCCGTAGGCCACGGGAGGCAGGATCATGTCATCCACCTGTGTGGGCTTCTGGGTGATACCCATCAGGGCCGGCACGGAGAAGCCATGGACGTCTGCGTCCACAACTCCCACCCGGAGGCCCTGGGCCGCCAGGGCACAGGCAAGGTTGACGGTGACGGAGGACTTGCCCACCCCGCCTTTTCCACTTGCCACGGCGTACACCTTGGTCAACGAACCCGGTTTGGCGAACGGAATGCCGCGCTGGCCACCCGGGCCGCGGAGCTTTTCCTTGAGGGCTTCACGCTGGGCCGGAGTCATGACTTTCAGTTCCACGTCTACGCCGGTAACACCATCCACCCCCATCAGGGCGTTGGTCGCGTCCTGGGTGATGGTTTCGCGCAGCGGGCATCCGGCAATCGTCAGCAGAACGGCAACATGGACCATTCCGTCGTCGTCGGAAGAGACTGATTCCAGCATTCCCAGTTCCGTGATGGGGCGCCGGAGCTCGGGATCAATAACCGTTGCCAGGGCAGCGTGCAGCGCCTCGGCAGTTGCGGTGCTCATAACGTTCAGGCCCGGCTTTCAGGGGTGTCTGGGGATGGCTTGGCGGTGGAATGCTGGGGTCCGGCGGCCCGCGGAGGCCGTACCTTGGGGATCTGCTGGGTGCGGGGGCCACGGGACTTGTCCCGTTTCTCCTTCAGTTTCTCCTTGACCTTCTCCCCGGGTGACTCCGTGCCGTCGGCGGAGGCTTCGCTTTCGCGGAGTTCTTCCTGGGCGTCGATGATGTCCTCAAGCAAGCTGCGGAGCTCGGCCCGGACGTAGTCGCGGGTGGCTACCTCGCGCAAGGCGATGCGGAGTGATGCAAGTTCCCTTGTGAGGTACTCGGTGTCGGAGAGGTTCCGTTCAGCGCGCTGGCGGTCCTGCTGGAGCGAGACACGGTCGCGGTCATCCTGCCGGTTCTGGGCCAGCAGGAGCAGTGGTGCGGCATAGGAAGCCTGCAGCGACAACATCAGGGTCAGCAGGGTGAAGCCCAACTCCATGCGGTCGAATTGCCACTCCGTGGGCGCAAACGAGTTCCAAGCGAGCCAGAACACACAAAACACGGTCATGTACACCAGGAACGTTGGCGTACCCATGAATCGGGCAAAACCCTCTGTTGCATTGCCGAAAGCGTCAGGATTGGGGGAGAACTTGGGGAGGATCCGTTGACGGCCACTCAGTGGCGTATCCAGGCTGCTGCCCGGGCGTGCCGTGCCACGGGGGGATCGGGTGCCGTTGTTGTCAGCCAATGCGGCCTCCAAGTTTCCTTATCGGGGCATCGTCCTCGTGGGCGCGCCAATCATCCGGTAACAAGTGATCCAGCACGTCATCAACAGTCACCGCCCCCACGAGGCGGCCGTCGTCGTCTACGACTGGAAGCGAATTCAGGTTGTACGTTGCCAGTGTCCGGGCGACCTCGCTGATGTGGGCCTGGTCCGAAAGAGGTTCCAGGTTCTTGTCCACGAGGTTGCCCAGGGGCTCCGGCGGGGGGAACCGCAGCAGTTGCTGTATATGCACCACACCGAGGAACCGTCCGGTGGGCGTCTCCAGGGGCGGGCGTGCAATGAAAATGGAGGAGGCCAGCGCCGGCGACAGTTCCTCGCGGCGGACGTGCGCAAGGGCTTCGGCCACGGTGGCTTCCGGGGGGAGGATGACCGGAACAGGGGTCATCAAACCACCGGCGGTGTCTTCGTCGTATTCCAGGAGGCGGCGCACGTCTTCGGCTTCCTGGGGTTCCATCAGCTGCAGCAGCTCTTCTGCCTGGGCGGAAGGGAGCTCGGCAAGGAGGTCGGCGGCGTCGTCCGGGTCCATCTCTTCAAGGACGTCGGCCGCCCGCTCCACGTCCAGCGCAGAGAGGATGGTGACCTGGTCGTCTTCCGGGAGCTCCTGGAGGACGTCGGCGAGCCGCTCGTCCTGAAGTTCACTGGCGACTTCAAAACGCCGCTTATCACTCATCTCCTGCAGGGCTTCGGCGAAGTCAGCAGGTTTGAGGTCTTCGTGCGTGGCGACGAACTGGGTGGCGGCCTGGGGTTCGTTGTGGCCCCCGGTCTGGGCGTCGGCCCAATCGATGATCAGGGTCTCGTTCCGGCGGAGCCTGCTCAGAGGGGAGAGCGAGTGACCACGGCGTACGAACAGCTTGCTCACGAACCAGTCCTTGGAGCGGTGCTGGTCCATGGCGATGTCTTCAATGGTGGCGTCGCCACTGCCATCGGCCAGCGTGACCCTGCGGTCGAACATCTCGGCCACCACGAGTGTTTCGGCACCACGCTGCTCGAAGCGCCGCAGGTTCACCAGCCCGGTGCAGATGATCTGGGTCTGGTCGATGGAGGTAATGCGCGTCATGGGGACGAAGACCCGCTTCTTGCCGGGAACCTCGACGACGATGCCGACGACGTGGGGCGCGCCGCGGGTCCCGCGGGAGAGCACCACGACGTCCCGCAACCGGCCCAGACGATCGCCCAGGGGGTCGAAGACGTCCAAGCCCAGAAGGCGCGCCACGAAGACGCGAGAAGGATGTGTGCTCATGTTTACAGGCTACCGAGTCTGCTCTCTTTTAGCTGAATTCCAGCCGCTTCACATGTCCATGGGACACAATGGGGCTATGTCTAACATTTTTGGTGCCCCCAAAGCCATTGAGGAATCCCGCAGCGTCCCCCAAGGCGACACCGTGGGTTCATATACCTCTTATTTGGATGCCCAGAAGGCGGTGGACTACCTTGCGGACCAGCAGTTCCCGGTTCAGCTGGTGTCGATCGTGGGCAACGACCTCAAAATGGTGGAGCGGGTGACCGGTCGCCTGAGCTACCCGAGGGTGGCGTTGTCCGGTGCGCTGAGCGGAATGTGGTTCGGCCTGTTCGTTGGCGTCATGCTCTCCTTCTTCACTCCTGCCGGTGGTCCGTTCTCCATCATTACCTCAGTGCTGATGGGTGCGGCCTTCTTCATGTTGTTCGGCATCGTCACCTATGCCATGCAGCGCGGCAAGCGGGACTTCACCTCCACCAGCCAGGTGGTGGCCACGAACTATGACGTCATTGTGGCCCAGGAGGCAGCCCACGAGGCACGCCGCTTGCTTCAGCAGCTCCCCATGAATCCGTCACAGGCCGCCACCGCCCAGACCAGCAACTACACCCCGCAGAATCCTCCGTTCCAGCAGCCGGGCCAAGCCCCGGAGCGCCCCTCCACGTGGAACGACCCCTACGGCCAGCGCGGTCCTGACGCAGCTCAGCCTGCAGCCCAGGGGCAGCCCGGGAACCCGGAAGGGACCCCCACAGGTCCTGCCCCGGCTGCGCAGAACCCAAAGCCGGCAGCTGTCCGCTATCCGGATCTGCCCGATGGCCGTCCGCAGTACGGAGTCAGGGTCACCGAGGGACAGAACGATGCGCCCCGGGACGACGCGCAGCAGTCGGGCCACGAAGGCTCCACCAAGGAGTAGTCACTGACAGGGCACTGAACAACAGGGCACCTACAAACAGGGAAGGCCACCGGATCACCGGTGGCCTTCCCTGTTTGTTTCGTCTTGGAAGGGCTTTAGCCCTGCGCGTCCTGATAGATGCCCGCCATCCAGGATTCGACGTCGTCAGCCTTACGCGGCAGTGCGGCGCTGAGGTTGACGGGGCCGTCGGCGGTCATCAGGATGTCGTCTTCGATCCGGACACCAATCCCGCGGTATTCCTCCGGGATGGCCAGGTCCTCTTCCTTGAAGTAAAGGCCCGGTTCGATGGTGAAGACCATTCCCTCAGTGAGGACGCCATCGAGGTAGAGCTCCCTCTTTGCCTGGGCGCAGTCGTGGACATCCAGGCCCAGGTGGTGGCTGGTGCCGTGCGGCATCCAGCGTCGGTGCTGCTGGCCTTCGGGGCTGATGGCTTCCTCGACGGATACGGGCAGCAGGCCCCATTCGGCCAGGCGCTCGGCCAGGACGGTGGTGGCCGCGGTGTGGATGTCGCGGAACTTCACGCCGGGCTGCGCGGCTGCGAAGCCGGCGTCGGCGGCATCGAGCACTGCTTCGTAGACTTTGCGCTGGACATCGGTGAAGGTGCCGGTGGCCGGCATCGTCCGGGTGACATCCGCGGTGTACAGCGAATCAGCTTCCACGCCTGCGTCGAGGAGAAGGAGCTCGCCGGCGTTCACGGTCCCCGAATTGCGGGTCCAGTGCAGCACCGTGGCGTTGTTGCCGGACGCTGCAATGGTGTCGTAACCGAGTTCGTTGCCTTCTTCGCGGGCACGGGCGAAGAAAGCACCTTCAACAACGCGCTCGCCGCGCTTGTGCGTGAGGGCGCGGGGAAGTGCGCGGACGACGTCGGCGAAGCCTTCGACGGTGGCTGCCACCGCGATCTTCATCTGCTCGATTTCCCACTCGTCCTTGATGAGGCGCAGCTCGGAGAGGGCTTCGCTGAGCTTCTCGTCCAAGGCATCCAGTTCGCCGAGGTCCAGGTTTTCGGGATCCTTCGCCGTGTTGTAACGGGCAGTATCCACCAGGGCGTCGATGTTCTCGTCCACCTTGCGGACGAGGCGGATGGAGATACCGCCGATTTCCGGGGCGCCCACGTTTTTGGTGATGGCCATTTCGAGTTCGGCGATGTGTGCCGTGGGAAGGCCCAGACGTGCTTCGAACTCGGCAAGCGTCGGGCGGGCACCGATCCAGAACTCACCGGCTCGGGAGTCGGCGTAGAACTGTTCGGTGTCGCGGCCCGCCAACGGACGGAAGTAGAGCGTGGCAGTGTGGTGACCGCCGTCGTCGCCCTTTCCTTCGGCTACCGGCTCAAGGATGAGGACGGCGTCGGGCTCGTGGTCCACGCCCAGGCCGGTCAGGTGCGCGAAACCGGAGTGGGGGCGGAAGCGGTAGTCGCAGTCATTCGAGCGGACCTTCAGCGGTCCGGCCGGGATGACAAGCCGTTCGCCTTTGAACAGTTCGGAGATAGTACGACGGCGGCGTGCAGCGTGGTCTGCAACGGCGTCCCGTGCAGGGGTCACCTGCGGGGCGGGCGCCCAGTTGCTGGCCATGAATGCCTTGAAGGCATCGGACGTGGGCCGCTGTGAGCGGTTGTTGACGCGCTCCTGCAGCGGCTGGGAATTTGTGGAGTCCATGTTTTGGGTGTTTTCGGCATCGTTCACCGTTACATCGTCCCACCAGTTCCTTGAGGAGGCCAACGGCGCAACACTCCAAGCGGCCCCGCATCCCATAGGCTGGGAAAGTGAGGATAGACCTGCATGCGCACTCCAATGTTTCCGACGGAACCGAGACACCGGCCGGCGTGATCGTTTCCGCCGTGGCCGCCGGTCTCGACGCCGTAGCCCTGACGGACCACGACTCAACGGACGGGTGGGAATCTGCGTCGGCCGCTGCCAGAGAACATGGCGTTGCGTTCGTTCCCGGCATGGAGATTTCCTGCCGGACCGAGGAAGGTATCAGCGTCCACCTCCTCAGCTACCTTCACGACCCCGCGCACGAGGGACTGCTCGAGGAAATTACGAAGTCCAAGGATGCCCGGCTGACCCGGGCCGAACATATGGTGACGTTGTTGTCCGAGGATTACCCGCTGACGTGGGACGACGTCATCCACCACGTGGCGCCGGGCGCGACTGTAGGTCGCCCGCACATCGCTGATGCCCTGGTGGCGGCGGGAGTTGTTGCGGATCGGACGGAGGCCTTCACCTCCATCCTCACGTCTCATTCGCGCTACTTCGTGCAGCACTATGCACCCAACCCGGCCCTCGCCGTCGAGCTTGTCCGGGCGGCAGGCGGTGTTCCTGTCTTCGCGCATCCCGTGGCCTCGTCGAGGGGGCGCATCGTGGGGGAGCGGACCTACCGGGACATGATCGACGCCGGATTGCTGGGACTTGAAGTGGAGCATCGGGACAACCCTGAGGAGGGTCGGGCGTTCCTGCGCGGCCTCGCCGCAGAGCACGGGCTGTTGGTGACCGGATCCTCGGACTACCACGGAGCGGGCAAACCGAACTTGCTGGGGGAGAATACGACGTCGCCGGAGGTCTTGGCACGGATAGAGGAGTTGGCATCAGGCACCACGGTGGTTCGGTGAAGGGGGCCCGCTGATGGACCTGCAGTTGCTCGCCTCCGTGATCGTCACCCTGTTCGTGATCATGGATCCGCCGGGAACCGTGCCGATTTTCATGTCGTTGACGGCCCGGCTTTCCGCGAAGGACCGCAATCGTTCGGCATTCCAAGCACTTCTGGTAGCCACCGGCGTGATCGTGGTGTTCGCGATCTTCGGCCAGTCCATCCTGAACTACATGCACATCTCACTGGCAGCACTGCAGGGTGCCGGTGGCCTGCTCCTGGTGCTCATAGCCCTGCAGTTGCTGACAGGCTCCACCAGCGGGGAAGAGAATGCTGCCAAATACAAGAACGTGGCTTTCGTGCCGCTGGGAACGCCGCTCATGGCCGGCCCGGGCGCGATTGTCGCCGTGATGGTGTTCGTTCAGCAGTCCAGCCAGCTGTCGGAGTATCTGGCTGTTGGGCTGGGCATCGCAGTGGTTTTGGCCTCGTTGTATCTGGCCATGCGGTTCGCGGGCGTGGTGCAGCGGGTGCTGGGCGAGAACGGGGTTGAGCTGGTGACCAGGATCGCCGGTCTGTTGCTTTCAGCCATCGCTGTGCAGATGATCGCCGACTCCGTGACGGCATTCGTGAAAGGTGTGGCCTGAGAATCCCTCAGGACAACCAGCCTATAGGCCGGGCCTAGAGGCCGGTTGGCAGCAGCTCGTGGAATCCGGCTTTGCTGCCCAGGCGTTTCCGCATGACCTCGATGGCCTGTTCGTTCTGGTCCACGCACACAAAGTTGCGGCCCAGCTTCGCAGCTACTGCACCCAGGGTCCCGGAACCTGCGAAGAAATCAAGGCACCAGTCGCCTTGGCGGCTCGATGCGGAGACGATCCTGCGCACCAGCCCTTCGGGCTTCTGGGTGGGGTAGCCGGTCTTTTCGCGGCCGGTGGGGGAGACAATGGTGTGCCACCACACGTCCGTCGGCAATTTGCCGCGTTCGCGTTTGGCGGGAGTGACCAGACCCGGTGCCATGTACGGTTCCCGGTCCACTTCTGCGTTGTCGAAGTGGTACTTGGCAGGGTTCTTTACGTACACCAGGATGTTGTCGTGCTTGGTGGGCCAGCGGTTCTTGGCGCGGGCACCGTAATCGTAGGCCCAGATGATCTCGTTGAGGAAGCATTCCCGGCCGAAGATGGCGTCGAGCATCACCTTGGCGTAGTGCACTTCTCGGTAGTCCAAATGCAGGTACAAAGTGCCGTCATCGGCCAGGAGACGCCAGGCTTCCACGAGTTTGGGTTCCAGGAAGGACCAATAATCGCTGAACGCGTCGTCGTAGCTGTGGAGGGCGCCCTTGATGGTGTCATACGAACGGCCCTTGAAGCCGACGCGGTCGCCGTCGCCGTCGGCGTTGCGGACCATGCGGGTTTCCTGCCGCCGCTGGACCCGGCCCGTGTTGAAGGGCGGATCCACGTAAATGAGTGTGAAGGCGCCGTCCGGCAGCGTTGGAAGGAATTCCGCGTTGTCCGCGTGCACCACCATGTTGCCGCCGTCCGGCGCCCAAACAGTTTCAGTCATCGACGGTTTTAGGCCTCGGTGTTGCCTGGCTGGGCAGCAGCCGTCTCGCCCGACACCACTTCGCCGTTGCGGCGGCGCGTGCGGGTGCGGCGAGTGCGGGCAGGCTTATCGGCGTTGTCTGCGGGGGCGTTGCGCGAGTCTGCCGCGCCGGAGGCCGGAGCTGCGTCGCCTTCAGAGGTACGACGACGACGGGTGCGGTTGCTTCCGCTCTCGCCACGGGATTCGCTGGAGCCACGGGATTCGCTGGAGCCGCCGGACTTACCGGAGCGACCGCGGCCGCCGTCGCGCTTTCCGTCGCGTCCGCCGTCGCGGCCGGAACCGCCCGAACGTGCGTTCTTCTTGCCGGTCTCGCCCAGGTCTTCAAGGACCTCGGCGTCAACGCCTGCCAGGACGCGCTTGTTGCGGGGCAAACGGCCCTTGGTGCCCTCGGGGATGTCGAGGTCACTGTAGAGGTGCGGTGAGGACGAGTAGGTCTCAACGGGCTCCGGAACACTGAGTCCCAGGGCCTTGTTGATCAGGCCCCAGCGCGGCATGTCGTCCCAGTCCACGAACGTGACGGCGGTGCCCTTGTTGCCGGCGCGGCCGGTACGGCCTACGCGGTGCAGGTAGATCTTTTCGTCTTCGACGCACTGGTAGTTGATCACGTGCGTAACGTCGTCGACGTCGATGCCGCGGGCCGCGACGTCGGTGGCGACGAGGACGTCCACCTTGTTGTTGCGGAACGCACGCAGAGCCTGCTCGCGTGCACCTTGGCCGAGGTCGCCGTGGATGGCGGCGGCAGCGAAGCCGCGGTCAACCAGTTCCTCGGCAACCTTCGCTGCCGTGCGCTTGGTCTTGGTGAAGATGATGGTCCTGCCGCGGCCGCGTGCCTGCAGGATGCGTGCCACTACCTCGGTCTTGTCCATGGCGTGAGCACGGTAGATGAGCTGGCGGATATCGCGCTTGGTCAAGCCCTCATCGTTCGGGTCGGCTGCCCGGATGTGCGTGGGCTGCGTCATGTACCGGCGGGCCATGGCGATAACCGGGCCGGGCATGGTGGCGGAGAAGAGCAGCGTCTGACGGACTGCGGGGGTGCCGGCGATCAGGGTCTCGACGTCCGGGAGGAAGCCCAGGTCCAGCATTTCGTCGGCTTCGTCGAGAATGACCATCTTGACGTTCTTGAGGCTCAGGTGCTTTTGCTTGTAGAGGTCGATCAGGCGCCCGGGCGTGCCCACGACGATTTCGACGCCCTTCTGCAGCGCATCGACCTGCGGCTCGTAGGCGCGTCCACCGTAAATGGTCGCGATACGGGCGTTCCGCTTGCGCGAGGCTGCCTGGAGGTCGTTGGCAACCTGTACGGCGAGTTCACGCGTGGGAACGATCACCAGGGCCTGGGGAGCGCCGGGAACAGCGAGCTTCTCAAAGCCCGCGTCGTCCCGGCCGACAACGCGCTGCAGGGCGGGGATACCGAAGCCCAGCGTCTTGCCGGTGCCGGTCTTTGCCTGGCCGATGATGTCGTGGCCGCTCAATGCGACCGGGAGGGTCATGGCCTGGATGGGGAAGGGGTGCGTGATACCGGCGTCGGCCAAGGACTCGACGATGTCGGCGCGGACGTTGAAGTCCGCAAACGACTTTTCCTCGATCTCGTGGGGCGTCTCATCCGAGATGATCGTTTCCTCGGGTTCGATGGATTCAGTTCCGGTGGAGTCCGTCAGGACTTCATGGGTGTGCAATTCACTCACAGGGAGTTTCCTTATTCATTTGGGCATTGGCGCTGCATGCTCAACGGGGGCGGCGGAGCCGTACCGGAGCAGAACGGGCGCGCAAGCAAGTCCAGTGGAAGCCGATCGCGGGCTATCTAAGTACTGGCACTGGTGACCAGTTGGTACATCTCAAGATCGCGTAGGGGCGGGCTTGTTGAGTTCAAAAATTAACTGAATCAACGACCGGGCATCCATTACTACAGGGCCAGTCTATCCTCTGGGAGCCATAAAGCCCGGATCGTCACGTGATGCGCGTCAGTTCAGAAGCTCGAACCTGATTTCACGGCTGGCGATTTCCGCCCTGACGAGACGCACCCTGACCTTGGTGCCGGACTCAAGTTCGCCGTCACACCTTGCGGTGACGGCAGGTTCTGCGATCTGGACGATACCGGACGGTCCACTGCCGTTTCCGTTGCCCTTGCCTGTGCCATTGCCGTTGTTGCTGTTTCCGTTGCCGTTCTGCGGCTTGGAACCGGAAATCACTACGGCGTCGAACTCCTGGCCTACGTGGTTGGCCACCAATGCTGCTTCCACCGTGTCCAAGGCAGCGCGTTCAAGCCTGCCTGCCAATTGGTCAGAGGCTCCCATGATCTCGGGCAAGGAGGGCAACGCCTCGCGGACCCAGCGCGGAATTTCCTTGTTGTTGCACAGGGCATCGCAGATCACCAGGACGAACCGGTCGATGAGCCGCCGCAAGGGAGCGGTGGTGTGGGCATAGGGCGCGCCGATGGCTGCCTGGATCACCGTCTCCGGCACTTCGCCGTCGAACGGGGTGTATCCGGCACCCCTGAACAACATCCCGGCGGAGTGCAGGATGGCGAGCTGCTTGGGATCGGAGGCGTCCAGGGTCCGCAGGTACTCTCCGTAGGTGACCTGGCCGTCCCACGGTTTGCCCAAGGCCACGGTTTGCCGCTTGAAGTGTTGCAAGGACCTCTCATCGGGGGCGGGCATGGTCCGCAGGATACCGACTTTTCCGTCCAGCATGAGCCGGGCCGCGGCCATGCCCGTCATGAGGGAGATCTGCGCGTTCCAGTCCTCCACCGGCAGTGACGGTGCTGCAACGATCCTGTACCCGCCGCCGTCGGTCGCCTGGACGATTTCCTGCTCGGGCATGTTGAGGCTTGCCCCACCACGGAGTCTCTCAAGTTCGACCCGTTTCAGCCCGACTTCCTTGAGGAGCTGCAGTACGGGCGGTGCAGAGCCGTCGTCGATCTGTTGCTGGGCTCCTTTATAGCTGAGTTTGGCGCGGCTGCGGACCGTGGCACGGGCGACGGAAACATTGACCACTTCCGCGTTGGCATCGAGGTCGAAATCCCAGACGAACGCACCGCAGTCCTGATCGGCAAGCAGACTGCCTGCGTTTTCGCTGATGATCTCCGGGTGCAGGGGGATGCGGCCGTCCGGAGCGTAGAACGTCTGGCCGCGGTGCCGGGTTTCGGCATCCAGCGCCCCGCCGGGAGCCACGAAAGACGGCACGTCGGCGATCGCGTAGAGAACCTTGTACCCCTCGCCGGCGCGATCAATGAACAGGGCTTGGTCAAGGTCCGTTGACGTTGCGGGGTCGATGGTCAGGAAAGGGACGTGCTTGAGGTCGCGATCGGGCAGGCGGAGGGATTCGACGGCGTCCCGTGCCTCCCGGACGGCATCAACCGGATAGTCGCCGGGCAGCTCCAGCTCCGTCCGGAGGGCCGCGAAAGCCGCTGCGAGCTGGTCCGATGAGTCGTCGACGTTGGGCGCTATCCGATGATGTGACACGAAAATCAGGGTAGCCCGAAACCGGCGGATAGTCTTGGACGCTTCCGGCTCCAAGCGATGCTGTCAGTGCGGCGGATGGCCAGCTGTTGCTGGCCATTAGCTTCTTGGCGGCCCGGGGAGGCAGGCGGTGGGACGGTCGACGGCAGCCATCAACACCCCCGTAGCCCATTTGGGCCTGTTACCGTCTAATGTATAAAGACGGTAACAACGAAGGGGCAAGCTATGAGCGATTGGTCGCTACCCGAGCGGTTCGACGTCGGCGACGGTACGGTGCGATGGAACTCGGTAGGCGAGGGCCCAGCTCTCGTTCTGATGCACGGCACACCCTTCTCGTCGTACATCTGGCGGGACATCGCCCCGGTGCTTGCTCGTGATCACCGGGTCTACGTCTGGGATATGCTCGGATTCGGACAATCGACCCGCACCGCGCCGGATGTGAGCCTCCGGCAGCAGGCGACGATCTTCGTCGAACTCCTCGAGCACTGGGGGGTCTCAGCGCCTCGGGTCGTGGCGCACGACGTCGGCGGCGCGGTCGCGCTGCGGGCGACGCTCCTGCACGACGTGAACTTCGAGTCGCTCACGCTCATCGATGCCGCGACGGTGAGTGGTTGGGGCGCCGGCGGGTTCTTCCAAACCGTCCACCAGCACCCCGCGGCCTTCGAGGCGCTCCCCGACTGGGCTAGCGCTGCCCTGATCGACGCCAAGATCCGGTCCGGCAGTCACGTGGGTCTGCGTGCAGACGCCCTGGCTTCGTACACGGGCCAGTGGGCGGGTACGGAAGGGGCACGGGCGTTCTACCGGCAGTACACCCAAGGCGGCGAGGAGAACACCGACGAGCTACAGGATCGACTCCGGCTGTTGGATATCCCGATCCACGTGATCTGGGGCTCGGAAGATGCGTGGCTGGGTGTCGACTACGCCCATCGGCTCGTCACGGCACTTCCGGATCACGCGCGGTTCTCGATCATCGAGGGAGCCGGGCACATGGTGCCGGAGGATCGGCCCGGCGAACTCCTCAGGCTGCTGAGCGCGTGAACGCCGTGCAGTCCGCCGTGCCCGAGGAGCTGCGTGTCGTCGTGGAGTTTTGCAACAGCGCCACACTGCTTCGCGGCACCGACGCGCTGGCGACCATCCGTGACGGGCGGGAGTGGCTGGTCCGGCATGGATGGGACGGGGAGCCCACGCTCGAGCATCTCATCTCGTTGCGCGACGCCCGCGAGGTCATGCGCGCGTTCCTGGCCGACCGTACCGACACGGCAGCGCGATCCGCCCTGAACCAGCTCGCTCAGGAGCACTGGGCAGGCCCCCACGTCGACGACGACGGGCGGCTCGCGCTGACCCCGTCGGCCGGCCTGCCGGTCTCGCCGGCGGGAGCAGCGGTCGGGGCGCTTCTGCTCCACGGCTTGACCGGCTCGGGGCAGCGGCTCAGGACCTGCGCGTCGGAAGCGTGCAGGTGGGTGTTCTACGACAGTTCACGGTCCAGGACCCGGACCTGGTGCGACATGAACACGTGCGGGGCGCGGAGCAAGATGCGCCAGTACCGCGATCGGCTCACCTGAATCTGATCCGATCCGGTGGGTGGGCTGCGGCATCTGCAAGCCCCGACTCACCCCTGTCGCCACAACCTGCCGATACCCCGACGGTCTGCGTGCCTGGGACTGTTGTTTGGAGAACCGTTACGCGGCGGCGTCCAGGGCTTCGAGCAGCGACTTGGCTGCCGCCGTCGGATCTTCCGCCTCGGTAATGGCGCGAACGACGACGATACGGCTGGCGCCCGCAGCGAGCACCTGCTCGACATTGCCGAGATCGATTCCGCCGATCGCAAACCACGGCACCTCCACGGCGCCGCCGGTGGTCTCCTCCGCGCGCCTGATCGCTTCCGCGGCATATGTGACCAGGCCGGTTCCCACCGCTTCGCGGCCGGGTTTGGTGGGGGTCGCCCAGACGGGACCAACGCAGAAATAGTCCAGCCCAGGCTCGCCCGGCGAAGCCGTGATCGCGGCATTTACCTGCTCAGGCGTATGGGTGGAGAGACCAATCGAAGCGGGGCGGGGAAGGAACGTGCGGGCAATCTCCAGCGGGAGGTCCTTCTGGCCCACATGGAACACCGGAGCCCCGGAAACACTGGCAATATCGGCCCGGTCGTTGACCGCCCAGAGCCGCCCGTGCCGTTCTGCGACGCCACGCAGGATCGCCAGCAATTCCAATTCCTCGGCGGCTTCGATCGTCTTGTCACGGAGTTGGATGATGTCCACCCCGCCCTGGAACGCGGCGTCGGCAAAGTCTTCAAAATCGCCTTGGCGCTTGCGCGCATCAGTGCACAGGTAGAGGCGGGCGCTGGCGAGGGCAGAGTGCTGGGTCATGGAATCCACAGTAGTTCCTCTAAACTGGGCACGTACTGCGGGAGCCGTGACCTACGTCTTTATGACCGTCCGGCTGAGAGGGCTTCAGAGCCGACCGCTTGACCTGATCCGGCTAGTACCGGCGTAGGGAAGGAAACAGATGGCAGAAGCCATTCACGCGGATGTTGCCGTTATCGGCGGAGGCGTCATCGGACTGGGCATCGCCCACCAGGCTCGGAAGCTGGGCCGCTCCGTAGCACTCATCGATCCGGCGCCCGCCACCGGTGCGACATTTGCTGCTGCCGGAATGTTGGCGCCCGTGAGCGAGCTGCACTACCAGGAAGAAGACCTCCTGGAGCTCATGCTCGGGTCATCCCGGTTGTGGCCCTCGTTTGCCGGCGGCCTTCACCGGCCTGTGGAAGCTACCGGATACCGGACGACGCCGACCCTCGCCGTGGGTGCCGATGCCGCCGACCGCCGCGCGCTCGCGGACCTTCGCACTGTCCAGCTCGCGGCGGGCCTGGGGGTCGAACCGTTGCCGTTGCGGACCGCCAGGGAACGCGAACCGCTCCTTAGCCCGCAAATTTCCTGTGCCTTTGATATCCCCGCCGATCACCAGGTGGATCCCCGGAAGCTGGCGGAGTGCCTCATGGCAGGGCTGGCCGCGCATTCATCCGGCGATGGCACGTGGGTAGGCGGCGCCAGGGAAGGATTTGCCGTTGCAGAGTCCGCGCACGGCCTGTTGTGGGACGGGGACCAGGTAGCCGGAGTGGAGCTCGAATCCGGCAAATCCGTCGTGGCCGGCGAAACCGTGGTGGCCAACGGGCTGGGCGCCCCCGCGCTCGCCGGCCTTCCTGAGGGTCTTGAACTTCCGGTCAGGCCGGTCTACGGGGACATCCTCAGGCTTCGGGTCCCCGCGCACCTCCAACCGCTGCTCACTGCCACTGTTCGTGGCATGGTCCGCGGGGTGCCCGTTTACATCGTTCCCAGGGACGACGGAACCGTAGTCATCGGAGCTACCCAACGGGAGGACGGCTTGTCGGCGGCCTCCAACGCAGTCTCTGCCGGCGGGGTTTACCAGCTCCTTAGGGACGCCCAGGTACTGGTTCCCGCGGTGGCCGAACTTGAACTCCTGGAAGCAACTGCGCGCGCCAGGCCAGGGACTCCGGATAACGCTCCGTTGCTGGGCCGCGTAGCCGGTTCAAGCGGGGACATCGCGGGCATGATTGTGGCCACCGGGTTCTTCCGGCATGGCGTCCTCCTGACCCCCGTGGCCGCCATGATCGTGGGGGAGCTGCTCACCGGTTCCCCTGATCCCCGCTGGTCCATCTTCCGGCCCGACCGTTTCAGTGCAACCGCGCGTCGCTCTCAACTCCACAGCAAGGAAACAGTATGAACATCAAACTCAACGGCGCCGTCCACCAGGTTCCCGCCGACGCCTCCGTCAGCACGCTCGTCACGGCCGTCACCGGCCGCGTACTCGACCACCGCGGACAGGCGGCCGACGGCGGGAAGCTGGGTGTCGCCGTCGCCCGCAATTCCGAGGTGGTGCCGCGCAGCCAGTGGGCGGCTACTCCGCTGGCCGACGGCGATGAACTCGAACTCGTTACCGCAGTACAGGGAGGCTGAACCATGACCACAGCAAGCACCGAAATCCGTACTGACGCCTTGGTGATCGACGGCGTCGAATTCGGGTCCCGCCTGATCATGGGAACGGGAGGTGCGCCGAGCCTGGACGGGCTCGGAGCCGCGCTCCTGGCATCCGGAACCGAGCTCACCACCGTGGCCATGCGACGCTATTCGCCGGCCGAAACCGGTTCGCTGTTCCAGCTGCTGGTGGACAACAACATCCGGGTCCTCCCGAACACCGCAGGCTGTTTCACGGCGAAGGACGCCGTGATGACGGCGGAACTGGCACGCGAGGCGCTGGAGACCGACTGGGTCAAGCTGGAAGTAATCGCGGACGAGCACACGCTGCTCCCTGACGCTGTTGAACTGGTGGACGCCACCGAGCAATTGGTGAACCGCGGCTTCAAAGTGTTCGCCTACACCAACGACGATCCCGTGCTTGCCCTCCGCCTCGAGAACCTCGGCGCCACGGCAGTCATGCCGCTGGGCTCGCCCATCGGGACCGGCCTGGGCATCCTGAACCCGCACAACATAGAACTCATCGTGTCCCGGGCCTCCGTGCCGGTGGTGCTGGACGCCGGGATCGGAACAGCTTCCGACGCCGCACTTGCCATGGAACTGGGCTGTGACGCGGTCCTGCTGGCGACCGCAGTGACCCGCGCGCAGAACCCTGTGCAGATGGGTCAAGCCTTCAAACACGCCGTCATCGCCGGTAGGCTGGCCAAACAGGCAGGCCGGATTCCGCGTCGTGAGCACGCCTTGGCGTCCTCGGCCATGGAAGGCCGGGCGGAGTTCTTCTAAAGCCGGGTTTCTCCCGGGCCGGGTTCCCCGCAACGAAGGAGCAACCATGGTTAACAGGAAAGAACCGGTGCCCCCGGCAGCGGTCGAAGCCGCGCTCAAGGACCTCCCGGGTTGGAAGCTCCAAAACGGCCTCGTAACCGTTTACAAGACGTCGACGGCGGCCGAGGCTTTGGCCCTCATCGCGGCCATTGGACAGATCGCCGAAGAGCAGAACCACCATCCGGATCTTGACTGGCGGTACAACAGGGTCTTCCTGCGTTACGTGTCCCATTACGCCGGCGGACAGGTAACCCAACGCGACCTTGCTGCTGCCGCCTCCGTAAGTGAGGCAGCATCGGCCACGGGTGCCCTCGCTGAGCCGGGTCGCTATCCGGGCGCCGAGGGCCCTTAAACAGCAGTGACCATCACCCGTGGGTGATGGTCACTGCTGTTTTTCGAGCCTAGAGCCGCAAGGCCTTGGTCAGCGCCTCAGTATCATGCTTGGTGCGGGTCCGTCCCAGATAGACCACAATGCCCGCTGCCGCTGCACTTCCGAGCACGATTGGCAGGACCCAGGGGATCCACGTCGCCCCCGGCTGGTAGCCCAGTCCGGCACTGATGAAAGCAATCCAGCTCAGGGTGCCAACAGCGGCCGCAATGCCTGCGGGCAATGCAATCCCGTACCTGCTGTGCCGCTTATCGGTGGCCCACACGATGAAACCGGCAGCAACGGTGGCCAAAACCACGATGACAAGAGAAAGCATGAGACTCCTTAGCGGACGAAGGCGGGACGGTGAACGCTAGAGGGCGCCGAAGCCGACCCGGCGGACTTCCTCGGCGCCGATTTCCACGTATCCCAGTACGTTGCCCGGAACGATGACCTGGCGGCCCTTCTCATCGGTCAGCCGCAGTTCCGAGCCCTTGGACACCGCCTCGGCCACGATCTTGGCTACGGCGTCAGCGTCCAGGGCGGATTCGAGCACAATTTCACGGCCAACGTTCTGAATGCCGATCTTTACTTCCACAGCAAGGCCTCCAAGCCAATCAAGTGTTAAGTCAGTCCTCTATTTGTAGCCTAGGACTCTTTGGGGAATCGACTGATTCCGCGCCAAGCTAAACGATAGATCAGATCGCTGGCGACATCGAGGTCCAGGTTTCCGTCCGTTTCAAGCCAATAACGGGCGCTGACCTGGGCCATTCCTGCCAGGCCGCGGCCCAGGAGCTGGGCTTCGAGGGGCGGGAGTTTGGTGTCCTCGGCAATGACATGGGCGACGGCGTCGGCGAACGTCTTGTTGAACGTCTCCAGACGGGAGCTGACATCGGGATCGTTGATGAGGTCGGACTCAAACACAAGGCGGTGCGCCTGGTCGTCGTCCGCAATGAACCTGTAATAGGCGCGCATGACGGCCTTGACGCGCTCCTTGTTGTCCGAGGTGGAGTTCAGTGCACCGAGCATCAAATCCGTCAGGGTTGCCAGATGGCTGTCCAGGAGCGCCATGTACAGCTCGCGTTTGGACGGGAAGTGCTGGTAGAGCACCGGCTTGCTGACGTGCGCAGTTTCTGCGATCTCGTCCATTGCCGCGCCGTGGAAGCCGTTGGAGACGAAGACTTCCAAGGCGGCGTTCAGCAGCTGTGCCCGGCGTTCGTCCCGCGGCAACCTTGGTGAACGAGGTGAACCGGTCCGTTCCTGCTTTGCGGGTGCCCCATCGTTTGCCCGTGTGCCGTCAGCCACAGTCTGCCGCCTTTCCTTTGCAGTTATGACCACTCTACCGGTGGGTAATATGACCGGGCGGCATCGGCAGGCATACATTGGGGTATGGCCTCAATTGTTGCTGCCCACTCCGCTGCGCCCACAGTCCTGCCGCCCCTTGTCGAACCGGCCGCCGAGCTCTCGCCGGCCGAGGTTGAGCGGTACTCACGGCATCTCATCATTCCCGAAATCGGAGCCGTGGGCCAACGCAGGCTCAAGAATGCGAAGGTTCTTGTCATTGGCGCAGGAGGCCTTGGCTCGCCCGCCCTGCTTTACCTGGCCGCCGCCGGCGTGGGAACGCTGGGGATCGTCGACGACGACGACGTCGACCTCAGCAACCTCCAGCGCCAGGTCATCCACGGAGTCAAGGATGTAGGCACCCCCAAGATCGAATCAGCCCGCCGTGCAATCGCGGAGCTGAACCCCCTGGTCAACGTGGTCCTTCACAACATCCGCCTGGACTCCTCCAACGCATTGGACCTCTTCGCGCAGTACGACCTCATCCTTGACGGCGCGGACAACTTCGCAACCCGGTACCTGGTCAATGACGCTGCTGCGATCCTTGGCAAGCCCTACGTGTGGGGTTCCATCTTCCGTTTCGATGGCCAGGTCAGCGTTTTCTGGGCCCAGCACGGACCCAGCTACAGGGATCTCTACCCCGAGGCCCCTCCGGCAGGCTCCGTGCCGTCGTGCGGTGAGGGCGGCGTTTTCGGCATGTTGTGCGCGGCGGTCGGCTCGCTCATGGTGACAGAAGCCGTGAAGCTGATTACCGGCGTCGGACGTTCCTTGCTTGGCAGGGTGGCGCTGTTCGACGCCCTTGGCGGAAGCTGGCGCGAGATCAAGGTGTCCAAGGACCCGGAAGCCGAGCCCATCACGGAACTGACCGACTACGAGGCATTCTGTGGTGTGACACCCGCTGCCGCCACGGACCAGGACCACACCGTGACCGCGACCGAACTTGCCCGGATGCTGGCCGAGCGCGAAGCGGGGGAGCGGGACTTTGAGCTCGTCGACGTCCGCGAGTCCGGAGAGCACAGCATTGTGAGCATCGACGGTTCGGTGCTCATTCCGCAGGGCCGGATCCTGTCCGGCGAGGCGTGGGTGGAACTTCCGCAGGACAAGGACATCGTTTTCCACTGCAAGGCGGGCACGCGCTCGGCAACGGTGCTGGAAGCCGCACAGAAGGCCGGCTACAGCCGCGTCAAGCACCTCGACGGCGGAATTCTCGCCTGGGTGCGGCAGGTGGAGCCCGCCAAGCCCGTGTACTGACCATTGCCCGTATCCCGGCTTCTCTGGGAAGCTCAAGCATGAGCGAAGAACGGACACAAACAGAACAACGGCCCCTCGGCTCCGGGTTTGGACACGGAACCACGGCCATGGAGGTCATCGACGGAATCAACCTGCGCGGCAAGTCCGCCATCGTCACGGGTGGCTATTCCGGGCTTGGGCTGGAGACTGTGCGTGCCTTGGTCGCGGCAGGGGCAGAGGTGACAGTACCCGCCAGGCGCCTGGAGCACGCCCGTTCTGTCCTGGCGGACGCGGGCCTGTCCGCGGACGTCCAGGTGGAGCACATGGACCTTGCCGACCAGGACAGCGTCAAGGAGTTCGCCGCGCGATACCTGGCTGACCACGACAAGCTGGACATCCTGATCAACAACGCTGCCATCATGGCCAGCCCGGAACAACGGGTCGGGCCGGGATGGGAAGCCCAGTTCGCGACGAACCACCTGGGGCACTACACGCTGGTGAATCTGTTGTGGCCGGCGTTGGTGGCCTCAGGCGATGCGCGCGTCGTGTCGTTGTCGTCCACAGGCCACAAGCTCTCACCCGTCCGGTTCGACGATTTCAACTTCAGCACTTCCTATTACAAGTGGCAGGCCTATGGCCAGGCCAAGACTGCCAATTCCCTCTTGGCGGTGGAACTCGACCACCTCGGCCGAGGCTCTGGCGTGCGGGCCTTCGCGGTCCACCCCGGTGGCATCATGACCGAGTTGCAGCGGCACCTGCCCAAGGAAGAAATGGTGGCAGCGGGCTGGATGGATGCAGAAGGCAACGTCCGCGAAGGGTTCAAGACCCCTGAGCAAGGTGCGGCGACGTCCGTGTGGGCTGCCACCTCGAAGGCCCTCAACGGCAAGGGTGGCGTCTACTGCGAAGACTGCGATATAGCCAAACCCACTGACAAGGAGTCTCCCTTGGCCCGCTACCAGGGAGTGGACGCCCACGCCGTGGACAAGGCGGACGCAAAGAAGCTTTGGGCGTTGTCGGCAGAGCTGACGGGGATAAACGCTTTCGCGTAGGCCGGGTGTGGCTCAGGCGCTTTCAGAACGGAGCTGGTCGTGGTCCACGGGGCATTCCGTGGCCGCGGCCGCTGCCTGCGGTTGCTCCACCTGGATGCCGTACAGGGCCTCAAGGGCTGCGACGTAATCGTCTTGCTGGCCGTTGGCCGCGAGCTCGCGGGCTCGGACCGTGGGGATGTGGAGGAGCTGCTTGACCATGCGCCGAAGGGCGAACTCCACCTCCTCGGCGGCAGCAGTGCAGCCGTGCCGGGCGCGTACCTTCTCCATCTCGGCGTCCAGGACGTTCATGGTGTGGCGGCGCAACGCGACGATGGCTGTGTCGACGGAACGGGCTTCGCGTTCGGACTCGAAGGAGGCGGCAGCGCCTGTGACGATTGCGCTGGCCTGGGACAGCGACTCCGCCTGCTCCTGTGGAGCGGCGAGCCGAACCGACTCAAGGGTCAGCAATTCGACGCCTTCCAGTTCACCAACTGCGGGATCAAAATCGTGGGTGAGGGCAAGGTCGATGGCAATCAACGGCTTGCCCGAGTTGGCGCGGACACGTTCAAGGTCCGCGGCTTCGACCCGGTTGTCAGAGCCACTGCAGCCGATCATGACGTCGGCGGCGGCCACAGCAGCGGGGAGCGTGTCGGCGTCGAGCGCGTTGCCGCCGCGGGTGGCGACGAAAGCTTCGGCGCGGCCGGAAGAAGAATAGACGGAGATGTCCGTACAGCCGCGTTCCCGCAGGAGGGACATGGTGGCACCGGCATAGGCGCCCGTTCCGAAGACCACGACTTTCTTGGTGGACCAGTCGTCATTCTCGGCAAGATCCGTCGCGAGGTCCAAGGCCACGGAGACGATGGATAGGCCGCGCGAACCGAGGGCGGTCTGCGCGCCAACATCCTTGGCTGTCTTGGATGCAGCCTGGAAGAGCCGAACAAGCCCGGAGCTCGCTGTCCCTTCCTGCTGGGCTGTGATGAGTGCCCGGCGTACTTGGCCGGCGATTTCACGCTCACCCACCACGGCAGAGTCCAACCCGGCGCTTACAGCGAAGAGGTGGCGGGTGACCTCGGGACCTGTGTGGGTAGCGAAGGAGCGCGAGACGAGTTGTTCGTTGAGTCCACTGAGCTCGCTGATCTGGGAAACGAGGGCGGAACGGGCTGCTTCGAGGTCAGCCCCGTTGGCCGTTTCGCCGTAAACCTCATAGCGGTTGCAGGTGGCGAGTACCACCGCTCCGGACACCACGGGGGAATCAGTCAGGGCTGCCGAGGCAAGCCCAGAGGAACCGTTGCTCAACTGAGCGACAGTTTCGAGGTCGATGTCGGCGTGTGTAGCCACCAATGAGAAAAGAACCACAGCACCCCAATCATAGCTTTTTCGTAGCCCGGTAGAACAATATGGCGCCGTGGGGATCCCCACGGATGCCAGTGATCCGCGACACAACTGCCTTCTTCGGGCTGACGTGACAGTTTGTCGTTATCTTTTGTCCCGGATTTTCGGCACAATCAAAGGCATGACTTCTAGCACGGCAGCATCCAAGAGTACGGCCTCCAACTCCCCGGCGGGTAGCCTCGACGCCAACCACCCGCTGAAGGACGGCCGGACCTCGGACTCACCGTTGATCACGGCCTACCGTGGCGGCAAGCCCTCACGCAGGCCGGTGTGGTTCATGCGCCAGGCGGGCCGTTCCCTGCCCGAATACCTCAAGGTCCGCGAGGGCGTTGCAATGCTGGATTCGTGCTTGAGGCCGGAGCTGGCATCCGAAATCACGCTTCAGCCCGTTCGTCGCCACGACGTCGATGCCGCCATCTTCTTCTCGGACATCGTCATCCCCTTGAAGCTGGCAGGGGTCGGCGTGGACATCGTTCCGGGCGTTGGTCCGGTCCTGGACAAGCCGGTGCGAACCGCGGAGGATGTCGCTGCTCTTCCCAAGCTGACGTGGGAAGCCCTGGAGCCCATCCGCGAAGCCGTCCGCCTTACTGTTGCCGAGCTCGGCACGACGCCGCTCATCGGATTTGCCGGCGCCCCGTTCACGCTTGCCGCCTACATGGTTGAGGGCAAGCCTTCCCGCGACCACCTGGGCCCGCGGACCATGATGCACGCCGACCCTGAGACCTGGACCGCGCTGGCCAACTGGGCTGCCGACGCGTCCGGACTGTTCCTCCAGGCGCAGCTCGAAGCGGGTGCTTCCGCAGGCCAGCTCTTCGACTCCTGGGCCGGTTCCTTGGGTCTGGCCGACTACACCAAGTACGTTGCGCCGGCTTCGACCCGTGCGCTGGACCACGTCCGCGGGCTTGGTGCGCCGTTGATCCATTTCGGAACCGGAACCTCCGAGCTCCTGGTCGCCATGCGCGATGTCGGCGTGGATGTTGTCGGCGTCGATTACCGACTGCCCCTGGATGAAGCCAACCGGCGCCTGGGCGGGACGGTTCCATTGCAGGGCAACATCGATCCCGCGCTGCTTTCGGCACCCTGGGAAGTGCTGGAGGCGCACGTCCGGGAAGTCATCGCTGCCGGCGCCGGCGCCCCTGGGCACGTGCTCAACCTTGGCCATGGAGTACCGCCGGAAACCGATCCCACCGTGCTTACCCGCGTTGTGGAGCTCATCCACTCGATCCCCGCCAAGTAGGGCACGTGCGCGGCGGACACTCAACGCCCAAACAACTCGCGCCGGAAGCCAGGGCAGTGGTGGTGGGCGGCGGAATCTCGGGGCTCCTCGCAGCGCGGGAACTGGCCATGGCCGGCACTTCCGTCACCGTGCTGGAAGCGACCGGAGCGTGGGGAGGCTGCGTCGGGGGCCACGTAGTCGCCGGTCTGCACCTGGACAGCGGAGCGGAGTCCTTCGCCACGCGGTCTCCGGCGGTGGCCGACCTCGCGCGTGAACTCGGCCTAGCGGAACAGATCGTGGCTCCCCACCCGGGAGGGGCCTGGGTACAGCTGCCCGACGGTCCGCAGGAACTGCCCAAAACAGGTGTGCTGGGAATTCCCGCGAATCCGTGGGACCCGGAAGTCCGGCGTTCACTGGGATTCGTGGGAGCAGTGCGAGCTTCCCTTGACCGTTGGCTGCCGGCATCGGTGGGGACATCCTCCGAGGTCACCAGCGTCGCTTCGCTGGTCGCCGCCCGGATGGGCAAGAAAGTACTTGACCGGCTTGTCTCGCCCGTGGTGGGCGGTGTCCATTCGGCCGATCCTGCTCTCCTGGACGTTGATATGGTCGCGCCGGGACTTCGGGCGGGTCTGCGCAAACACGGTTCGCTTGCCGCAGCGGTAGCCGCGCAGCGGAAATCCGGCATCGCGAAAACCGGCAGCGGCCGGTCCGGTAGCGGTCCGGCGAAGGCGGGCTCCGCCGTCGCCGGCCTCATAGGTGGCATGAACACCCTGGTGACCGCGCTGGTAGCCGACCTCCGGGAACGGGAGGTGGACCTGGTGCTCGACAAGCGCGCCGAGGACGTGATGAAAACCCGCGCCGGCTGGCGGGTCACCGCCGGAGGTTCGACGTACGACGCCGATCGCCTGGTCGTTGCGCTGGACGGTCCGGCCGCCGTTGGGCTTCTGGAGAAGTCCTTGCCCGAGTTGGCCGCCTTGCGTCCCGCTCCCGGACCGCTGGTGAGCCTGGTGACCCTGGTTGTGGATCTGCCTGAGCTTGATAGTCGTCCGCGCGGGACCGGCATCCTCGTGGCGCCGCAAACCCCCGGGATCAAGGCCAAAGCGCTGACCCACGCCACGGCAAAGTGGGATTGGCTGGCCGAAGAAGCAGGGCCGGGCACGCATGTCCTGCGTCTTTCCTATGGCCGGCGCGAGGAAGCCGGCGGGGGAGCGGACCTTGTTCTGGATGACGAATCCCTCCTGGCTGCAGCCTTGGCGGACGCCTCGGCCCTGCTGACGGTGCCGGTGACCAGTGCAGACGTCGTTGATTGGGATGTCGTGCGGTGGGCTGGGGCGTTGCCTTTTGCCGCCGTCGGTCATAAACAGCGCGTAGCCCAGGTCCGGGAGGCTTGTGCCGCAGCCGACGGCCTGGTGGTCGTCGGCGGTTGGTTGGCCGGGAATGGCCTGGCTGCGGTGGTGGCGGACACGCGGCGCCAGCTCGCCCAAGGAAGCGCGGAAGAACCTTCGTTTCCGTGATTTGCGTCACTTCTACGGCTTGTAGAACTGATCCGTTTCGACTTAGCGGCTGGCACGGGGCAAACTTGAACCATGAGCCACACTTCTGTCGAATCTGTCACTAAAACTGCTGAAACCGAAGAGCAGTTCTTTACGCTCTGGACTGTATTCAAACGCTCGGCCGACGTCCTGCGCAGCGGCGATGCTGCCCAGGAATTTGAAGCCCTGGTCGAAAAGCTTGCCGCCGACGGCGTAGTCCTGCGCGGCAGCTACGACGTCTCGGCCATGCGCTCGGACGCCGACATCATGGTGTGGCTCCATGGAGCCAAGCCGGAGGACCTGCAGGCCGCCGTCCGCTCCATCCGCCGCAGCAAACTCTTCGCCGGAACCGAGATCGTCTGGTCCGCCATGGGCGTGCACCGCGAAGCCGAATTCTCCAAGAGCCACGTCCCCGCTTACGCACGCGGGGTTGAGCCCAGCACCTGGCTCTGTGTCTACCCGTTCGTCCGTTCCTACGAGTGGTACATCCTGCCCGCCGAAGAACGTGGCGCCATGCTGCGGGAGCACGGCATGCTGGGCCGGGAATTCCCCCAGGTCATCTCCAACACGGTCTCCTCCTTCGCGCTGGGTGACTGGGAGTGGATACTCGGCCTCGAAGCACCTGAACTCGTAGACCTCGTGGACCTCATGCGCCACCTCCGCGCAACTGACGCCCGCAACCACGTCCGCGAAGAAATTCCGTTCTACACCGGCCGCCGCGTCACCGCAGCGGAGATTGCAGAGGTCCTGGCATGAGCACGCCCGTTATCTCCACCGACCTGAACGAAGTGACCGAACGTGGTCGCCAGGAACCCCGAAACTACGATGCCGTATTGCTCGCATCCTTTGGTGGTCCCGAAGGCCAGGAAGATGTCATTCCCTTCCTGCGCAACGTGACCCGGGGACGCGGAATCCCCGACGAGCGGCTCGAAGAGGTTTCCCACCACTACCGCGCTTTCGGTGGCATCAGCCCCATCAACCAGCAGAACCGTGAGCTGAAAGCCGCCATCGAGGCTGAACTGGCCAACCGCGGTATCGAACTGCCGGTCCTGTGGGGGAACCGCAACTGGGACCCGTACATCGCGCCGGTCCTGCAGGACGCCTACGACGCCGGTCATCGCCGTATCCTGATGCTCACCACCAGCATCTACTCCTGCTACTCCAGCTGCCGCCAGTACCGTGAAGACATCGGCATTGCGCTGACGGAGACAGACTTGGACGGCAAGCTCCAGGTGGACAAGATCCGCCAGTACTTCGACCACCCTGGCGTGGTCCAGCCCTTCCTTGAGGGGACTGCCGCCGGCCTGGAAGAGATCCGGGGAAAGCTCGCCGCTGCCGGGGAAGCCGATCCGGACTCGAAGATCCGCGTCCTTTTCGCCACGCACTCCATCCCCACGCGTGACGCCGAGGCCGCCGGCCGCTCCGAGGACGAGCCCCGCGAATTCGCCGAAGGCTCCGCATACGCCGCCCAGCACCTGGCCAACGCCAAGGCCATCATGGATGTCGTGGCACCCAACGTCGCCTGGGACCTTGTGTACCAGTCTCGCTCCGGTGCACCGCACATTCCGTGGCTGGAGCCGGACATCAACGACCACCTTGAGGAGATTGCGCCCCAGGGCGTCCGCGGTGTAGTCATTGTTCCCCTCGGTTTCGTGAGCGACCACATGGAAGTTGCCTGGGACCTGGACACCGAAGCACTGGAAACCTGCAAGAACCTGGACATTGCGGCAACCCGTGTTCCCACACCGGGCACGCACGCCGCCTTCGTTTCGGGACTCGTGGACCTCATCTGCGAACGGACCGTGGACAACAACATCGCAGACCGTCCGCATGTCACGGACCTGGGCCCTTGGTACGACGTATGCCGGCCTAACTGCTGCGAGAACTTCCGCGGGGCCAAGCCCGTCATTTCCGAAGCCGGAACCACGATCGGAACCCGCCACGACCCATATCCAGCGTCGGAGGCAGCCAAGTGACCGTGCGCATCGGCACCAGGGCGAGCAAGCTGGCCCTGACGCAGACGCAGCAAACCGCCGACAAACTGGCTGCGGTTGGCGGCTTCCCAGTGGAGCTCGTGCACATCAGGACCGAGGGCGACGTCAAGACCGGGTCCCTGTCCCAAATGGGTGGCACCGGCGTCTTTGTTGCCGCCCTGCGTGATGCATTGCTGGCCAACAGCTGCGATGTTGCCGTCCATTCCTTGAAGGACCTGCCCACTGGCGCTGCAGTAGGCCTGACCATCGCCGCCACGCCGCAACGCGTGGACGTCCGGGATGTCCTGTGTGCCCGCGATGGCATGACGCTCGCTCAATTGCCTGGAGGCGCCAAAGTAGGCACCGGGTCTCCCCGCCGCGCAGCGCAACTCCGGGCCGCCCGCCCGGATATTGAGGTGCTGGATATCCGCGGCAACGTTGATACCCGCCTGGGCCGCGTGCCGGGGCTTCCCGGAAATCCGACGGATGAGGTTGTCCCCGGCAAAACGTGCGACCTCGATGCCGTCGTGCTGGCGGCCGCCGGCCTGGAACGCATCGACCGGCTGGACTCGGTGAGCGAGTTCTTCGAGACGGACGTGATGCTGCCTGCACCCGGACAGGGCGCACTGGCCATCGAATGCCGCACGGACGACGCCCCCCGGCAGGCCGGCAACACCGAGGGTTCCAACGGCGTGCTCGCACAGGCCCTTGCAGCACTGAACGACGACGACACCCGTCTTGCCGTGACAGCGGAACGTGCCGTGTTGGCCCGGCTCGAGGCCGGCTGCGCAGCTCCTGTTGGCGCCTATGCCTTCCGAAAAGGCAGCATGCTGCACCTGGAGGCCGTGGTATGCGCCGTTGACGGCACCAAGACGGTCCGCGAGAAGAAGGCTACCGACGGCTTGACCGAAGTGGGAGCTACGTTGCTGGGCATTGAAGTTGCTGAGCTTCTCCTGGCTGCGGGTGCCGCGGAGATCGCGGATCTTGCAGCGTCCTGAGTCAGCAAACCCCTGGCCCGAAATCCCGGACCCGGTAAACCCGGGCCCGGGAAAACCAGGCCCGGGAAAACCAGCAGTGCTGGCCGGTCGGCGCATCCTGATCACCAGGAGCGCGGACCGGGCCCAGCCGCTGGCGGACGCCCTGGGCGACCGTGGCGCGGAGCCGCTGGTGCTGCCGTTGATCGATTTCGAACAGGCACGTGACCAGTCCGAACTCGACGCCGGTCTGGACAGGCTTTCTGCCGGTGGCTTCGACTGGCTGGTCATCAGCAGCATCACCACGGTGCGGGTCTTGCTGGAAAAGGCAGCCGGGCGCGGCTTGGCCATCGCAGAGCTGCTGCCCGCCGGGACCAAAGTGGCCACCATTGGCCACTCATCCCGCCAGGTTTTGGAGTCCGTAGGGCTCGTCGTTGACTTGGCGCCGACCGACGTCCAGTCCGCCGAAGGGCTGTTGCAGGTGTGGGAACCAGCGTCGTCGCGGGTTTTCCTCCCACAGGCCGACATCGCAGCGCCAAGGCTGAGGGAGGGTCTGGCCGCGAAAGGAGCGGACGTCACCGCAGTTGTTGCCTACCACACGGTGGACTATCCGGCCCGCGAAGAAGTGCGCGTGACCGCGGAGGTTCCTGCCGCCGTCGTGAATTCAGACGCCGTGCACTCCACCCGAGTCATAGCGGCCGTCCTGGAACCCGCCGATGCCCGAAAAGCGATCGACGCCGGGACCGTGGACGCGATTGTTGCTGCCTCCCCCAGTGCCGCACGGCGGATCGCCGCCTTGTTTCCGTCCTTGGGTACGTGCCGTTTCATCGCGATCGGACGCCCGACGGCGGCAGAAGCCTCGCGGCTCCACCTCACCGTGGCTGCTACAGCCAAAGAACCAACCCCGGACGGCATCGTGGCCGCCCTCGAATCTGTTTTCGCCAACGAAGGGAACCCGCAATGAGCTTTCCGAACCATCGTCCCCGCCGCTTGCGCACCACTGCCGCGATGCGCCGGCTCACAGCAGAAAACAGGTTGGCTCCGGCCGACCTGATCCTTCCGGCGTTCATTCGTGAAGGCCTCACGGAACCGAGCCCCATCAGCTCCATGCCCGGCGTCGTCCAGCACACCACCGATTCGTTGAAGCGCGCAGCTGCCGAAGCTGTGGAACTGGGCGTGGGCGGCATCATGCTGTTCGGCGTACCTGCGGTCCGCGATGCCCGGGGCACAGCCTCCCTCGATCCCGACGGCGTCCTGAACAAAGCCATCCGCGACGTCAAAGCCGAAGTCGGCGATGACCTGGTGATCATGGGCGATGTCTGCCTGGACGAATTCACCGATCACGGCCACTGCGGCGTGCTGGATGCCGAAGGCTACGTGGACAACGACGCCACCTTGGAGATCTACGGCCGGATGGCCGTAGCCCAGGCAGAAGCAGGTGCGCACGTGCTGGGCCCGTCGGGCATGATGGACGGCCAAATCGCCGTCATCCGCCAGGCTCTGGAGGAATCAGGCAACAAGAACACAGCGGTGCTGGCTTACGCCGCCAAATACGCGTCCGCGTTCTACGGCCCGTTCCGTGAGGCTGTCGATTCCCAGCTCAAGGGCGACCGCCGGACCTACCAGATGGATGCCGCCAACCGCCGGGAGGCCATCCTGGAAGTGGAGCTGGACCTCGAAGAAGGCGCGGACATGGTCATGGTCAAGCCGGCCATGAGCTACCTGGACATCCTGGCTGACGTGGCTGCCATGAGCCCCGTGCCGGTCTCGGCCTACCAAATCTCGGGCGAGTACGCCATGATCGAAGCGGCTGCGGCCAACGGCTGGATCGACAGGCGCGGCGCCATTACCGAATCCGTGCTCGGGATCAAGCGTGCCGGAGCCGACACCGTCCTTACTTATTGGGCCTCCGAACTGGCAGGCTGGCTGAAGGAGTCCTGATGACATCCGTTTCCTCCGATCCCACGGCCCCGGTTGCGGCGGACCAGATACTGCTCGGCGTCAACACCTTCGGCGATGCGGGACTCGACGCCGAGGGGAACCCCAAGGAGCACGCCCAAGTCCTGCGCGAACTGCTGGAGGAAGCAAAGCTGGCTGACGCCGTCGGAATCCATGCCTTTGGCGTGGGAGAACACCACCGCCGCGATTTCGCGGTGTCCGCGCCCGAGGTCTTCCTGGCCGCGGCAGCGGCGGTGACCTCACGCATCCGGCTGGGCTCCGCCGTGACCGTGCTCAGTTCGGATGACCCCATCCGCGTCTTCCAACGATTCGCCACTGTTGACGCGCTGTCCAACGGACGAGCCGAAGTGATGCTTGGGCGGGGCTCGTTCATAGAGTCCTTCCCGTTGTTCGGACTGGACCTGGCTGACTACGAGGTCCTTTTCGAAGAGAAGCTGGAACTCTTCGACAAAGTGCGGGCACAGAAGCCCGTGCACTGGGAAGGGCGCACCAGGCCGAACGTCAACGGGCTGCAGGTGTACCCCAAGCTGCAGCACCACCTGCTGCCGGCCTGGATCGGCGTAGGTGGAACCCCCGAATCAGTGTTGCGCTGCGCCGAATACGGTTACCCCATCATCTTCGCGATCATCGGGGGAGAACCGCGCCGCTTTGCGCCCTTGGTCAACCTCTACCGCGAAGCCATGGCCAAGTACGGGCACCCCATGCGCCAGATCGCGACGCACTCACCGGGATTCATCGCCGATACCGACGAGGCCGCCCGCGAGGAGCTCTTTCCGCACTGGCTCGAACAGCGCAACCGGATCGGAGCCGAGCGTGGTTGGGGTCCGGGAAACCGTGGCGAATTTGATGCCATGTGCGGCCCTGAAGGTGCGCTCTACGTTGGCTCGCCGGAAACCGTGGCGCAGAAAATCGCCCTGCTCAAGCGGAACCTGGGCGTGGATCGCTTTGACCTGAAGTACAGCAACGGGACGTTGCCCCACCAATCCATGATGCGCTGCATCGAGCTCTACGGCACCGAGGTGGCTCCGCGGGTTGCCGAGCTGCTGGCTTCGGCCTGAGCCATCTCCACCCCCGGGCGGCACGACCCGCCTGGAATCACTGAAAGAATAGGAACCATGACGTCAAACACCCCTGTGTCCGATCAGCTCTTCGACCGCGCACGGTCCCTGATGCCCGGCGGCGTGAACTCGCCGGTGCGCGCCTTCGGCTCCGTGGGGGGAAACCCGAAGTTCATGGTGTCCGCCAAGGGTGCCTACCTGACCGATGCCGACGGGCAGGAGTACGTTGACCTGGTATGTTCGTGGGGCCCTGCACTGCTGGGCCACGCGCACCCGGCCGTGCTCGACGCCGTCCACGCCGCCGTGGATAGGGGACTGTCCTTCGGTGCGTCCACCCCGGACGAAGCCAATCTGGCCGAAATCGTCAAGGAGCGCGTCTCCGCCGTCGAGCGCCTGCGCATGGTGTCCACGGGCACCGAGGCGACCATGACCGCAGTGCGCCTTGCCCGCGGCTTTACCGGCCGCAACCTGATCATCAAGTTTGCCGGTTGCTACCACGGCCACCTGGACGGTCTGCTGGCAGCGGCAGGCTCCGGCGTCGCAACTTTGGCATTGCCGGGATCCGCCGGGGTCACCGAAGCTACCGCGGCGGAGACTTTGGTCCTGCCGTACAACGACCTCGACGCCGTCGAGGCCGCGTTCGCTGCGCACGGCAGGAACATCGCTGCCGTCATCACCGAAGCGGCGCCCGCCAATATGGGTGTTGTCACCCCCGGCGAGGGCTTCAACGCCGGGCTGTCCCGCATCACCAAGGAACACGGTGCCCTGCTCATCCTCGACGAGGTCCTCACGGGATTCCGCACCGGCTACGCCGGCTACTGGGGACTGACAGGCCGCCAGGAAGGTTGGGCCCCGGACCTGCTCACCTTCGGCAAGGTCATCGGCGGTGGAATGCCGACGGCGGCACTCGGCGGCCGTGCCGACGTCATGGACTACCTCGCTCCCGTGGGCCCGGTTTACCAGGCCGGCACCTTGTCCGGAAACCCTGTGGCCATGGCAGCGGGCGTCGCGACCCTGAGCCATGCAACTCCCGAGGTCTACGCCTACGTGGATGCCCGATCACTGGAACTCTCAGCCGCACTGTCCTCCGCGCTGGACGCTGAAGGGGTGGACCACTCCATTCAAAGGGCAGGCAACCTGTTCTCCGTTGCTTTCGGTACCTCGGCCCACGGTGTGCACAACTACGACGACGCCCAGGGACAGGAGAGCTTCCGCTACGCGCCGTTCTTCCACTCCATGCTGGACTCGGGCGTGTACCTGCCGCCGTCGGTTTTTGAGGCCTGGTTCCTGTCCGCGGCCCATGACGATGCCGCGATGAACCGCATCATCGAAGCCCTCCCTGCCGCTGCGAAGGCGGCTGCCTCGGCCTAGTCCGTCCCATGCCCCGGGCAGTTGCGACCGGCATATACGGTCTGCAATTGCCCGGGGCATTGCCGTGCCCGCTCAGGGTAGGCTCGTAAGTGGAAACCCAACCCCAACGAATTACGGTTTACCATGCGCAAGTCCCACACAATTGCATCCCTCAGTATGAGCATCGTCGCCGCTGGAGCCTTCGTCGCCATCGCGTCAGGCTGTTCAACCGGGACAGGATCGGGCGGGGCATCGTCCGCAGCCGGAACGTCGCAGGTGCCCGCCTCATCGCAGCCAAGCCCGGCGACGGCCACACCTTCCCCGACGACTTCCGCTGCACCGGCACCCACGGCCGGGACCCCGTCACCGGCCGAGCAACAACTTGCGGCGTTAAGCCTTGAGCAGCGTGTCGGGCAGCTGTTCATGGTGGCGGCCAAGGCTACGGGCGCCGAGCCGGGTACCATGGAAGCGCTGAAAAAATACCATGCAGGGAATGTGTACCTCAGCGGGCGAAGCAAAGCCGGCACTTCCGCCACGGCTGCAGTCGTTTCCTCGCTGACCGGGACCGTTTCGCCTGCAACCACCGGCGGTGTTCCCCTGTTTGTCGCAACTGACCAAGAGGGCGGATTTGTCCAGGTTCTCTCCGGGCCAGGGTTCTCCACCATTCCCACAGCCTTGGTGCAGGCATCATCGGGTCCGGCGAAGATTCGGGCCGATGCCGCGGTGTGGGGGAGGGAGCTTCTCGGCGTGGGAGTCAACGTCAACCTTGCTCCTGTTCTGGACACGGTGACCAGTGCTCAGTTTGCACCCTCCAACGGTCCCATTGGCCATTTCCAACGTGAGTACGGCTTTGCGCCGGAGACTGTCTCGGAGCTGGGAAACGCCTTCGCCGATGGCATGAAGGACGCAGGGGTAGCGCCGGTGGTGAAGCACTTTCCGGGTCTGGGACGCGTTGTGCCAAATACCGATGTCACCAGCCATGTGCGGGACAGCGCTACAACCCGCACAGATCCTGCCCTGGGGCCTTTCAAGGCAGCGGTCGCGTCGGGCACCAAATGGGTCATGATCTCCAATGCCTATTACGACAAAATCGATCCCGCCAATATCGCACCGTTTTCGCCCATGGTGATGGACACGATGCTGCGCGGAGATATCGGATTCAAGGGCATTGTCCTGTCGGATGACCTGTGCAGCGCGGCTCAGTTGGAGGCTTGGTCAGATGCCGACCGTGCGCTGAACTTCTTTGGTGCCGGAGGAACCATGCTGGTCTGTGCTGATCCCACCAGCATTCCGGCGATGCACCAGGCTGTAGTGAAGAAGGCCCAGGCGGACCCCGCCTTCCGCGCCAAGGTGGACGCTGCCGCCCTGACGGTGCTGCGGATCAAGAACGGTCAGTAGGACCGGCCCACGAGCAGCAAAAAAGCCCCGCCCTTCCAGTGACGGGCATTGGCATGATCGTCGGGAAGGGCAGGGCTTCTCTGCAGTTCGGCTTGAGTACTTCCGGGGTCAGAGAACGTCCGAAAGGAAGCCTTGAAGGCGTTCCGTCTGCGGGTTGGTGAACAGTTGCTCCGGGGGACCGGACTCCACCACCACGCCGGCGTCCATGAAGGTCACGATGTCGGAGACGTTGCGGGAGAAGCCCATTTCGTGGGTTACCACCACCATGGTCATGCCTCCCTTGGCCAGGTCGGTCATGAGGGCGAGGACGCCCTTCACCAGTTCCGGGTCAAGAGCGGACGTGGCCTCATCAAAGAACATGACCTCTGGCTTCATGGCCAGTGCACGGGCAATGGCAACACGTTGCTGCTGACCTCCGGAGAGGTTGGCAGGACGTGAATCGGCCTTGTGCTTCAGACCCACAAGGTCGAGCTGGGCCAGGGCTTCATCCCGGGCCTGCTCCTTGGACATGCCGCGGAGTTTCCGCAGGGCCAGGGAAATGTTCTCGGCCACTGTTTTGTGCGGGAACAGGTTGAACTGCTGGAAGACCATGCCGATGCGGCGGCGAAGCTCGTCGGGGTTGTCCTTCAGCACCGAACGGCCATCCAGAAGGATGTCGCCTTGGTCCGGCTCGATCAGCCGGTTCATGACACGGAGCAGCGTCGACTTACCCGAACCGGAAGGTCCGATGACCGAGGCCGTGGTGCCCTTCTCAACATGGAGGTCGATACCGCGCAGCACATGGTTGCTGCCGAACGACAAATGGATGTTCTTCGCGGTCAGTGTCCCTGAAGCGAATTCACTCATGCCTGTGCTCCTTTTCCAACCACTGCGGCTGCCTCATCCGGTTCCTTCTTCTCCGGGCGGCCGGCGCGCATGCGGGCATCGATCCAGTTCACGAAGTGTGTGAGCGGGATCGTTAGTGCCAGATAGAAGATCGCTGCTGCAACGTACGGTGACAGGTTGCCGCTGTTGGCTGCGGCATCCTTGCCGATCTGGAAGATTTCCCGCTCGGTCGCCAGCAGGCCAAGCATGAAGACCAAGGACGATTCCTTGATCAACGCAATGAACTGGTTGACCAGGGCCGGAAGGACGCGGCGGATACCTTGCGGCACCACTACCAGGCGCATGGAGGAGCCGTAGCTGAAGCCGAGCGCCCGCGTGGCCTCGAGCTGGCCCTTGTCAACGCTCTGGATACCGGAACGGAAGATCTCGCCGATGTACGCGCCGGACATCAGCGACAACGCCGCGATGGCCATGGGGTACGGGCTGGTGGATCCGGTGAGTTCGCGAATGATCGGACCGAAACCGAAGCCAATCACCAGGATGGTCAGCACTGGCGGGAGCCCGCGGAGAATGTCCGTGTAAATGCGGGCTACCCACCGTGCTGCCGCGTTCCGGGAAATCCCCATCAGGGCAAGCAGCATCCCGAGGGCGGTGCCAATGATGCCCGAGACGACAGCCAGGACGATCGTGTTGGGCAGGCCAACGGCGAACATCTTGGGAATGACTTGGCCCATCGCCTCCCAGTCAAAGAAGGTATCGGCTAATTGATTGAGGATATCCATGGAACGCCTTGGTTACTTGGCCGGGAGCTGGACGGCCTTGCTGCCCGGCTTCCAGCCCTGGGGGGTCTGCTCTGCGGCAGTCGGACGGTCCTTGTACCACTCGGCCGTGAGCTTTGCCCAGGTGCCGTCAGCAATGACAGCATCCAGGCCGGAGTTCAAGGCGTCGATGAGCGGCTTGTTGTCCTTGTTCACGGCGTAGGCAGTGAAGTTCTGGGTGTTGACAACTTTCTCGGCGATCTTGGTGTTGTCGCCTTCCTTGACCTGGCCTTCGGCCTGCTGCGACGGGGCAACCCATGCGTCGATCTGGCCGTTTTTCACGTTGCCGTAGACGGTGTTGTAGTCAGGGAAACGTACCGGCTCGATCTTGAGGGTGTTCGTCATGTAGTCGTCCTGGACCGTGCCCTGGACAACGCCGATGCGGAGGCCTTCCTTGATGTCGCCGAAGCCGGTGATCTTGGAGTCGCTCTTGGTCACGACGGCCATGTAGCCGAAGTCGTAACCGTTGGTGAAGCCAACAGTCTTGCGGCGGGCGTCAGTGGTCGAGATGGAGGAGGATCCGACGTCGAACTGCTTGTTGCCCACCTGGGACAGCAAAGCGGAGAAATCGGTGGAAGCGAACTCGACCTTGAGTCCCAGCTTGTCGCCGATGGCGCGCAGGAGCTCGTTGTCGTAACCGGTGAACTTGCCGGAAGGATCGATGAAGATGTTCGGCGGGGCGTCGGACAGGGTGCCTACGCGGATGGTGCCGTCGGTGATGAGGCCGAGCTTGGACTTGTCGATCTTGTCCAGGGGAGTAACGTCGGCGGTAGTGAAGCTGTCCAGCGACTTCTGGTCGCTGCCGGCGAGGGCGTCAGTGGCAGTTCCGCTGGGCTCGGAGCTTCCTCCGCCGCATGCTGCCAGGGAAATCACCAGGGCTGCGGCCACGGGGGCAACAGACAGCCACTTAGGGGCTTTGAATTTCATGAAGAAAATCACTTTCATCGGGTCATGGAGACGTTTCGCGGTGGGCGGGGAAACGGCAGCAATACAAAGGTTGGCTGTCCTAGCAGACTTCAACCCGCCAAACTTAATTATGTCACCAGCCCACAAGGGCGCCGTGAATCGAAGAAATGGTTGCTCACCCTCGATTTTCCCGAAGATAGTTCCCGCTGGAGCTGAATAGTAAGCTGACTGTTCCGGTTATGGCTCCGCGGGTGGAATTCACGCCTGAACTACGGGGCACCCGGGGGTTCCCGAAAAACGTGTGACATGCGTCGCAGAAAGCCCTTACCGGGGCCGGGAGCTAGAAACCGCCGCGGCTGGCGTCCACCGGAGGAAGCACCGGCCACTCACCCTCAATGACGGCAGTGGGCTTGCTGCGGCGCAGGTACTGCTGGAAATCCGCGGCCTGGGATGCGGCCCAGTCTACTTGCAGCTGGTGCAGCTTGGAGGCCGGCATCTGGAGTTTGGGAAACTTGCCGGCCATGGCATCCAGCACCCGGAGCGTGGCGAGGGCGTCGGCGGCAGAAGTATGCGCGTTGGTCAGATCAACCCCGTACTCCTCGCACAGGGCGGTCAGTGTGCGCTTGCCCTTGCGGTACCGGTCAACCTGCTTGTTCATCACATAGGGATCGAGCACAGGGAAGCGGCTCAGCTGGGGAACGCCGTAGCGGGCGGATTCGGCCGCCAAGACGGTGAAGTCGTAACTGGCGTTGAAAGCGATAACCGGAGTTCCGGCGTCGAACAGTTCCTGGAGTACCCCGGCGACCTCGCGCGTGACCTCCGCCGCCGGCCGCCCTTCCGCCCTTGCCTTCTCCGTGGTGATGCCGTGCACTTCGCTGGCTTCAGCGGGGATCTCCACGCCCGGATCCGCCAGCCATTCGTGTTCCGCGATGAGTTCCCCGTGGTCGTCCACCACGGTAATGGAAGCGGTGACGATCCGTGCGGAACGGGAGTTCTTCCCAGTGGTCTCGAGGTCGAATGCGGCGCGGGAGAGGGTGTTCCAGGAGCTCATGGTTTTCACGGTACCGGCTGGCACCGACACTACTGGGTAGGACACTCCTGCCGTTAGGCTGAACACATGCGGATGGAGTACGTAACGGCGGTCCTGGCCGTCGTGGACCTCGTTCCGCCTGCTTCGGCGGTGTCCTACGGCGACGTTGCCGAGCTCCTCGGTTCGGGTGGGCCGCGGCAGGTTGGTGCTGTTATGAGCCACTACGGCAGCGCCGTGGCCTGGTGGCGGGTGCTGCGGGCAAGCGGAGAAGCGCCTCCCGGCCACGAAGCCGACGCTCTCCGGCACTATCTGGAAGAATCCACTCCGCTGCACGGTGCGTACCGGGCGTTCCTGCTGACCGGCGAAGGCAGGTGGCGCGTCGATCTCGCGGCGGCCCGATGGGCGCCCACGGACGGGGATTTTGACCAACTTGATGTGATCTCCGACCAGTTGGAGCGTCGACTCCATATATTGTCGGTACCCGATGATGAAATGACTGTGTGACCGCGACTCCTGCCAAACCCCGCCCAGCATCCGCAGCCCTCCGGCTGCTGCCGCCGCGGCAAACCCATTACGCGGCCCCTGCCTTGTCTCCCGACCAGCTCGCTGTGGTCTCCCTTCCACAGGGGAGCGGGCCGATCCTCGTGCCCGGCGGTCCTGGAACCGGCAAATCCACCGTACTCGTGGAGTCAGCTGTCCGCCGTGTCCGCGAGGACGGGCTGGACCCCGAAGAGATCCTCATCCTTGCCCCGGGCCGCCATGCGGCCGCTGCCCTGCGCGACACCTTTACGGGTCGGCTGGACCGCAGCCTCAGTACGACGCCGGCCCGCACCTGGGCGTCCTATGCTTTCGATATCATCCGGCGCGCCAAAGCTGAAGGTGTCCTGCCGCTGGCGCGGCCCCCCAAGCTCCTCTCCGGTCCTGAGCAGGATCTCATCATCAAGGAGCTTCTGGAGGGCCACTCGCGTCCGGGCTTCCAGTTGCCCTGGCCGGATGACCTGGCCGCGGCGCTGCCCACCCGGGGCTTCCGCCATGAAATCCGCCAGTTGTTCGATCGCATCATCGAGTCCGGACGTACAGCTGACGATCTGGTTGGCCTGGCCTACGAGTGCGGAAGGCCCGACTGGATGGCCGCCGCAGAACTCTACAGCGAATACAGGGACATCCTCGATCTCCGTATGCCGGAGGCCTTCGACCCCGCCGGGATCATTACCACTGCCCGGCAGATATTCCAGGACTCCCCGGACTTCCTGGCTGAAGAGCGGCGGCGCCTTCAGTTGTTCCTGGTGGACGACGCCCAGGAATCCAACCCCGCGGTGTTCGAACTCCTGGCTGATGTTGCTGAGGGTAAGGACGCCGTGGTGACCTACTCCCCGGATACCGTGGTGCAGGGTTTCCGTGGCGCACGGCCGGATCTCGTAGCGGAGCTGCCGGCACTCCTGGGCGGTCCGGAGCGGGCCGTCCTGGAACGGCCCCTGTCCATGACGCACCGCCACGCTCCTGCGGTGGCTGAGGCCTGGTCCCGGGTAGCGGCCCGTATTTCGCAGCGTTCCGGCGGTCAGTTGGCGAGGCAGATGGAACAGCCCCCGCACGCCGGGGCTGAAAATACGGCACTTTTCCCCGAGGGCAGGGTGGAAGGCCACGTGCTGCCCTCCGCCGTTCACGAGATGCGTTACGTCACCCAAAGAATTCTTGAAGCGCAGCTGCGGGATGGCCGCGAATTCAGCGACATCGCGGTGATTGTCCGCAATGGCGGGCAAATCTCACAGTTGCAGCGCTACTTGGGTGGACAAGGCATTCCGGTGCGGGTTCCGGTGGCAGACTCTGCTGTTCGCGACGAAGTCGCAGTGCGTCCCCTTCTTGAAGCATTTGCCGTTGTGTTGGACCCGGTCAAGCTGACCCCCGAGACCGCTGTATCACTCCTGACCTCCCGCATCGGCGGGGCTACGGCCATTGAACTGCGAAGACTCCGTCAGTCACTGCGGCGTGAGGAACTTCTTGGAGGTGGCGGCCGGTCCAGCGACGCGCTGCTGGTGGAGGCCCTGCTTGAACCGGGTGCGTTGGCATCGCTGGGTATCGAGGGCAGTGCTGCCCGACGACTCGCTCGAACAATCTCGGCCGGTGTTGCAGCCGTCGCCGAACCCGGAGCCAACGCCGAATCAGTTCTCTGGGCGTTGTGGCAAGCCACGGGCTTGTCCCCACGGTGGGCCGAAGCAGCCTTGGAAGGCGGTGCCGCCGGGGCCCGTGCCGATCGGGACCTTGACGCGATGATGGCGCTCTTCCACACTGCCGAACGTTTCGTGGACCAGCTTCCTGGCTCAGGGCCGGAGCAATTCCTTGACTATTTGCTGAACCAGGAGCTGCCAATGGACACGCTGGCAGCACGCGCACAACTTGAAGACTGCGTGGAAATCATGACCCCCGCCAGTGCTGCCGGGCGGGAGTGGCCGGTGGTGATTGTCGCCGGCCTCCAGGAAGGTGTCTGGCCAAATACCCGCTTGCGCGGCGAACTCCTGGGCAGCACGGTGTATGCCGATGCCGTGGAGCACGGGGTGGATTACGCCCTGGGCCGGGGACCGCTCAGCCGGCTCCGGGATATCCGGTACGACGAACTGCGAAGCTTCTCCACCGCCATCTCACGTGCACGTGAGGTCCTGATCTGCACGGCTGTCTCCTCTGAGGATGGGCAACCGTCCGCATTCCTGGACTATGTGGCTCCCTTGGGCCAAGGGGAATACAAACGCAGTTACACCCCCGTGGACCGTCCCATGACTTTGCGGGCCCTCGTGGCGGAACTCCGGCAGCACGTCCAACTGGACGAGTCCTCCGGCCAGGAGCCGGCGGCTGCGCAGGAGGCCGCCCGGATACTGGCCAGGCTTGCCAGCTCGGAGCCCCCGGTTCCTGGCGCGGATCCGGACACCTGGTGGGGCCTGGCGCCCCTGAGTTCCATGGACCCGGTTGTACCCCCGGGCGGCACAGTCTCCGTTTCACCGTCCAAAGTGGAAGCGGTCCACAAATCCCCGCTGGACTGGTTTGTCCAGGCCGCCGGAGGAGAGGCGGCCACCGATTTCGCACGCAGCCTGGGCACCCTTGTCCACAGCATTGCCCAGGACCTGCCCGAGGCTTCGGGCGGAGAGTACGTGGCCGAACTCGTCCGCCGTTGGCCTACGTTGGGGATGAAGGACAACTGGGAGGGGCGGCTGGACTTCCAGCGGGCTGAGCTCATGGTCCGGAAACTGGCCCAGTATGTCCTCATTATGCGAAGCGAAGGCAGGAGCCTTCTTGCGGTCGAGCACGACTTTGAAGTCCAGCTTCCTGACGTCAGGCTTGATGCGGTACCCGCCGGGGACCTGGACCCCGAAGGCCTCCAACGTCACGCCGTGCTCCGCGGTCAGGTGGACCGGTTGGAGCTTGATGCCGAGGGGCGGCTGGTCGTCGTCGACCTCAAAACCGGAAAGCGCCAGCCGGGCAAGGCAGAAGTCGCCAACCATCCGCAGTTGGGCGCCTACCAGGCGGCAGTTTTGAAGGGTGCGTTCCAGGACGCCGCGCCGTCCGGAGAAGAACCTGGTCCCGGGCTCCCCGCAGAAACGACGAAACCTTCCATGCCCGGGGGCGCTGTGCTGGCCCAACTCGGTACCAAGACCAAGAGTCCGGCTGTTCAGCAGCAGGACCCCTTGGAGTCCGGTGATAACTGGGCTGAGGCCTTGGTCAATGAGGCCGCAGCGTTGATGGCCGGCGCAACGTTTGAAGCACGGCACGATCCAGGCAAAGGCAGTCATGGCGGACATGGTTGCCGTCTTCCGGACATTTGCCCACTGTGCGCGCGAGGAAAGCAGGTTACCGAATGAGCACTGAACTCCTGGACGGTGTGGGGGCCTCCACATTCGATGGCGGCGCGGGTACCCCGGAGCCCCGTTTTACGCCGTCGCAGCTGGCGGACATCCTGGGCGAGAAGAACCACCCCACGTCCGAACAGTCGGACATCATTTCTTCCGCACTGACGCCGCGTCTGGTCATTGCCGGAGCGGGTTCCGGAAAGACCGCCACCATGGCCGACCGTGTGGTGTGGCTTGTCGCCAACGGCTGGGTCCGCCCGGAAGAGGTCCTGGGCGTGACGTTCACCCGCAAGGCTGCTGGAGAACTGGCCAGTCGAATCAGGAGCAAGCTGGCCACACTCCAGCGGGTGGCCGCCGAAGACGATGGCACCATCGGATTCCCGGCGGACCTGCTCGGCGCTGATGATCTGGAGCCCAGGGTTTCCACTTACCATTCGTACGCCAGCGCAATTGTGTCCGACTACGGCCTGCGGTTGGGGATAGAGCGTGATGTCGTCCTGCTGGGTGGCGCGCAGTCCTGGCAGTTGGCCAGCGAAGTCGTAGAGGCCTACGACGGCGACCATGAGCACTTCACAGCCGCAAAGTCGACGTTGGTCAACGGTGTCATCCAGTTGGCAGGTGAATGCGCCGAGCATCTCCAGGACCCCGCCATGGTGCGTGAATGGGTGCTCGAACGGGTGCGGGGATTCGAACAGCTTCCCTACGTGGCCGGAGCTAAGAAGAACCCGACACAGGCCGCCGGGGAACTGGCGGCGATGCTCCGGACCCGGGCCAGCGTGGCTGACATGGTGGTCCGATACCAGGAAGCCAAGCGCCAGCGCGGGGTCCTGGACTTCGGGGACCTGGTGGCTCTGGCTGCCCGGATTGCGCGGGACATCCCTCTGGCAGCCGCCACGGAACGCGCGCGGTACAAGGTGGTGCTCCTGGACGAGTTCCAGGACACCTCGCACGCCCAGTTGGTTCTGTTTTCGCGGCTCTTCGGCCAGGGCCACGCCGTCACCGCTGTCGGTGACCCCAACCAGTCCATCTACGGATTCCGGGGCGCTTCGGCCGGTCAGCTCTTCCATTTCGTGCAGGAGTTCCCGGTCGTTCACAAGGCCGCAGGGGAAGATTCGACGTCGTACGCCGTGGCACCTACGTCCTACCTGACCACTGCCTGGCGGAACGGAAGGAACATCCTGCAGGCAGCCAATACCATCGCCGCGCCCTTGAACAAGGCTGCGGGCGCCGGCGCAGCGGCGGGGGAGAAAACGGACTCCGGGACCGTTTCCGTCCCGCCGCTGGTACCCAGTCCTGCCGCTGGTGACGGCAGCGTGGTCATCGGGCGGTTCGGAACTGATGAGGACGAGGCTGCCGCGATCGTCCGCGATGTCCGGCGTTACCAGCGGACTGTGTTCGAAGAAGAGGCCGACGGTACACCGACGAAACCGACCATGGCGGTTTTGTGCCGCCGGCGCGCCCAGATGGAGTGCCTCCGCCGCGAGTTCGAACTGCAGGGAATCGCTTACGAGATCGTCGGCTTGGGCGGACTGCTGGACACCCCGGAGGTCGTGGATGTTGTGGCCACCCTGCGCGTCCTGGCTGATCCAGGACGTTCTGATGCCCTGATGAGGTTGCTTGCCGGGGCACGCTGGCGGATCGGTCCGGCGGACCTGATGGCTTTCAGCGACTGGTCCAGGTTCCTCGCCCGGCGTCGGTCCGCCCCGGACGCACAAGGTGAAGCGAGCGAAACCGACGAGGAAGCATCGGCCGTGGTGGTGGAAAGCGATATCACCGACGCCGCCAGCCTGGTGGAGGCCCTTGACTACCTGCCCAAGCCGGGGTGGACTTCCGGCCATGGAAGGAGCTTGAGCGGTGCGGCCTTGGATCGCCTGAACACCCTTGCCGCGGAACTGCGCTCCCTGAGGAGTTTCATCGGCGATGACCTCACCACGCTGCTGGGCGAGGTGGAGCGGGCCATGCTCCTCGACATCGAAGTTGCCGCCAAGCCGGGGGTCAGCATTCATCAGGCGCGACGAAACCTGGATGCCTTCCAGGACGCCGCGGCGAACTTCCTCCAGACCTCGCAGCGGATCGACCTTCTGGCCTTCCTGTCCTGGCTGGAGGCAGCCGCCTCCGAGGAAGGCGGCCTGGACGTCGCACCGCCGGAAACCAACCGCGAAGCCGTGCAGTTGCTGACCGTCCACGCCTCCAAGGGCCTGGAATGGGACGTGGTCTTCGTACCCGGCCTCAACGCAGGTTCGTTCCCCAGCAACAGGGACTCCCGGTGGAGCACCGGCGCCGCGGCATTGCCGTGGCCCCTGCGCGGAGATCGCGCCGACCTTCCTCAGTGGGACCTTGACCAGTCCGACCAGAAGGGCTGGCTGGATGCAGAGAAGGACTTCAAATCGGAAGTCCAACACCATGGTGAAGCTGAGGAACGCCGCCTTGCCTACGTTGCTTACACGCGGGCAAAGTTCGTCCTATGGGCCTCCAGCGCAGCGTGGAATGGTTCGCGCTCGGGGATAGCCGGGATGTCCGCCTTCCTTTCGGAGCTGGCGCCGCTTGCCGGGCTGGGGCAGGAAGGCGACGGACGTTGTGGCATTGCCGCGCAGGCCGACGTCCACCCTGATTCCGTGTCAGAAGAAGCCTTGCCCGACACCAGCCCTTTGACGACTTCGCTGGAGATAGCTCAATTTCCCTACGATCCTCTTGAAGGACCGTCCGACCCGAGGACCGGAGCCCGCCTCAGGCTGGCGCCTGGCCGTCGGGAGGCCATGGACCGGGCCGCAGCAATGGTGCGGGCATACATGGAAAATCCCGACAACGAACATTCCTCGCCCCCCTTGGGCGGTGCGGCCGGAAAGTGGTCGCAGGAAGCTAAGCTCTTGCTGGACCGGCAAAGGCGACGGAAGGCAATCCACGACATCCATCTGCCCAGCCATATCTCCGCGTCACTTTTCGTGGACCTCGGCGACAACCCTGCGGCCGTACTGTCCCAGCTCCGCAGGCCTGTTCCCCGGGAACCGGGAATCTCGGCGCGCAAGGGTACAGCGTTCCACGCCTGGGTGGAGGAGTACTTCGGTACGACAGGAATGCTGGACCTCGACGAGGCACCCGGCTCGGACTCGCACATTGATGAGGCCTATGGGCTGGATGACATGGTGGCTGCGTTCAAGCAGTCCGAGTGGGCGCAGCGTGCTCCGGCCTTCGTGGAGGTGCCCGTGGAAACCCGTATCGGTGACGTGGTTGTCCGCGGCAGGATCGATGCCGTGTTCCGTGACGCCGATGGCCGGTGGCAGTTGATTGACTGGAAAACCGGACGACGTCCGGCAGGAAGACAACTGGCAACGCGCGCGGTGCAGCTGGCCGTGTACCGGCTGGCGTGGGCGCGGCTCAAGGACGTGCCCCTGGAGGAAGTCAGCGCAGCGTTCTACTACGTGGCCGAAGACGCAGTGGTGCGCCCGCATGATCTGGGCAGCGCCGAGGAACTCGAACAGATCGTTGCCGAGGCCTTGAAAGCCAAGTGAGGTCCGGGCGAGGACAAATGAAGCCTAGGAACGGTCCGCCGTGTGCAGTGGCGTGACCACGCTGATGGCGGCCGTGGATGTATCGTCATGGTCGCTTGAGGCATCGCCCCCGGCCCGGGCGGAATCCGCCGAGGCTGTCGTATCAGGCGAGTCAGTCGACCCTTCGGCAGCCGGCTCGGCAGCGGGGATTGCTGCCACCGAAACTGTTGGACCGGCGTCGGGAATTGCCACCACGCTGACCGCAGGTTGGTGGGCGGCAGCCATCGCGGCCTGATGCTCCGCAATTTCCCTTTCGGCGGCTTCCGCCTCTTCATCGCGGCGTGCCTGGTCCTCTATGTCGCTGGCGAGGGACTGCAGCATGGACTCAGCTTCCGCTGTCATGCTTTGATGTCCGGCTGCCATGGCCTTGACCAGATATTGGGCCAGTGCGAACTCTGCCAGCAGGGCAGCGCGGCGTAGCAGGTGGGCGTCCGGGGTCTCCCTGCGGGCCTGGGTGTAGTGGTCCAGCACTGCTTCCACAAACGACGTTTCGTTGGAGGCCACCAGCCACGCGAAATCGTCGGCAGGGTCACCGATCCGCAGATCAGTCCACCCAGTCACTGCGGTGACGTTGTCGCCCTGGACCATCAGGTTGTCTTCGTGGAGATCGCCGTGGACTACGGAGGTGTTGAACCGCCACAGGGCGACATCCTCCAGGGCATGCTCCCACCTGCGCAAGAGCGTGGCAGGAATCTTGCCCGTTGTTGCCGCCTGATCCAGTTCGTTGAGCTTGCGCTGCCTGAATTCATTGGCCGAATAGCTGGGAAGGTCTGCATTGATGACCAGGCTCAGCGGAAGATCGTGGACAGCAGCCAGTGCCGCACCGATTTCCTTGGCCAATGCCGGGCTGCTGGCCGAGAGTTCTTCGATGGACAGCACCGATCCCTGAAGGTGGGCATAAACGAAGGTAGTGAGAGAGCCCTGCCGGACGGTGCCGGCAATGGTGGGCACATGGAAGGGCAGTTCGGCCCGGACGGCAGGGGCGAAGGCCCGGAGCACCATGAACTCGGTTTCGAGGCGTGTGCTCGCCTCAGGATGGCGCGGCGAACGGACCCGCCAGCGTTTGCCTTCCGCGTCCAACAACGACGCGGAGTCGAAGTCTGCGTTGTCGTCGGGGGAATAGGCTGTAGCCGTCGGCGCCAAACCAGGCACCGCCGCGGTTGCTATAGCGGCCAGTTCGAGCGGTGTTCTTCTCACCTCTCCACGGTAGATTGAGTGCGGCCGATGGCCATGATGCAGCGCGGCGAGTCTTCAGATCCGCGTCAAATCGACAGCGGATCGGCCCAAAAGACCGGCCTGGCTGCGTGCCGGCACCCGCTCTCCACAAGCGGCGGGCCTTTCAAATGTTTTTTGTCGGTACGAGTCAGTACGGTAGATACATGAGTCATACGGAGTCGCCGGCGCTTGCCAACCACCTGATGGACACTGTTCTTCCCGTCCGCCCTGCCATGGTGGATCGCGGTTCGGGCGTCCGTATGAAACCCGGCATGGTTGAAGACGTCATCGCTTCAGGCACTGCCAAGGCCATGGTCATCTCGCAGCGCAAAGCGCTGGTGACTGCGGAGGGGCTCTGGTTCGGCGACGCCACCGCCCTGTGGACCGCACTGAAGGAGTCCGACGCCGGTGCTGCCGCCATCTATTTGGGTACCACCTTGATGTCGTCCTCGTTGCCGGAAGGAACCCCGGTCCTCCTGTTCACAACCGCCGAGCCCCCGGTTGCGGGAACGGCCACGATCCCCTCGGACGTCGAGTGGGCCGGGTTCCGGGATGTGGCTGCCACCTTGGATGCCATGGACACTGCACTGTTCATCGAAGCCAGTGCGATTTCCAACTGGCATGCCACCCACACGCACTGCCCGCAATGCGGCAACCCCACGGAGGTTGAAGCGGGCGGCTGGGTCCGGCGCTGTCCCAAGGACAACTCTGAACATTACCCGCGCACCGATCCTGCCATCATTGTCACCGTGGTGGGACCAGATGGTCGTCTCCTGCTGGGTGGCGGCGGACCCGTGGACGCCAAAAACTACTCAACCCTGGCTGGATTCGTGGAGCCGGGCGAATCCCTGGAACAAGCTGTGGTGCGGGAAATCGGAGAAGAGGTGGGTGTCCGCGTGACGGCCTGCCAATACCTTGGCTCGCAGTCCTGGCCTTTCCCCGCGTCCCTCATGCTGGGGTTCACGGCCACCACTGACGACGCCGTTGCCAGGCCGGACGGCGTGGAAGTAACACGGGCGCGGTGGTTCAGCAGGGATGAGCTGCAGGAAGCTGTGCTCAGCGGCGAGATCACGATTTCCACGCGGCTTTCGATTGCCCGTTCCCTGATCGAGCACTGGTACGGCGGCGTCATCGAAGATCTCCAGCCGTGACAGAGGTGTTTTTCGACGCCGGTGGCTCACTTGAGGAGCGCATCCTCGGCGGCTTGGACGACGAGCAACGTGAAGTGGCAAGTACCCTGACAGGTCCCATGTGCGTGCTGGCCGGAGCTGGTACCGGAAAGACCCGTGCCATCACCCACCGCATCGCTTACGGTGTCCACTCAGGGGTCTACAGCCCTCAGCGGCTGCTGGCCGTGACATTCACCGCGCGGGCCGCTGCCGAAATGCGCAGCAGGCTTCGCGATCTTGGCGTGGCCAATGTGCAGGCCCGCACCTTCCACGCCGCGGCTTTGAGGCAGTTGCAGTTTTTCTGGCCGCAAGCCATTGGCGGCACCTTGCCGAATCTCTTGGACCATAAGGCCAACATGATCGCGGAGGCCTCCCGCCGCTTGCGCCTCAGTACGGACCGCGCTTCCATCAGGGACCTGGCGGCGGAGATCGAATGGGCAAAGGTATCCATGCTGACGCCCGCCAATTACCTGGAGAACGCCCAGGGCCGTGGGACACCGGGCGGGTTCGACCTGACGGCAGTTTCGCGGGTTTTCCAAGCATACGAGGACATCAAGACTGACCGTAACGTCATCGATTTCGAAGATGTCCTGCTCATTACAGTGGGAATTCTCCAGGAGGATCCCAAGGTGGCTGCGACCGTTCGCGAGCAGTACCGGCATTTTGTGGTGGATGAGTACCAGGATGTTTCCCCGCTCCAGCAGCGGCTCCTGGATTTGTGGCTTGGTGGCCGCGATGAGTTGTGCGTGGTCGGAGACGCCAGTCAGACCATCTATTCCTTCACAGGAGCCTCTCCCAAGCACCTGTTGGGATTCAAAACGCAATTCCCTGGTGCAAGCGTGGTCAAGCTCATCCGTGACTACCGGTCCACACCCCAGGTCGTGAAGCTGGCCAACGATCTTCTCGGATCCCGGCGGAGCGGGGGACCCGTCGCCGATGCCGCATGGGCGCCGCCCCTCAAGCTCGTGGCCCAACGACCGTCCGGTCCGGAACCGAAGTTCATGGAGTGCCCGGACGACGAGGCCGAGGCAGCTGTCGTCGCAGGCAGGATCCAGGAGCTGCTCGATGCCGGGGTCCAAGCCAGCGAGATAGCCATCCTTTTCCGTACCAATGGTCAATCCGAGGCTTATGAACAGGCGTTGGCATCTGCGGGCATCGGTTACCAGCTTCGTGGTGGTGAACGGTTCTTCGCCCGAAAGGAAGTCCGTGATGCCATCCTGCAACTCCGGGCTGCCACCCGGGCCGTTGCGGAGGGCCCCCAGGAGCCCCTGGGCCAGATCGTTCGGGACATCGTAGCGTCCCTGGGATACACCGAAGCTGCGCCGCATAACGGGGGAGCCCTCCGTGAGCGCTGGGAGTCTTTGGCCGCGCTGGTTGCCCTGGCTGACGAGTTGGCTGTGAGCCGCGGTGAGTCATTCACGTTGGCTGAGTTCGTCAACGAGCTCCAGGAACGTTCCGTGGCCCAACATGCCCCGACGGTCCAGGGCGTCACGCTTGCTTCGCTCCACTCTGCCAAGGGCCTCGAATGGGACGCAGTGTTCCTGGTGGGCCTCAGCGAAGGCCTGATGCCGATCTCCTTCGCCGATACGCCCGAAGACGTGGACGAGGAACGGCGGTTGCTCTACGTGGGCATCACCCGCGCACGTGAACACCTGAACCTGTCATGGTCAACGGCCCGCACACCCGGCGGGAGGGCCAACCGTAAACCATCGAGGTTCCTGGACGGCCTTCGCCCCGACTCCGTGGCGTCCGCAAACGCCCGTAGCAGGACAGGCCCGGTGCGCAGGAAAGCTGCCGCACCGGCGTCGTGCAGGGTGTGCGGAAGCATGCTCGCCACCGGCGCTGAACGGAAGGTGGGACGCTGCAACCAATGCCCGCCCTCTTACGAGGAACAAACGTTCGACGCCCTGCGGCAATGGCGCAAGGACGAGGCAAAATCCGCCGATGTCCCTGCCTACGTCGTTTTCACCGACGCCACCTTGACGGCAATCGCCGAGGCGAAACCGACCTCCCTGGAAGAGCTGGCGGGCCTGGCCGGCATCGGACCGTCCAAGCTGGAGCGCTATGGCGAAGCTGTCCTGGCGGTCTTGGCGGAGAGCGCTGTTCTCTGATGGCAGGCGCACGGGCAGGGGACCGCGACGTGCCCCAGGTGACCGACGACGGAGCTCCGGTTGTCGTGCGCCGGTCAACAAGGCGGCGTCGAACGGTCGCAGCATTTTGGGAAGACGGCAACGCCGTGGTCGCTATCCCGGCGAGCTTCACCAAGTCCCAGGAGCGTGAATGGGTACGGCGCATGCTCGCCAAACTTAAGAAGCAAGGCGAGCAGCGGTCCGGCAGGAGCAAGCGCCGCCCCGCAACTGATGAAGTACTTGCTGAGCACGCCGCGCATCTTTCGCGTACCTACCTCGGCGGGCGTGCTGTCCCGTCGTCGGTCCGTTGGGTCGGTAACCAGAACTCGCGGTGGGGTTCGACGACGCCCGCAGATGGCAGCATCAGGTTGTCCAACAAGCTCCAACCCATGCCGCAGTGGGTGATTGATTACGTCCTGGTGCACGAGCTCGCGCACTTGCTTGTCGCAGGGCATAACGCGCACTTTTGGTCGTTGGTTGATGCCTACCCCGAGACCCAGCGGGCCAAGGCCTTCCTGGAGGGAGTGGCCTTCGCGACGTCGAGGGGGCTCACCGGAGAAGCCGGCCCCGAAGACCACTCCGATACAGCCTCGGACGAGGATTAAAGCAGCAACGGCCGCCTTTCGAGGCGACCGTTGCTGACGGTTGTGTTCGGGACCCGGTTATTTAACCGGCGGCTGGGGATCGTTGCCATCGGAGTCAGGCTCCTCGGGCGGGGTGTCGGAAGATTCGGTTTCACCAGCGTCGTCGGCTGTTTCGTAGCCGCCGTCCAACAGTTTCTGAAGGGCGTCGTCCACTTCACTGTCGCTTGCCTCGGCGAGGCGCCTGCGCTCGGAGAAGCCCTTGGGATCGTCCAGGTCGGCGCCGGTGGGCAGCAGGTCCGGATGGTGCCAGATGGCATCGCGTCCAGCGATGCCGCGCTCTTCTTTGAGGGTGGCCCACAAGGTGGCAGCCTCCCTGAGGCGTCGAGGACGCAGCTCCAAGCCGACCAGTGAAGAGAAGGCATGTTCTGCCGGTCCACCGGTGGCGCGCCGGCGTCGGACGGTCTCACGCAGGGCGGTCGCGGAGGGCAGCACCTTGTCGGTGGCCTCAGCGGTAAGTTCGTCCACCCAACCCTCGACAAGAGCGAGGGCAGTCTCAAGCTTTTCCAAGGCGGCAGTCTGCACGGGGGTGCGTTCCGGAGTGAAGACGCCCTGGGACAGAGCCGCCTGGATGCCTTCAGGGTTGCTGGGATCGAGATCCCGGGCCAGGTCTTCAATGCGGGACATGTCGATGTGGATGCCGCGGGCGTAGGCCTCGATGGCACCGAGCAAGTGGCCACGCAGCCACGGAACCTGCACGAACAACCTGGCGTGCGCTGCTTCACGGACGGCCAGGAACAAACGGACGTCGTTCTCCGGCAGGCTGAGCCCTTCGCCGAACTTGGCGACGTTCGCCGGCAGGAGTGCCATTTCCAGGTCCGCCAATGGGACACCGATATCAGTGGAACTGACAACTTCCGCGGACAGGGCACCGATTGCCTGGCCCAACTGCATGCCGAAGATCGCTCCGCCCATGTTCTGCAGCATGGAGGAGGCTCCGCCCATCATGGACTTCATTTCCTCGGGCATTTGTTGGGTGAGTGCATTGGACAAAGCGTTGGCAACGCTGTTCGCTACCGGTTCGGTCAGCCGCTTCCAGGTCCCAAGCGTCGCTTCCACCCATTCAGCGCGTGACCAGCCGCGTCCGATCAATCCTGTGGCGGACAGGTCAGTGACGGGGTCGAGCCATAATTCGGCGAGCCTCAGGGCTTCGTCGACTTCCCTGGCTTGTTGGGCAGTGACCGATGGGTCGCTGCTGGAGGCGGCCACCCGGCGGGCGTTCTCATGCGCAAGCTGCCAATTCACGGGGCCCTCGGAGGTGGAACTCATCATGGCCTGGACCTGGGCGAACATTTGCTGGAGCAGCTGGGGATCGTTGGGCAGGCCCGCAGCCTTGGCCAGTTCAGCGGGATCGATGTTGCCCATGCCCTGTCCGCCCATAAGGTTCTGCAGCATTTCTGCCAGGGGATCCTTGGGAGTCTCGTCGTCGTTGGACGGGTTGTTTGGGTTGGAAGTCATGGTGCCGCCGATCGTCGAACTGGCTGGTGATCTCTTTCACCGTACCGCGCGGCCGGAAAGCTGTCTGCCCGGACGCGGCGTCGTTCGCTGTAGGCAAAGCAGTACAGCTGCGCCGTACCGCGTAGTGTTGATGTTTGGTATGTGCTGCCGCCGCCTGCGGCGGGAGCAAGCCATAGGAACCGGTCACGCCATGCCGGAAAAAGAGAGGCCTCAATGCTTACTTCACCCAGCCCCGAGGGCTCCTTTACCTCGCGCCAGAGCCAGGATCCGCGTCAAAAGTCCGACGCCGATCCCTCCACGGTGCCTCCCGTACCTCCGGGTAACGGCCGCTACATGATCATGGTGATTTCAGGGCTGCTGGCTTTGGGCCTCGGCATCGGGGCGGCCGCGTTGCCGGTCCCGTACGTCATTGAGTCGGCCGGCCCGACGTTCAATACTCTGGGCAAGGACGGTGACAAGCCGGTCATCAGCATTTCCGGCCACGAGGCGTTCCCGGCCAAAGGGAACCTTGACCTCACTACCGTGGTCATGACCGGCGGTCCCAAGACTCCCGCCACTATTTTCGATGTCTTCCGTGCCTGGCTCGACAGTTCCAAGGCGATCTACCCCGAGGAACTCATTTATCCCAAGGGCACCACTGCAGAGCAGACGGTCCAGCAGGGCGAAATCGACATGGAGACATCTCAGGAGAATGCAGTGGCCGCAGCGTTGCGGCAGCTGGATATTCCCTTTGAGCAGCGGCTGGATGTTGCCGGATTGTCGGACCCTTCGCCGTCCGCCGGCAAGATCAAGGAAGGTGACCGCCTGAAGACCATCAACGGGAAGGCCATCACCTCGATGGCCGTAGTGCAGGCCGAACTTGCCGCGGGCGCGGGTGCTCCGGTCGCCGTCGGGGTGGAGCGGAACGGCGCCCTCGTCACCGAAACAGTTACCCCCACCAGGAATCAGGCTGACCGGTATGTCCTCGGGGTGCTGTTGTCGAGCGATTTCACCTTTCCTTTTGATGTCAGCATTTCGCTGGACAACGTTGGAGGTCCCAGTGCGGGAATGATGTTCGCTTTGGGGATCGTGGACAACCTGACACCGGGTGATCTGACCGGGGGCAAACACATCGCCGGCACAGGCACCATCACCGCCGACGGCAACGTGGGCGCGATTGGCGGCATTGCGCAGAAGATGATCGGTGCCCGCCAGCACGGAGCCACTATGTTCCTGGCTCCGGCGGCGAATTGTTCCGACGTCGTGGGGCATGTCCCGGATGGACTTCAGGTCGTCAAAGTGGAGACGTTGGCCGACGCGACCGCTGCCGTGGAGCGACTCGGGTCCGGACAGGACACGGCGGGCCTTCCCACCTGCACAAACAACTAGACTGGCGGTGGAACTTAGCTCCACCGCCACTCGTGGCATATATGACGGCCTCCGCCATATCCCAGCGGCAGAGAATGTCAAGTACTCGCACACCGACTGTTCACTGACACCAATGAGGTACAGAGTTTGTCCCGTCCCGCCAGCTCCAACCCGCCCGGAAGATCACCGCTGAGACGAGGTGCCCTGACTCCGACGCTCATTGTCGTGGCCGTGGCCGTCGTCGGGTTCATTTTCTTCGCCAATGTGTGGACTGACGTCCTCTGGTACCAGCAGCTTGGTTTTTTCGAAGTTTATCTTCGGGAGAATCTTGCCAGGATCATCACGTTCCTGGTCGGTTTCGCCATGATGTTCGCAGCGGTCTTCTTTGCCATCAGGATCGCGTACCGTTCACGCCCCGTCTACGCTCCTGATGCGGAGTCCCGGGATAACCTCAACCGCTACCAGGCGCAGCTCGAGCCTGTCCGTCGGGTGGTCATGATCGGCCTGCCTATTCTCTTCGGACTCTTTGCCGGAAGCGCGGCAGCCAGCCAATGGCAAAAAGCCTTGTTGTTCTTCAACCAGGAGCCCTTCGGCCAAACAGACCCCCTGTTCAACCTCGACATCAGCTTTTACCTGATGTCGTTGCCGTTCCTGGGTTTCGTCACCGGGTTCCTCATCAGTATTACCGTGGTGGCCGGCATCGCCGGCATCCTCACCCACTATCTCTATGGCAGCATCCGCCTCATGGAGCGGGGCATCTTCACCAGCCGTGCAGCGCAGATCCACATTGCGGTGACGGGCGCGCTCTTCCTGATCCTGCTGGGCGTCAACTTCTGGCTGGACAGGTACACCACCGTCCAGAGCAACTCCGGCCGCTGGGCCGGCGCCTTGTACACGGACGTCAATGCCGTGGTGCCCACGAAGGCGATCCTCGCAGTTGCCGCGGCTTTGGTAGCCATCCTGTTCATTATTGCTGCGGTGATCGGCCGATGGCGCTTGCCGGTCATTGGTACCGCGATGCTGGTAATCACGGCGATCCTCGCCGGCGGCGTCTACCCCTGGGTTATCCAGCAGTTCCAAGTCCGCCCCTCGGAGAACACCCTTGAGCGGGAATTCATCGACCGCAACATCAACATGACGCGGTCTGCCTACGGCCTGGACAAGATTGATGTCTCCGCCTACAACGCCACGACGACGGCGACAGCCGGCGCATTGGCCGCGGACGCGCAGACCGCAGCCAACATCCGGCTCCTTGACCCGAACCTCATCTCATCGGCCTTTGCCCAGCTTGAGCAGTTCCGCCCGTACTACCAGTTCCCGCAGACCTTGAACGTCGACCGCTACATGGTGGACGGCAAGGTCCAGGACACGGTGATTGCAGTCCGTGAACTGAATCCCGACGGCCTGAGCGCGAACCAGCAGACCTGGGTCAACAGGCACATCGTGTACACGCACGGCTATGGCGTGGTGGCTGCAAAGGGCAACAAGTTTACCGCTGACGGCAAGCCCGAGTTCCTGCAGTCCGGCATTCCGTCCAACGGTGTCCTGGGCAACGACACTACCTACGAGCCCCGGATCTACTTCGGTGAGAACTCGCCCGAGTACTCGATTGTTGGTGCCCCGGATGGCGCTCCGAACCGCGAGCAGGACCGTCCGGCGAGCCGCGAAGGCGGGGGAGAGACGCAGTACACCTTCAATGGCAATGGTGGCCCGAACGTGGGCAACTGGCTCAACCGGATCCTCTACTCCATCAAGTTCCAGTCTTCGGACCTGTTGCTCTCGGACGGCGTCAACGCTGAATCGCAGATTCTCTACGACCGCAATCCCCGCGAACGGGTGGAGAAACTTGCTCCCTACCTGACGGTGGACGGCAATGCCTACCCGGCAGTGGTTGACGGCCGCGTGAAGTGGATTGTCGACGGCTACACCACCAGCCAGTACTTCCCGTATTCGCAGCCGCAGCAGCTGCAGAACGCCACGGCTGACTCGCAGACCAGCGCCGGTCGGACCGTTGCCCTGCCGAACAGCTCCGTGAACTACATCAGGAACTCGGTCAAGGCCACGGTTGATGCCTACGACGGTTCGGTAAACCTCTACGCCTGGGACGACCAGGACCCCATCCTGAAGGCATGGCAGAAGGTTTTCCCGACCACTATCAAGCCGTACTCGGAGATGTCCGGCGACCTCATGAGCCACGTCCGCTACCCGGAGGATCTCTTCAAGGTCCAGCGTGAACTCCTGGGCCGCTACCACGTGACGGATCCTGACAACTTCTACCAGAACAACGACGCGTGGAGCGTTCCGAACGATCCCACCGTTTCCGAGGCAGTAAAGCAGCCGCCGTTCTACATGTCCCTGCAGATGCCTGACCAGGAGAAGCCTGCGTTCCAGCTGACCTCGTCATTCATCCCGCAAACCGTGAACGGAAACGCCAGGAACATTCTGTACGGCTTCCTTGCGGCAGATTCCGACGCCGGCAACGTCAAGGGCGTCAAGGCAGACAGCTACGGCAAGCTGCGGCTCCTGCAACTGCCAACCGACACACAGGTTCCTGGTCCGGGACAGGCGCAGAACAAGTTCAACTCGGACCCCACAGTGTCACAGGCGTTGAACCTCCTGCGCCAAGGTGCGTCCGACGTTCTGAACGGCAACCTGCTCACCTTGCCCGTTGGTGGCGGCCTGCTGTATGTCCAGCCTGTCTACCTGAAATCCACGGGTGAGACGTCCTACCCGACACTGCAGCGTGTCTTGGTTGCCTTCGGCGACAAGATCGGTTTTGCGCCGACGCTTGACGCGGCCCTGGACCAACTGTTCGGCGGCAACTCCGGAGCCACGGCGGGCGACTCGGCCAATAATGGCCAGACGCCCGCCACGCCCCCGGGAACAACTACCCCGCCAGCCGGACCTACGGATGCCAAGGCTGACCTCAAGGCAGCCTTGGAGGCGGCCAATAAGGCCATCCAGGACGGTCAAGGAGCCCTTGCCAAGGGTGACTTTGCCGGTTACGGCGAACAGCAGAACAAGCTGTCAGAAGCCTTGAAGAAGGCCATGGACGCTGAAGCCCGACTGGGGACAACGTCGACGCCGTCAGCTACTCCAAGCGCGACGCCGTCACCATCGCCGAGCAGCTAAGGCCGCGCGTCGATTGAAGGCCGGCACCCGCTCCTTATGGAGCGGGTGCCGGCCTTTTTTGCACGTGCCGACCATCCGTGAGGCGGGGGAGATGCACATCACGTCGCCAGGATTTGGTCTGCCATTCACCGGACGGTAATGTTGTTCTTGCGACGCGGGGTGGAGCAGTTCGGTAGCTCGCTGGGCTCATAACCCAGAGGTCACAGGTTCAAATCCTGTCCCCGCAACTGGAGAAAAGGTCCGGATCAGTAATAACTGATCCGGACCTTTTGTTTTGCCCCCAACCCTTGCTCACGTTCCGGCTGTTTGGGCGCGACCCTTGCTCACGTCCCGGCTGTTTGGGCGCAACCCTCGCTCACATCCCGCGTGTTTGCTCCCAACCCTTGCTCACGTCCCGGCTGTTTGGGCGCAACCCTTGCTCACGTCCCGGCTGTTTGGGCGCAACCCTTGCTCACGTCCCGGCTGTTTGGGCGCAACCCTCGCTCACATCCCGCGTGTTTGGGCGCAACCCTCGCTCATGTGGACCAAGACTGCAGCGTGATCTGCGGCACCTTTGATGGCCTATGGTCAGAGACACCCTGAACCGTGGGGTAGAGTTGTTCTTGCGACGCGGGGTGGAGCAGTTCGGTAGCTCGCTGGGCTCATAACCCAGAGGTCACAGGTTCAAATCCTGTCCCCGCAACTGGAGAAAAGATCCGGATCAGTGAAACTGGTCCGGATCTTTTGTTTAACCCAGGGCGCTGAAAGATGTCGTTGACGACGTGGGTGCTAGCATCGAATCCGGATTTGCTGAGGCAGGAAAAATTCTTCGATGGGACAGCCTATGGTCAATGGTGACGTCAACTCAGGCCCCGAGCACAAAACACTTCAGAGGGACAGCCCTGTAGCGGTGTACCAGCAGGTGGCTGACGTCCTGACGGACCAAGTGAGCCGTCTGGAACCGGGATCGCGCATTCCCACCGAAGAGGCCCTCATGGACGAATATGGGATCAGCCGAACGACTGTCCGGAAGGCAATCGAAACGCTGGTGTCCAAGGGGCTGCTGGTCCGTCGGCAGGGGAAGGGCACTTTCGTGATGGCCCAGCGCCCGGTGAAGATGCTGAATCGACTGGCACCCTTCATGGAAACCTTTACCGCTGCCGGCATGAAGACCGTCAAGGGCCTCATCGAATACAAATGGATGGAAAAGGACCGCAGTGTTCCAGCGAAATTGGTTTCCGATGACAACCTGGTTTTGGTAATCCGACGTTCCTACTCGAGTGCTGGGTGGCCGTACGCAATTGCGGAGATCTTCATTCCCTCACATATTGGGCGGCACATCAGCTTGGCTGACGCCGAGCGGAATTCCATCTACCAGGTCATCCAGGACAGAACGCTGAAGCCCCTCCATCGCGCCGAGATCACCGTGACCATGCATGCACCCCCTGAGCACCTTGCAGACGCTCTGAACGTGCGTGGGTTCGCGATGGTGCCCAGGCTCGAAAGGACCACGCTTGGACCCCATGGAGAGGTCCTGGAGTGCACAGTGACCTATTTCCATCCGAAGGGATTCGAAATTCGCGCCGAGGTTGCAACAGATGCCAGCCCGGGGCAAGAAACGCCGTCATCCACCGAAGGGCAGGCGGCCAGCGCTTAAAACGAAGTGGGCAGGATCCCTCGGGATCCTGCCCACTTGGCTGTCAGCAACGCGTGGAAGGGGGTACCCTCCCGTTCGGCCTAGAGTTTGTCGAAGTCAGCTTCGTCGACCGTCGTCTCGGCGGATGCAGGGGCTCCGGCACCGATTGCCGGCTTGGAGCCGCCGGACTTCAGTGCAGCAAGACGGGCTTCGATCTCCGTCTGCTCACCAAGGTCCTCAAGCTGGTTGAATTGTGCGTCGAGACTGGAGCTGGCAAGCTCCTGCTGGCCGAGGACCTTGGCCTCTTCCCGGCGGATCTTTTCCTCGAAGCGGCCAACCTCGCTCGTGGGATCCATGATGTCGATGCTCTTGAGGGCATCGTGTACCTGGGACTGCGCGGCAGCCGTCTTGGAACGTGCCACCAGCTCATTGCGCTTGGCGGTGAGCTGGTTGAGCTTGTTCTTCATCTGGTCAAGACCGGTCTTGAGCTTGTCCACGACCTCGGTCTGGGACGCGATGCTCGGTTCGGCCGCCTTTGCCTCGGACTCTGCGGTCATTTGGCGCTGGATGGCCACTTTGGCCAGGTTGTCGAACTTCTGGGCATCCACGGTGTCGCCGGCCGCGCGGTACTCGTCGGCTTTCCGGGACGCGGCCAAGGCTTTGTTGCCCCAGTCCTGTGCGTTCTTGATGTCCTCGTTGTAGTCCGCCTGCAGCATCCGGAGGTTGCCGATGGTCTGTGCCACGGCGGACTCGGCTTCGGCAATGTTGTTCGTGTAGTCGCGGACCATCTGGTCCAGCATTTTCTGCGGGTCTTCTGCCTGGTCAAGCAAGGCGTTGATGTTGGCCTTTGCCAGCTGCGAGATCCGACCGAAAATGGACTGCTTAACCATGGTGTTGCCTTTCGTCCTGCTCAGTGATGCCCACTGAATTCAGTGATCAGTTGTTGTACCGCTTCTATGCGGGGCACGGACCCCACTTAGTCTGTTGGGTCAGAAGCTGCCGGAGTCGCCGCCGCCGAAGTCGCCCCCACCGCCGCCGAAGTCGCCGCCGCCTGAGTCGCCGCCGAAGAAGCCGCCGCCTCCACCGCCGTCGTTGTGGCCGCCGCCCCAGCCACCTCCGCCGCCATTCAGGATGGAGTTGATGAGGATTCCACCTAGGATTGCGCCGCCAAGGCCCCCGCCACCGCCTCCGCCGCCAAACATGCCGCCGCGGCCATAGCCTTGGTCGGCGTAGCCGAACTGGTCGACATCGGATTGTGCGAGCTGGGCGGCCTGTGCCGCCAGCGAGTGGGCCTGCTGAGCGTAGGTCAGCGCGGTCACCGGGTCATTGCGGGAGATGGACAGGGCGTAGTCGAGATTGCGCTGGGCTTCGGCCAGCCGTGTCCTGGCTTCTGTACCAACGCCACCACGACGAGCCGTGATGTAGTCCGAGGTCGCACTGATCTGGGCCTGTGCAGCCATGATGGTTTGCTGCAGTGAGGCCTGCGCACGACGGGCCTGCTCCTGCTGATCCCGGATACCGGAGAGCGACTGGTCCAAGGCCTGGTGGGCCGACTCAACTCGGCTGAGAGTGGCAATGGGATCGATCTTGCCGCCCTGGATTTCGGTCTTCACCTGTGCCAAAGCGGCTTCCACACCGGCCACCGGTCCCGCGAGTTCCGGATGGGCACCCGATTGGATCATCGCCCTTGCCTGGGCGAGGTCCTGACTGGTCTCGGCTACGGCACCATCGAGGGAGGCGCGTGCTTCATCCAGGCTGCCGGCAGTCTTGGAGATGGCCTCGATCAGGATGTTGGTCTGGTGAAGGCTTTCCTCAGCAGCGCGCACAGCAACTGCTGCCATGCTGCTCTCGCCAGCCGTCAGCTTCTCCTCTGCCGTGGTTGCTGCGTTCTGGACGAACGCCAGGCGTTCCTTGGCCTGCAAAATGTTGTCGGAGACCTGGGTCAACGCGGATTCAGCGTACTTGGCACGGAGGCCGTCGAGAGACTGCTCGGCGTTGGCGATCTTGGCGTCGGCTTCCTTCGCCCCGGCCGTCACTGCTGCCAAGGCCTGCGGCGCGTTTTTTTCCAGTTCGCGCAGGGAGTCGAAATCAGCCTTCTGGTCACGCAAGGACGCCAGGGCTGCTTCGGAACGACGGATGATCTCGCCGAGCCAGCTGCGCTGCTGTTCTTCAGTGTCCGGGATGTGGTCGTCCAGTTGCTGCTGAAGCTTGAAGGACTCCGTCATGTGGCCCTTGGCCTCTTCCAGGGCCTTGGTGAAGTTGCCAATCGCGGTGTCACCGTACTGCGCCTGCGCAAAGCCCAGCTCCTGTTCGCTGGAGCGGATGGCGTCGTCTGCTTCGATCAGCAGCGAGCCGCTCTTCTGACGCAGTTCCGGGATACTGAGGCCCGCGAGCGGGTCAAGCTGTTCGCCTTGCGGTCCGTAGCTGGCGCTGACGGCTTTGGTGCCGCCCTTCTTACGCCGGTTTCGGAGATACAGGTAGGTTCCCGCGCCGCCGGCAGCTACAACACCGATTCCGACAAGGACGCCGACGCTTCCGTTTCCGCTCGGAACAGTCCCGCTGCCTCCGCCTGCGGCATCACCAATGGCGGCTGCAGTATCGATCGCGGCCTGGGCAAAGTCTTTCTTACCCCCTGCGAGATTGGCGGTCACCGCGTTCTGCGTGATGTTGGCCTGTTTGGAGGCAATTGAACTCGCCGAGTTCACTACGAAGTTGTACTGGCCAGCAGCGGAGATGGCGAGGATGGCGTCTGCCTTGCCCATCTTCTTCGCTGTCGCGACGGCCTTTGTCCATTCTTTGGGATCCGTCGGGTTCTCGAACGAATCCACCGTCACCACGTACAGGTTGTACTTGTGGTCCTTGAGCGTCTTCTGGATGGCGTCCTGGACTTCACCCTTGCGGCTTCCCAGGAGGTTTGCATCGTCCACGATGTTTTGACCGGACGGGATTGTGACTGGATCCGCGGCCCAAGCCGCGCCGGCCGGTAGGGCCAACAATCCAGCCACGCCAATGACAGCGAGTACGCGTTTAAATATTGACCGCATGTGCAACCCTTCAGCACGTCTGCGACTGGAACAAGGCGTACCAATCGTCACAGAATGCTCAGCGCCCCCACGCATGGTGTAAAGCCGCAGGTCGCTGTGGCAATTCCTCTTGATTCTATGGTGCACCCCATGGCCCGTCCACAGGGGTGAATATGCCACCAGCGAAATATAGGAGAAACATGGATTGTTGCCTCGTTGAGAGGCATCTAGGCGGCCCCGCAAGCGCAGACCTTAGCCTTTCAGGAAGCTCCCAGCGAACGTCCCCTTTTGTTCCAGTTATTGGGTACATAGTTGTTGAAGACGAGGACGAAAGGAAGACCCATGACGGAGAACCCAGCGCAGGGCAACGGACCGGAAGGTCGAGAGCCATCTCAGCCCCATGCAACGTCGGGCCAGCACAATGATGCCAGCGGGCACAACGATGGCGCCCAGCAGCAACCTGCCTGGACTTCAGGGCAAAACCAGGGCGCGGATGGCGCGTCCCAGGCCACGACGCCCCTGCCGGCGTTCCAGCCGCAGGCACAGGACCAGCAGCAGGGCCAGCAGCAGGGCCATGGTCAGCAGCAAGGCCAGCCGCAGAACCAGCAGCCCTACTACGGCACTCCACAGCATCAGGATCCGGCGCAGCGCCCCAACTACCCGCAGCACCAGCCCTTCTACGGTGGCGGAGCAAACCCGGGCGGCAACAACCCCGGCCCACAGTTCCAGAGCACCCAGGGCCAGCACCCCCAGGGCCAGCACGCTCAGGGAGTCCAGCACGCGACCGTAACCACCAAACGCAAGCCCGCGTTCGGAGTGGGAACACTTGTGGCGAGCATGCTCGCAGCGGGCCTCATTGGCGGTGGAGTTGTCGCGGGCAGCAACGCGTTGTGGGACAACCCCGCGCCGGCAGCGTCCACGGGTGGCCAGTCCAGCACCGTCATCGTGAACAACAAGGATGATGTCAACGTGATCACCGCCGCGGCCGCCAAGGCTTCACCCAGCGTGGTCACCATCAAGGCCACCAGCGGAAATGAAGGCGGAACCGGGTCCGGAGTCATCCTGGACGATCAGGGCCATATCCTCACCAACACCCACGTCGTGACATTGGATGGCGCTACGTCCAACGCCGCCATCGAGGTCCGTACCAGCGACGGCAAGGTCCTGAAGGCAACCGTTGTCGGAACGGATCCGTTGTCCGACCTCGCCGTCATCAAGGTCAGCGACGCCTCGGGTTTGGTTCCTGCCACCCTGGGTGACTCGTCGAAGATCAACGTGGGGGACACCGCCGTCGCAATCGGTTCGCCCTTGGGCCTGACCGGTACGGTGACGGACGGTATTGTCTCCACCCTCAACCGCACCATCAGCGTGGCTTCCTCGGCAGCGCCGAAGGAGGGCACCGACAATTCGCAGGGCGGCGACCAGGGCTTCCAGTTTGCGCCGCCGAACGGCCAGCAGGGTCAGTCCACCGCCAACGAAGGTTCCATTGCCATCAACGTGATCCAGACGGATGCTGCGATCAACCCGGGCAACTCGGGCGGCGCGTTGGTGAACAGCAAGGGCGAGATCATCGGCGTCAACGTCGCCATTGCATCCGCCGGCAGCGGCACGTCCGATTCGTCGAGCGGCAACATCGGCGTGGGCTTCAGCATCCCGATCAACCATGCCAAGCGCGTGGCCCAGGAAATCATCGATTCCGGCAAGGCCAGCCACGGCCAGTTCGGTGTTTCGGTCCGGGCGAAGTCTGCGACCAGCAGCGACTCAGGGTTCAGCGTGGGCGCGGAGGTTGCCTCGGTGACCTCCGGTTCTGCCGCAGCAAAGGCCGGCATCAAGGTTGGGGACGTCGTCACGAAGTTCGGTGACTACGCTGTCAGCGATCCCAACCAGTTGACTGCAGCGGTGCGGGAGCAGCCTGCAGGCGCCAAGGTCAAGGTCACCATCCAGCGTGGTGGCCAGAGCCAGGAAGTCGAGGTCACCCTCGACGCGGCGCAGCAGTAAGGCCCGGGAGAGGCAAACCATGACGACGGCCGGCACCTTTGAGGTGCGGGCCGTCGTCGTGCCGTCCCGGCGTGGTTCCGCAGGACTGAAACAGGGGTTAACGCTGGGAGTGGTTTTCTGCGGGCAATATGCTTAGCTAGGACGAGCCCACGCGCTGGGCAATTCACGGCCACGCTGTTGCGGTTGGCCGTCCACAAGCATGGAAGGCTGCTTCGAAGACAGTGGAAGAGACATTGAAGATTGTCGTTCTGGTCAAGCACGTCCCGGACGCGCAGTTCGACCGGCATATCACCGGACCTGCCAACACAACCGACCGTGAAGAGAGCATCCTGTCCGAATTGGACGAGTATGCCCTCGAGGCAGCATTGCAGCTGGCCGAGGAACGCGGCGGACCGAAAGCGGGCAACGAGGTCATTGCCCTGAGCATGGGCCCGTCGGGTGCGGTCAACGCGGTCAAGAAGTCGCTGCAGATCGGCGCATATTCGGGAGTCCACCTCAGCGATGACGCTTTGGCAGGCTCGGATGCTGCTGCCACGTCGCTGGCGCTTGCCGCTGCGATCCGGCACCTCTCGGCCGACGGACGTCCGGTGGACCTGGTCCTGACGGGCATGGCATCCACCGACGGTGAGACGTCGCTGGTCCCGGCCCAGCTGGCCGAGCGTTTGTCCCTCCCGCAGGTGACCTTCGCGTCCAGCCTGGAGATCGCGGGCGGTCGGGTCACGGCACGCCGGGACGCAGGTCCCTACTCGGAGACGGTTGAGGCTGCGCTTCCGGCCGTTGTTTCGGTGACTGACCAGATCAACGAGCCCCGCTATCCCAACTTCAAGGGCATCCTGGCGGCCAAGAAGAAAAAGATCACCTCCCTGGCGCTGTCCGACATCGGTGTGGACGCCTCGCAGGTTGGCCTCGCCGGGTCCTGGACCGTGGTTGAGTCCGCCGAAGCACGGCCGCCGCGCACTGCCGGCACCATCATCACCGACGAAGGCGACGCTGGCATCAAGCTGGTCGACTTCCTTGCCGCCCAGAAGCTGCTCTAAAGGGGACCCCAACCATGGCAAATGCACTTGTATTCATTGACAACCCGGGAGCCGCTCTCAAGAAGAGCAGCCTGGAGCTCCTGACCATCGCCCGCTCGCTGGGGGAAACCGCCGTCGCGTTCACCGGCGAGTTGTCCGACGACGTCGCCGCCACCTTGGGTGCCTACGGCGCCACGACGGTCTACCGGCCGTCGACGGACGACCTCGATAACTACCTCGTGGGTCCCAAGGCTGCCTACCTGGCTGCCGCCGCCGCGGCGTCCGGAGCCACGGCTGTCCTGCTCGACAACTCTCCTGAAGGCAAGGAGATCGCCGCCAGGCTTGGCATCAAGCTGAACGCCGGAGTCATCACGGATGTTGTGGGAGTGGAGCCTGACGGAACCGCGCACAAGTCGGTCCTGGCCGGCTCGTACAACACCTCCGCGAAGGCCACAACAGCAGTGACGGTCCTTTCGGTCAAGGCCAACAACGTTGAACCCGCACCTGCCGGCGCTGCAGCTGCCCCCGCCACGGCGACGGTGGACGTCCCCGGCGACGCCGTTGCGAATGCGGCCCGTATTTCGGCACGGGCCGAGAAACCGGTCAGCGGCCGCCCGGATCTCAGCGAAGCCAGGATTGTGGTGGCCGGTGGCCGCGGCGTGGACGGCGACTTCGGTCCGTTGGAAGAGCTTGCGGACGCCCTCGGTGCCGCTGTGGGCGCTTCCCGCGCCGCCACGGACGCCGGATGGATCGGCCACGATGCCCAGGTGGGCCAGACCGGTGTCACGGTTTCGCCGCAGCTGTACATTTCCGCCGGGATCTCCGGAGCCATCCAGCAGAAGGCCGGCATGCAGACGTCCAAGGTGATTGTCGCCGTCAACAAGGACGCCGAGTCTCCGGTGTTCGAAATCGCCGACTACGGCATCATCGGTGACCTGTTCAAGGTCATCCCGCAGGCCACGGCCGAAATCAAGAAGCGGAAAGGCTGATCCCTTTGCCCACTGACGCCACGTCAGCAAAGAGCCCGTTCGATGCCTCCACGGAGCGCGTCGAGCGGGTGCTTTGTTTTACTGCCCATCCTGATGACATTGATTTCGGTGCCGCAGGAACCATCGCCGCGTGGACGGCCGCGGGCGTCCAGGTCAGCTATTGCATCATGACCGACGGCGACGCCGGCGGTTTTGATCCCGCGGACCGTGCCAGGATCATTGAGCTCCGGGCCGAGGAGCAGCAACGGGCTGCCGCGCTGGTGGGTGTCACGGATATCCACTATCTTCACGAGCGCGACGGCTATCTGGAACCGTCACACGGCGTCATCAAGCAGGTGGTGAAGCTTATCCGCGAAATCCGCCCGGACATTGTTCTGACCATGCACCCGGAACGCAACTGGGACCGTCTTCAAAAGAGCCACCCCGACCATTTGGCCGCGGGGGAGGCGGTGACCCGGGCGGTATATCCGGCAGTCGAGAATCCGTTTGCGTATCCCGAACTGGCGGAGGCCGGCCTTGCCGCCTACAAGCTTCCGTGGCTGTGGTTCATCTCGAGTCCGGAGTCCAGGGAGAACCATTTTGTGGACGTATCTGCCCACGTGGAGGCCAAGATCGAGGCCATTCGGGTTCACGCCAGCCAGCACCCCGACGTTGCCGGGATGGAGCGGGTGGTCCGGGGAATGATGCTGGCGAATGGAGAGCGGGGCGGCCTCCCTTCGGGAACCAGCGCTGAGGCATTCCACGTGGTGTCGGTCAACGGATCCAGTACCATCGCCGGCTTCTGACGTTGCCGTGGTGTAACCCGTGTCATATGCTTGATCTCGGTTAAATCATATTTATTCGAGGAAGGCAGACTTTGATGGCGAAGACTGCGCAACAACCCGTGCTGGTGATTATGGGAGTCTCCGGCTCAGGGAAGTCCACTGTGGCCGGCGTACTGGCCGGCAAACTGGGATGGGATCTGGCCGAAGGCGACGATCTGCACCCTGAAGCGAATGTAGCCAAGATGCACTCGGGCCAGGCGCTCACTGACGAGGACCGCTGGCCCTGGCTCGGCATCATCTCGGAGTGGATTCGAGAGCGTGCTGATGCCGGAGTGCCGGCCATCATTACGTGTTCAGCCCTGAAAAAGAAGTACCGTGACGTGCTCCGGGGCGAAGGTGTGGTGTTCGTGTTCCTGCAGGGAAGCAAGGACAAGATTTCCGACCGTCTCGCTTCCCGGCATGGACACTTCATGCCGCCGTCGCTTCTGGAATCGCAGTTCGACGCGCTGGAGGAACCCACGGAAGACGAGAACTACATCTCGCTGTGCGTTTCGGCCTCGCCTGCCGAAGAAGCTGACGAGGTCATTGAACGCCTGGGGCTGCACCCTTTGACCGGGGATTCCGAAGCGGGCGTTAAGTGATTGCCCTCCAGACGGCAGCGCAGGTGCAGGAATGGACCGGGCAGGACACCCAACTGCTTGTGGTGGCAGCGCTGGGCATTGCCCTGATCGTGGTGCTGATCGCCAAGCTCAAGCTTCATCCGTTCCTGGCCCTCGTCCTGGGTTCCGCCTTCGTTGGCCTGGCGTCCGGTGTTGAACTGGGCAAGGTCATCACCAACTTCGAGGACGGTGTGGGAGGTGTCCTCAAGGAGGTCGGGCTGCTGATCGCCCTCGGTGCCATGCTGGGGAAGCTGCTCGCGGATTCCGGCGGAGCGAACCGGGTGGTGGACACTCTGCTTGCCAAGGCAAGCGGCAACAAGCTGGTCTGGATGATCACGCTGGTGGCCGTCATCATCGGCTTGCCGATGTTCTTCGAGATCGGGCTCGTCCTGCTGCTGCCCGTGATTGTGCTGGTGACGCAGCGATCCAAGATGAAACTCATGAGGATCGCGATCCCGGCGCTGGCCGGCCTGTCCGTACTGCATGGGCTTGTGCCTCCGCACCCGGGACCGTTGATCGCCATCAGTGCTGTGAAGGCTGAACTTGGAACTACCCTCGGCCTGGGCATCCTGGTGGCAATCCCCACGGTCATCATCTGTGGCCCGCTGTTTTCGCGTCTGGCTGCACGCTGGGTTCCTGTCGACGCGCCGGCTGTGGCTGGCGGTATTGATACCCAGCACACGACGGACCTCAGCGAGGTCAAGCGCCAGCCTTCGTTCGTGGTCACCCTGCTGACCATCATCTTCCCGGTCGTCCTGATGCTGCTGAAGGCCCTGGGCGGCATCATCTGGCCAAATCCTGACACCGCACCGGCCATCCGGATCTTCTTCGACTTCGTCGGCCAGCCGCTGGTGGCCATGACCCTCGCCGTCCTGGTGGCCATCGTGACCTTCGGCTATGCCGTGGGATTCACGGGCAGCAGGATCACGGCCAAGCTGGGTGAGAGCCTTGGTCCGATCGCTGCGATCCTCTTGATCGTTGGTGCAGGCGGCGGTTTCAAGCAAACGCTGATCGGTGCCGGTGTGGGTGACGCGGTGAAGAAATGGGCCGAGGGCGCCAACATGTCCGTCCTGGTGCTGGGCTTCATCGTTGCCGTAGCGCTTCGCCTCGCAACCGGCTCCGCCACGGTGGCAACCGTGACAGCTGCGGGCATTGTGGCGCCGCTGGCCAGCAGCCTGAGTCCGACCCATGCGGCGTTGCTCGCGTTGGCAATCGGTGCGGGTTCGCTGTTCCTGTCCCACGTCAATGATGCGGGGTTCTGGCTGGTCAAGGAGCTCTTCGGGCTCACCGTAGGCCAGACCTTCAAAACGTGGTCCGTGATGGAGACGCTCATTTCCGTAGTCGGGTTCGGCTTCGTGATGCTCCTGTCGCTGGTGTTGTAGCTCCAGGAACCAGCCGGCAAACAATGACGGCGGCCGTCCCCAAGGTGGGACGGCCGCCGTCGTGCATTAATTCCTTGCGCCTCAGGCGCTGAGGGCGACCACCAGGACCGGAGCGCTCGTGGGAGCCTGCGACCCGCCGGCCGGTTCAACGGTGATGGCAACGGACGACGCCGAAGACAAGCCCTTCACCACCGCCGGCTTCGAGAGCGTCTGGGCGTCCATGGTGCCCTGCGGAACCGGCGCGGAGCCGTCCTTGGGCAGCGTCCACAGCTGGTAGACCTTGCCTTCAGGAGCGGGGGCCACCCCGTCCATCAGGACCACGAACGAATCCTTGGCCGATGACGCGGAAATCGTGGCAGTACCGCCGCCGGGAACAGGGGCGGACTGCTTCTGCACATCCTGCGCCTGCAGGACCTGGTTGACGGGATCGTTCTGCGCCGAGACATAAGCGCCCACGCCGATTCCGCCGAGGCCGATCACTGCGGCTGCCGCCACTCCCACGATCCAGCGGCGTGCACCGCCGGCCCGCTGCCGCTCTTCGCGTTTGGCCCTCGCCGCTGCGAGGTCGTCGACGGCGGGACTCACCGCGGCCGGTGCCGCCGGTTCCGCAGCTGCCGGGGCCGTTGCCTCCTGGGTTATCCGTTCCATGATGTTCCCGAAGAGGCCTGCGGGAGGCTCGTCCTGGGCGGTGAAGCTCACCGCCAGGGTTTCGCGTGCCTCGCGGACCCGCTGGAAGAACTCGGCTCCCTCGGGAGCGTCGTTGACGTAGTCGTCAATCATGGCCCGTTCGTCGTCACTGACGGCGTCCAGGGCGTAGATCTCAGCGAGTTCAAGCACTCGGCCCTCAGCGAGATCTGTAGCGATGTCGTTGGCAAACATTCTGCGGATAAAGCCTCCACCGGAGTTCTCAGTCATATCAGCCCACCCCCAGGCAGGTCTTCAGGCGCAGCAATCCGTCGCGGATGCGCGATTTGATGGTCGGCACGGCCGCGCCGAGATGTTCAGCCACTTCCCGGTAGGTCAGCCCGCCATAATAGGCCAGACGGACGGATTCACGCTGGGTGTCCGTCAAGGTACCGAGGCAGCGGCTGACGGCTTCGGCCTCGAGGTTGCTGTCTGCTTCCTCGGCCACCAGGTCCCGGTCCAGGTCCTGGCTCGCGGCGCCGTAGCGGGCCTCGCGGTCTGTGGCTGCCTGGACAGCCCGCACACGGTCGATGGCCCGGCGATGGGCGATGGTCATGAGCCACGCAAGCGGCGTTCCCGCGCTGCGGTCGAAATTGGCCGCACCCTGCCACACCTGGATGTAAACCTCCTGGGTGGCGTCCTCACTGAGGTCCGGGTCTATGAGCACGCGCCTGGCCATGCCGAAAACACGCCGCGAGGTCAGTGCATAGAACTCGGCGAATGCCTGCTGGTCTCTTGCTGCCACCAGCTCAAGCAGGCCGGTCAACTGCGTGTTGAGGTCAGTGGCAGTGCTGGTAGCTTCGAAGACCGGTGGGCCGGGGTTGTTGGGGGTGTCCATTACAGTCCAGCATATGTTGTCGCGTCTGAATCCGGCAGCACTGCGGGGTCGCGTTGCGGGTGCGGCGATATGGCCGTGTTGTGTTAAGGCCCTGGTCTGCAACGCGCTCACGGAGGCTCCCTCAATGAATGTCCCTGACAGGATTGTCCCTGCGTAAGGTATTCGGTGCTGTGGCCGCCGTGGATGGGCTACACCTTGGCGCCGGCAAAACCGTTCTGCCGCCATGCCTCGAAAACGGCGATGGAGGCGGCATTGGCAAGGTTGAGCGAGCGCAACGACGGCCTCATGGGGAGCCGTACCCGCGCGGTGACATGCGGGTCCCGTTTGAGCCATTCCGGCAGGCCCACGGATTCGGGTCCGAACATCAGCACATCACCAGGGCGGTAGTCGATGTCTGTATAGGACGTCTCGCCGTCGGAGGTATAGGCGAAGACCCTCTCGGGCTGCAGGGCTTCCCAGGCGGCCTCGATGTCTTTGTGGACTGTGACGACAGCGAGGTCGTGGTAGTCCAGGCCGGCCCGCCGAAGCTTGGCATCGGAAAAATCGAAACCGAGGGGCTCCACCAAGTGAAGCTCGGCGCCCGTAATGGCGGCGAGCCGAATGGCGTTGCCGGTATTGCCCGGGATTTCTGGAGTGTGGAAGAGGATGCGGAACACCGTCCCATCTTAGTCAGGCGTGTGTTGGACACCTGACACAGGCCGGGAGCCAGGGCATGCCAAGAGCTAGTGCATACCCCGAAGCAGCCTGGCCAACACGGGAACCACAACCGTGTTGGGCGCGGGTCCCGAACCCAGGAATTGCTTCAGGCCACGGACAAGACCTGCGCCGTTGACAATCTCGACGGCGCTGCCCTGGCCCTTGCCGTAATGATCAATGACGGGCTCATGCAGGTTGCCGTCGGGGCTGTGCAGGACTACCCAGCCAGTGACGTTCAACTCCGGGAAGATGTCCTGCATGTGGCGGACAATGTGGGCCAGTTGCGGGGGAGCGACCGAGCGGCCGCCATGGCGCAATGACTGTCCGTCCCAGGCGTATGCGCCCTTGGGCAGCAGCATGGAACCAACCAATGCCAGCCTGTAGCCGGACAGGACAGCGTGGTCGATGTGGTTGTTGTCCGACGGCGAGCGCAGGCCGTTAATCAGCCGGGCGGCCGGGATGGCCGGGAGGATCTGGCGGCTGATGAGCTGCACCGTGCGCATTTCCCGTTGGATGCGGGCCTCGGCGCCGAAGATTCCGCGTTTGCGGGGGAGGCCGTGGACTTGTTGGGCCGCTTCGGCTGCCGAAACAAGGGGGACTTCGTTGGGGTCGTCGAAGGCGGGAACGTAGACCGGTGGATCGCCGGCAGTGTTGCGCTGCATTGGAGGCCGCTTGACGTTGGTGCTTGCCGAGGGTCCTGGCGCCGCCGTGCCCGAATAGTCTCCGGGCCGGGCCTGGGCGCGTTCGGTGGTACGGCTGGCATAACGCCGATCGTACTCGGCCCTGCGCCGGGGGTCGATGAGTGTCTCGTACGCGAGGGTTACGCGCCGGAACATCTCTGCCTCTCCACCGTGATCGGGGTGGGCTTTCCGGGCAGCCTTGCGGTAGGCCACTTTGATCTCTTTGTCCGTCGCGGTGACGGCTACTCGGAGAACCTGATAGTGCGAACTGCTGCCCTCGGCCAAGCACGGGCCCTTCTCTAGTGATGACGGCCGCTCCATCGGGGCGGTATTGGCAAGTTTATCCAGCCACTATGTGAACGTCGGTACGGGGGCGCGTGGTTCCCCGGCTGGCATAATTCGGGCTGTGACTCCTCCGGAACGTTCCCGGCCCTCCGTGGCGCAGGGAAAGATTGTGCTGGCCGTAAACCCGGCGGCTTCTTTTGGCAGGTCCCGCGGGGCGGGGGACGAGGCCGCAGAGTACTTTCGCGCCGCCGGTTGGGCCGTCGTCGTTCTTCAGGCCGGCGGCTATGAGCCCTTGGATGCGCTGGTGCGACAGGCGCTGTCCTCTGATGAGGAGGTGGCGGCGCTGGTAGTGGTAGGTGGTGACGGAATGATCCACTTGGGCGTCAACGCGCTGGCAGGCCTGGAGGTGCCGCTCGGGATCATTCCCAGTGGAACGGGCAATGACGTGGCCAGGCTTTTGGCTTTGCCGTTGAACAGTCCCGCTGGTGCGTGCCGGCGGGTCCTGGACGCCTTGGCGGCGGGCGGACGGAAGGTCGACGTCGGCAAGGTCAGGGCAGGAGGGAAGACCACCTATTTCGCGGGGGTGCTGTCGGCCGGGTTCGATGCCGCAGTGAACGAGCGCGCCAACTCCTGGCGCTGGCCGCGGGGGAAGAGCCGTTACAACCTGGCCATGCTGAGGGAGCTTGGGTCTTTTCGCCGGATTGAATACAGGGTCTGTGCTGACGGTGTGAGTTGGAACCAGCGGGCGTTGCTTATTTCCGTGGCAAACGGGCAATCCATCGGCGGTGGCATGCGCATCACCCCGGATGCCTTGCCGGATGATGGCTGGCTTGATCTCTTTGTGGTGGAGCCGTTGTCGCGGCTGAAATTCCTTTCCATTTTTCCGAAGGTCTTTGCGGGCAGGCACACGGGCAGGCGCGAGGTGATGATCCGCCGCGTCCGTAAGGTCCGGTTGGAGGCAGAGGGCGTGGTGGCCTACGCGGACGGTGAACGGCTCGCGGCGTTGCCGGTGGACATCGATGTCCTTCCGCTTGCGCTGCACGTCCTTGCCTAGATTGCCTTGCCCAGGCGGAGGATTCCATGCGGGCGGCTAGACTCGGACGCGGCAGGGCGCAGTCAGGCGGCAGGGCATAGAGGCGGGAGCATCAGGTGGCGTTTAGCGTTCGACGGCGGCTGGCGGGGTCAGTTGCCCTGGGAACCGTGGGCGTCTTGCTCGCTTCCTGCAGCGTGAACGTCCCCGACCCTTCAGCGCCGAAACCGGCGCCGTCGCAATCCACTCTCGCCACTCCAACCATCACGCCAGGGCATGATGCAGAGGCCGTGGCCGCGAAGGACTTGCCGTTGGCGGCGGGGGGCACTTTGGCTCCCGGTGATCCTGTGACGGTGTCGAGCAAGCTGGAGGAGGTGCCGGGCTGGTCCGTGGTGCACTCAGGCCTCCAGGGCGAGGCCCGGTTCAAGAAAACAGACGGGTGCACGCTCGCAGCACGTGTCAGCGTCAACCAGGGCCCCTTGGTTGTGGCAGGTGACGATGTTGCCTCCACCAAGGGACTCTTTCATTACCTTGATGCGGGAATTGACGTGGAGAAACTGAAGCCTGCCACATTGCGGTGGGGTCAGGACTCCGATAAACCGGTTCGCAGCGTGGAGTTCCTGGCGTTGGAGTCCTCCGCAGCCTCAGGCGGCAGTCCAGTGGTGGTGCTGGCCAGGCTTTTCAGCGCTCCCGCATCTTCGGTGTATATCTCGCTGGCCTGTCCGGATGACGCTTCCCTGGCCAAGGCCCGGGCAGAGGTCGAGACGAAGCTGGCGGTGGTTCCGCCGTCGTAGTGGGACGACACTGAGCGCCAGGGCGCGGCATCGGTAGAATGGCAAGGTGCCTGTATACCTTGACCATGCCGCCACCACGCCGCTTTCGGCGGAAGCGCTCGCCGTCATGACACGCGAGTTGGCGAAGACGGGAAACCCGTCCTCCCTCCACGGCGCCGGCCGCAGGGCGCGGCGCGCCGTTGAGGACGCCCGCGAAACGCTCGCCGCCGCGGCGGGGGCCCATCCTTCGGAAGTCATCTTCACTTCGGGTGGGACAGAAGCCGACAACCTGGCCGTCAAGGGACTTTACTGGGCCCGCCGTGACGAAAACCACCGCCGGACCCGGATACTCTGTTCCGCCGTCGAGCATCATGCGGTCATGGACACCGTCGAATGGCTTGAGCGCCACGAAGGGGCGGACGTTACGTGGCTTCCTGTGGACAGCGAAGGCGCGGTCCGGCTTGACGTCGTCCAAAAGGAGATCAGCCGGGATCCCGAATCGGTTGCCCTGGTAACGGTCATGTGGGCCAACAATGAGGTTGGCACCATCCAGCCGGTCGCCGACATCGTGGAGCTTGCCAAGCCGCACGGCATTCCGGTCCACTCGGATGCGGTGCAGGCTTTCGGATCGGTTCCCGTCGATTTCCGGGCCTCGGGACTGTCTGCCATGTCCGTCTCGGGACACAAGCTGGGCGGTCCCGTCGGTGTTGGTGCACTGTTCCTTGGCAGGGCTGTGAAGTTGACTCCTGTCCAGCACGGGGGAGGGCAGGAGCGGGACGTACGCTCCGGCACTTTGGACACACCCGCGGTCGCCGCTTTCGCCGCTGCAGCAGAAGCCGTCACCGCAAAGCTGCCGGAGGAGCGGGAACGACTGGCGGCGTTGCGTGACCATCTCATCCGGGGAGTCCTTGAAGCTGTTCCAGACGCCGTGCTCCGTGGCGCCACGGGTGAGCGTCGGCTTCCCGGCAACGCCCACTTCACCTTCCCTGGCTGCGAAGGCGATTCACTGCTGTTCCTGCTTGACCTGGCAGGCGTTGAGTCCTCAACGGGTTCGGCGTGCACGGCCGGAGTGCCGCGGCCCTCGCACGTCCTGCTCGCGATGGGACTGGACGAGGACACCGCCCGTGGTGCCCAGCGCTTCACGCTTGGACACACGTCCACTGAAGCTGATGTTGAAGCCCTTCTGAAAGCACTTCCGGAAGCTTGCTCCAGGGCGCGGCAAGCAGGGATGGCAGGTCATGAGTCCTCCATCCAGACAGCGGCGACTGTCGCCCGGCGGGGTGTGGCCTAAGCCGCCACTACCGTCGGTCCATCCAGGCAGGAATTCGTCGAGGGGAATGTCCGGGTCGTTGGCGAGCCGGCTTGTATGTGCTCGAAGCCTGCACCCTGTTGGACCGTGCAGAGGGTACATTCTGAAGTCATGACAGAGATCCGCTGGTTGGAAGCGTTTGTCGCCGTCGCCGAAGAACTCCATTTCGGCCGTGCCGCGCAGCGCCTGCATACTTCACAGTCACCGCTGAGCCAGACGATCCGGAAGCTCGAGGCGGACCTGGGGTCCCGCCTTTTTGAACGCAACACCCGCAGCGTTGCCTTGACATCTGCCGGGTATGCCCTCCTGCCGCGCGCATACCGGGTACTTCAGGAAATGCGTCTGGCCCGGGAAGCGGCGCAGGCCGAAATTGAAGGCGTCAGGGGCAACATCAGGATCGGATTCTCCGGAGCGGTCAACCATCTGACCCTCCCGCCACTGACCCGTGCCGTGAGGAGGCGCCATCCGGACATCACGATGGACCTCACCAGCAGTGTCCGCACCACGGACGGATTGGCCAGCGTGGCAAACGGCACGTTGGACCTCGCCTTTGTCGGCCTTCCTGACGCTCCCGTCCCCGGGGTGGTGACGCGGCTGGTTGCAAGCGAGGAAGTCGGCGCGGTAGTGCCATTGGATCATCCGCTGGCGCAGGAACAATCCATCCCTTTGCAGGCACTGGCGTCCGATGACTTCATCTCTCCGCCACTGGATGGTTCGTCCTCCATGACCGAAGTGATGCTCGCATCCTGCATGGCGGCCGGCTTCCGCCCGCGTATCGTCCAGGAGCTCTCGGACCCCTACATGGTGCTGACGTTCGTGGCCGCAGGAGTGGGCGTGACACTCATGAGCAACGGGATATCCGGGATCATCCCCTCCGGCGCCACCTACATTGCCTTGGACCCTCCACGGCACTTCATGAATCACTCCATCGCTTGGTCGGAGGAAAACGATTCCTCCGTGCTTGCGGCCGTGCTCGCAATCATCGAAGAGATATTCCCGGAGATCCCAAGGCCACCGCACATCATTTAGTCGATTTTCAGCATAGTTATAGATCAATTTAGTCGTGGACACACTAAGTGATCGCCCCCACACTGGATGGAGAAGCCGCACCAAGCGCGGCAAACCGTTCCGCAGCCGGCCCGCCCGACGCTGCCAACGGTCCCGTTACCAGAAGGGAACACCATGTCAGTGTCGACATCGGCGCCAGCACAAACCAAGAACAACGCGAAAATCGCAGCAGTTTCAGGGTTCGTTGGCAGCGCACTTGAGTACTACGATTTCTTCATTTTCGGCTCTGCGGCAGCCCTGATCTTCGGCAAGCTGTTCTTCGCACCCGGCCCCTCGGCGATGCTGCTGTCTTTCGCCACCGTTGGGGTTGCCTACATCGCCCGCCCGCTGGGTGCGGTGATCTGCGGCCACTTGGGTGACAAATTCGGCCGCAAAAGGATCCTGCTGCTCACGCTCCTGCTCATGGGCGCTTCAACGTTCCTCATCGGCTGCCTGCCCACGTACAACGACATTGGAATGGCTGCGCCGATCCTGGTTGTGGCCCTCCGTCTCATCCAGGGCCTGTCCGCCGGCGGTGAATCACCGGGCTCAAGCTCCCTCACCCTTGAGCACGCACCCGAAAACAAGCGGGCTTTCTACACCAGCTGGACCATGAGCGGAATCATGTTCGGCATCGTCCTCTCCACCCTGGTGTTCATCCCCGTCGCGTCGATGCCGGAAGACCAGTTGCTTGCGTGGGGCTGGCGCGTCCCGTTCCTCGCCAGCGCTGTCGTTACGGTCATTGCCTTCGTACTCAGGCGGCTGCTGGAAGAGCCTCCCGTTTTCGAGGAAGCCAAAGCCCAGGACGAAGTCGTCAAGGTTCCGCTCGTCACGCTGTTCCGGCACCACTGGATCACGGTCACCCGCGTCACCGCGATGTCGTTGTTCACCATCATCAACACCATCATCAACGTCTTTGCCTTGTCCTACGCCACCTCCGTCGTCGGCGTTGACAAGGGCCTGATGCTGACAGTCATTGCCGTCGCCAACCTTGCCGCTGTGGCCATGGGCCCATTGGCCGGCATCCTCTCGGACCGGATCGGCCGCAAACCCGTTTTCGTCTCCGGCCTGGTGCTGCAGATCGGCATGATCTTCCTGTTCTTCATGGCATTGTCCGCAGCAAACCTTCCGCTGATCTTCGTCACGGGGATCCTCCTGATCGGCGTTGCGTACACCTGGTCCAACTCCATCTACCCCGCATACTTCCCGGAGCAGTTCCCGGTCAAGGTCCGCTACTCCGGCATGGCCATCAGCCTGATGTTCGGACTGCTCCTGGCAGGATTCGCACCCGTCATCTCCGAATTGCTGATCGGTGGCGACAAAGCCAACTGGGTTCCCGTCGCAACATTCGCCGCCGTGGCCTGCGCCATTTCGGCCGTCGCCGCGCTGCTGGCACCGGAGACGTTCAAGACGCCCACGGCCATGCTGGGACTGAAGAGGACAACCCCTGCCGCAATTGCCGATAAGTCACGGGCATGAACCAGCGAACACTGGCGGACCCCCGGGGATTCCGGCACGACGGCGATGGCAACCATCGGTTCCTGGTGGGTTTGCTTGGCTCAGGGATTGCCGGGTCCCTCACTCCGGGCCTGCACGAGACGGAAGCCGACCGGTTGGGACTTAACTACACCTACCGCGTCATCGATCTGGACGTCATAGGACAAGCCGCGGAAAACTCTGCAGCGCTCGTCAGGCAGGCAGCCGATCTGGGATTCGACGGCCTGAATGTCACCCATCCGAGCAAACAGCTGGTGCAGGACGGCCTGGACGAACTCTCCGCGGAAGCCCGGATCCTCGGGGCCGTCAACACCATCACCTTTCACCAAGGCAAGGCCGTTGGGCACAACACAGATCACACCGGTTTCATCGCGGGTCTCCACGCCGGCCTCCCATCGGCTGCCACCGATTCCGTAGTGCTTCTCGGGGCTGGGGGAGCCGGGGCAGCGGTGGCCTTCGGTCTGCTCCGCAACGGAACCAGGCACTTGGTGATCGCGGACATTGAGCCGGGCAGGGCCGAAGCCCTTGCCCTTCGGTTGTCCCCGCACTTTCCGGACAGCCGGCTATCGGTGGACGGAACGGATGCCGTCGCCGGAAGCATCAGGACAGCCACCGGTTTGGTGAACTCAACGCCGATCGGCATGACGGGCCACCCTGGACTGCCCATCGACCCCGATGTGATCCACTCCCGGCTGTGGGTAGCCGACGTAATCTACAGGCCGCTCGAAACCGAACTGATCAAGGCAGCCCGTGCCAAGGGCTGCAAAGTCCTGGACGGCGGCCGCATGGTGGTGGGCCAGGCTGCCGCAGCCTTCGAGCTCTTCACCGGCATTCCCGCCGACGCCGAGAGCATGCTGGCCACGTTTCGACGGGAGGTCAGTTAGTCATGGGTTACCGTGCGCCAACCACTATCGCCGAGTCCCGCTGCCTGGTCATCGGGGCCGCCAGCGGAATCGGGCTGGCGACGGCTGAACGCCTCAGGTCTTCCGGCGCCACAGTCATGGGTGCGGACCTGCCATCGCCCACCTGGCCTCCCCGGGCAAGCACCTCGTCACCTGCAAGCACCTTGTCACCTGCAAGCACCTTGTCACCTGCAGGGGATGTCGCCGTGGACGTCACAGACCCGGCATCGGTTGCGGCCGCGGTCTCCGCGGCGGTGCTGGGCATGGGAGGCCTCGATGCCGTGGTCAACTGCGCCGGGATCCTCGGCCCCGTTGCCCCGGCAGCCGCAACATCTGTCGAGGACTTCGAACGCATCATGCGGATCAACCTGACGGGCGCTTTCATTGTCTCCAAGGCCGTGTTGCCCGGTATGGCCAAGGCAGGATACGGCCGGTTGCTCCATATCTCCTCGACGGCGGGCAAGGAAGGCGTTGTCAACATGCCGGCGTACTCCGCCAGCAAGGCGGGGATCCTGGGCCTGGTTAAGTCACTGTCCAAGGAGTTTGCCCTGTCCGGCATCACCGTCAATGCGCTCGCTCCGGGCAATGTGGTGACCCCGCTGTTCGCCGAAGTGCCGGCAGAACAGCAGGCGGCGCAGGCTGCCAAGATCCCCATGGGCAGGTTCGGAACTCCTGCCGAAGCGGCTGCCCTCATCGAATTCGCCGTGTCGCCCGCGGCGTCCTACACCACCGGCTTCGTCTTCGATCTGTCCGGCGGCCGGGCAAGCTACTGACCCAGCCCTACTGACCCGGCCTTACTGACCCCGTCGCACGCCTCCGGCTGGAGCGCACCACGAACTCCGGCCAGTACCAGAAAGTTAGCCCCGCTGATGACCACACCATCACCTCTTACCGCCGAACCCCTGCGCATCGGAATCGCAGGATGCGGCGCAATCTCACGCAACCACTTGGAAGCCTTCAACGCCCTTGCAGACGCCGTCATAGTCGGCGTCTGCGACGTGGACCTCCAGCGCGCCCGGGACACTGCCGAAGCTTGGGGAATCCCAGCCGCAGTGCACAGTGTTCCGGAGCTCCTCGGTCTCGGGGTGGACGTTATCTCGGTGTGCACGCCGCACCCCACCCACGAGGAAGTGGTGCTCCAGGCCGCTGCCGCAGGAGTCCACGTGCTCTGCGAGAAGCCCATATCCACGGACCTGGCCTCAGCGGAACGCATGGTCAAAGCCTGCGACGACGCCGGCGTCAAGCTCGGAGTCCTCTTCCAACGACGCTTCTGGCCGGCCGCGCAACGCATCCGCGCAGCGATCGACGACGGCACCCTTGGCCGACCCATCATGGGCCGTTGTTCTGTGATGCTTCACCGTGAGCCTGAGTACTACTCCCGGGACGCCTGGCGCGGGACCTGGGCCAGCGACGGTGGCGGGGTGCTGATGACCCAGGCCATCCACTACATCGACCTCATGCAGTGGTTCATGGGAGAAGTGGCCGAGGTCTACGGCAAGATCAACACCTTCAAACACAGCGGCCACATCGAAGTGGAAGATTCCGCGACTGCGGTCATCACGTTCGCTTCCGGGGCCATCGCCACCCTGGAAGCTTCGACGGCGGTGTCCCCGAGCCTGGGCGTCCAGATCCGGATCACAGGAGAAACCGGAGCATCGGCTTCCCTGACTGAATTCCCGGAAGGCAGCGACGGACGGGTGGACCTGTGGGCCGCGGCCGGGACGATCTCCTCCGAACCCGTCTTCCCGAGCGGGGTTGACCCGAACGTCAGCCTGGCTACGATCAACGGCCAGCTGATCCCACACCACACCACCCAGGTCCGCGACTTTGTCCGGGCACTCCGGAACGGCGACGACCCGGCGATCACCGGCCGGGATGCGACGAAAGCACTGAGGATACTGCTGGCAGTCTACGAATCATCGCGCACGGGTGTCCCCGTCCGCTTCGACCACGCGCCTGCAGGCACACGAGCACCCGCAGAACTTGCAGGCTAAGGAACACCCATGGAACAAACAACACGCTATTCAGCCCGCCCCCTGGCACTTGGCCGCAACGGCCGCACCCCGAAAACCCTCCGGAACCGCCTGGCCTCCGCTCCCATGGAACGCAACTACGGCACCCCTGACGGGCGGATCACCGATCAGTACATCGATTACCTCGTGACCCGGGCAAGGGCCGGACTCGGCATGGTGACTACCGAAGCGACTTACGTTCGCGCGGACGGAAAGGGCCGAACCCACCAGCTCGGACTGCACAGCGACGCCATGATCCCGGACCTGCGGAGGCTCACTGACGCATTGCACGCCGAAGGTGCGCTCGCCGCCGTCGAACTCAACCACGGTGGGCGAACCGCGCAGGCTGCGGTCTCGGGGCATAAGAACCTTGCCCCTTCACCGGTAGCGTGCGAAGTTGCAGGTGGCGAGGTTCCCCGTGAACTCACTGTCGAGGACTGCCATGAGCTGGTGGAAGCCTACGCGCAGGCCGCACGCCGGGCGGTGGCCGCAGGCTTCGACGTGATCAACATCCACGGCGCCCACGGCTACCTGATCCACCAGTTCATGTCCCCTCTGTCCAACCACCGCACGGACGAGTTCGCGGCTCCGGAGCGGTTCATGAACCTCGTCATCGACGCCGTGCGGGAAGCCGTCCCGGACACTGTGGTGGGCATGCGCGTCTCCGTCGTGGAGGGACCTGCAGACGGCATCACCGCCGAACAGCAGGTGGCCATCCTCGCCAAGGCCCACTTGGAGCATCTGGACTTTCTGGACATCTCCGCCGGGAGCTATGAGGCCGGTGAATGGATCGTGCAGTCCGGGGAGTGGAAGCCGGGAATCCTGGCAGGCTATGCCAAGGCGTACCGGCAGTTTGGTCTTCCTTTGGGCATGGCCGGCCGCTTGAACTCGCCGGCCATTATCGAAGAGGTACTCCGGGACGGCAGCTGCGACTTCGTCAGCCTTGCCCGGGCGATCCATGCCGACCCGGGGTTCGTAGGCGGCGTCCTGCGCGATGAGCGTTACCGGCCCTGCATCGCCTGCAACGTGTGCATCGACAACCTGGGCCTCGGCCAGGTGACCTGCACAGTCAACCCGGCGGTGGGTCGCTCCCGTGTTCCCGTACCGACGCCCTCTGTCCGCGAGGGGTCCCGCGTGGTGGTTGTGGGCGCCGGACCCGCAGGTCTCACTGCCGCGCGCGAACTCGCCGAAGCAGGAGCGACGGTGACCTTGTTCGACGACGGCGTCCGCCCGGGTGGCCGGTTTGCCCTCGCGGAAAGGATGAAATCCACCCCGGACTTCCACCGTTTCGCTGAATGGTCAGCGGAGGAGAACGCCCGGCTCGGCATCGAGGTCCGCCTGCGTTCGCGCGTGGACACTGCGCACCTTGGCGGAGTGGTCCGCGACACCGCGGCAGACGCCGTCGTACTGGCCACCGGCGGGCTCCGACCCGAGGCGGGCTTCAATGGCGGAGACATGTCCAACGTCCTTGACGTGCGCGACTGGCTCGCCGCCCACCTGGAAGTGTTCGAGGGCGGCACCGAGGACGTAAGCGACGTACCCGAAGCCCTGACGATCTGGGGTGCCGACTCGGTGGCCATGAGTGTGGCGGACACACTGGCAGACCGGGGGGCTGCCGTCCTGTTGATCGGCCCGCAGCAGGCCATCGCCCCCGAGTCGGGGCGCCGCGCCAAAATCCTGGCAGTGCCCCGGCTTGAAGCCAACCCCCGGGTGCGGATCCGCCTCGGCGTCGTCATCGAGGAGTTCGACGGGGGCCGTGTCCGGATCAGCGGACCGGACCTCCCTGCCGGAGGCGAATGGCTCGACGCGCCCGGACCGCTCCTGGTGTCACGGTCCGTCGCTCCCTTGGACAGCACTATTCCCCGAAACATCCGGGACGCAGAGTTGAGCCGCGTCGCCGGAGTGCCTGTGACATTGGCCGGAACCGTCGTGGACCAGACGCCGGCCATTGCCTCCAACGCCGTCAAGAGCGGCTACGACGCGGCCCAGCGGATCGCCTTCCTGCTCGCTGCAGACGCAGCCGCCACCAACGAACTGACACTGAACGGAACAAAGCGATGACCCGAAACGTGCACAGGCCGATCGGCCTGGCCCAGTTGTCCCTGCTTCACACCCCGCCTCCTGCCTTGGTGGACGTTGCCGCCGTGGCGGGTTTCGATTTCGTTGGACTCCGGGTCCGCCCCGTGACACCGACTGAAAGCCCCTACGACCTTCAGCCGGGGTCGCGGATGTTGCGCGAAACGTTGTCACGGATGAAAGACACGGGCGTGACCGTGCGGGACATCGAATTCCTTCTGCTCGACGGCACCGACCAACGTGACACGTGGCTGCGCATGATGGAAGCGGGACAGGCCCTGGAGGCGAGCTCCATCACCGTTGCCGGTGCCGATCCGGACACCGCCCGACTGGTCGGAACACTTGCCCGGATGACAGAGGACGGCCGCGGATTCGGGATCGCCCCCACGCTGGAGGCGATCTCCTACCAGCCCGTGGCCTCGATCGCCCAGGCCGCAGACATCGCACGGCAGGCTGGTTGCCGGATCGTGGTGGACACCCTGCACTTCAACCGATACAACGGTCCGGGCGCAGCCAGGCAGTGGGACGCGTTGCGCGCCAACGCCGACCTCGTGCCGCTCCTGCAGATGTGCGATGGGCCGCTTGCCCGACCCGGGACCCGGGATGGACTGGTCACCGAATCCCGCTCGGAGAGGGGCATACCCGGCGAGGGCGAGTTCGACCTCGCGGCCGCGGTTGCAGTATTACCGGCGATTCTTCCGGTCAGTGTGGAGGTACCTTCGGAACGGCGGGTCGCCGAACTCGGCGATGCCGGCTGGGCACGCCTGCTGAGGGGAGGGGTTGACGCCGTGCTGACCCGGGGCTGCAGCCTTCAGCCAAGCGGCTCTCCCGATACGGCAGGTGCAAAATGACCTGCAAGGGCACAGAGACCACGACGACGGAACTCGCCAATGGCGTCCGCGTACCCCTGATCGGCCTGGGAACCTGGCCACTCAGGGGCGAGGACGCCGCCGCGGCAGTGTCCCAGGCCATCAGCAACGGCTACCGGCACATCGACACAGCAGAAAACTACGCCAACGAGTCGGCTGTAGGGGAGGGCATCCGTCGCAGCGGCATCGCCCGGTCGGAGCTGTTCCTCACCACCAAGTTCAACACCCGGTGGCATAGCCGGAGCGGGGTGCGGGAGGCGTTCGGCAATTCGGTGCAGCAGCTCGGGACCGACTACCTGGACCTGTTCCTGGTTCACTGGCCCAACCCGGCCCAAGGTCGATACGTCGACGCCTGCGAAGAACTGCAAAACCTCGTCGACGACGGTTCCATCAGGGCCTGGGGTGTTTCCAACTTCAAACCGTCGCACCTGAAGGCTGTCCAAGGGGCAGGCCTGGCAGTTCCGTTGAACCAAGTGCAAGTCGACCCCGAGCACGGCCAACCCGATCAGCTGGCCTACCACCGCGGACACGGGATAGTCACTGCGGCCTACAGTCCGCTGGGACGAAGCGGCGGATTCCTTAGCCACCCGGCAGTCGACGGTCCCGCTAAGGAACTGGGCAAGACTCCAGCCCAGATCGTGCTGCGCTGGCACGTCCAGCACGGCCGGGTAGCGGTACCCAAATCGGCAGACAGCCAACGCCAACAGCAAAACCTGGATGTCTTCAATTTCCGCCTGAACCAGCAGCACATGGCTGCGATCGACGCACTCGAAACCGGCGCGGCGCCCCGCCTGGACTCTGACACCTACTTCCACTGAGAAAGCACTGAACATGAATACACCCCTGGATTCTTCCTCTGCCCTGCCCGCCGTGGACTGCGACGTCCTGGTCATAGGCTCCGGCGCGGGCGGCCTGTCCGCAGCTGTGACCGCCGCCTATCACGGGCTGAAGGTGGTGGTTGTTGAAAAGGCCGACGTCTGTGGCGGCGCTACCTCCTGGTCCGGCGGTTGGGCCTGGACCCCCGGCAATCCCTTGGCAAAATCAGATGGCGTGGTGGAGGACCGCGAGCAGTTCCGCACCTACCTGCGCCACCGGCTCGGAAACCACTACCAAGAGGACAGGGTGGAGGCTTTCCTGGAAGCCGTGCCCCACATGGTGGGATTCTTCCAGGACAAGACAAGCCTGCAGTTCGTACCCGGTACCGAGATCAAAGACATCTACGGCGACACACCAGGAGCGGGCACCGGGCACCGTTCCGTCGGGCCCAAGCCGTTCAACGCACGCAACATCAGGCCCGGGCTCCGCGCGATGATGCGCCACCAGCTCTACGAAACCTCATTTCTTGGAATGGGCATCATGGCGGGTCCGGATCTGCGCAAATTCCTCTCCGCCTCCCGAGGCAATGTCAAAGGCATCTTCCACGCCGGCTGGCGGGTTGCCTTCCATCTGCTCGATCTCGTTACACACCGGCGGAACATGCAGTTGGTCAACGGAACCGCGCTCACAGGCAGGCTGCTGAAGTCCGCTGATGACCTTGGTGTGGAGATCCGCGTCTCCACGCCGGCCAAACGGCTGGTGACGGATGCCTCGGGAAAGGTGGCGGGCGCCGTCGTCGATTCTCCCCAAGGGGAACTGCAGATCAACGCCTCCCGTGGCGTCGTCCTGGCGGCCGGAGGCTTCCCCAATGACGTCGCCCGCCGCAAGACATTGTTCCCGAAGACGCCCACGGGCCGGGAGCACTGGACACTGGCGCCGAAAGAAACCACCGGCGACGGCATTTCCATGGCACAGGCAGTGGGTGCCCGGTTTGAGACCGACGTTGAGTCGCCGGCCGCCTGGTGTCCTGTCTCCCTGGTCCCATACATTAATGGACGCACCGGAACGTTCCCGCACATCATGGACCGGACAAAACCGGGCAGCATCGGCGTCCGACGGGACGGCAAACGATTCGTCAACGAGGCCCAGGGCTACTACGACTACGTCCAGGGCATGTTCAACGCCACTCCTGAAGGTGAACCGGTCGAAGCGTGGCAGATCGCTGATGCAGCGTTCGTGCGAAGGTTCCCGTTGGGGATGGCCAAGCCCCTTCCCGTGCCGCTCTTTCCCTACCTGCGCTCCGGTTACCTGAAGAAAGGCAACACACTCGAGGAGCTGGCTGCGGCATGCGGCATCGATCCGCAAGGACTGGCAGAGACCGTCGCGGCATTCAATGACAACGCCCGCAAGGGCATTGATCCCGATTTCCAACGTGGCAGCAGTGAATTCAACCGCTATGGCGGCGATCCCGGAAACAAGCCCAATCCTTCGCTGCGTGCTTTGGAGAAGGGTCCGTTCTATGCTGTCCGGATTGTCCCCGGTTCGTTCGGTACCTTTGCCGGCCTCGCAGCAGATTCCCGGGCACGCGTCCTTGACACCCATGGCCAACCCATCGGCGGCCTTTATGTCGCGGGTAATGACCAGGCCTCAGTCATGGGCGGCCATTACCCCGCAGGAGGCATTAATCTCGGACCGGCCCTGACTTTCGGGTACATCGCAGGGCGCGATCTCGCTGACGCCACCATCTACGAGGACGACGGCGTCGCTGCCCCTTCGCACCGACGGAACCTGGCGACGCTGGCCGAAGGAGCCGAAGGATTGGAAGCCGACGGTGGGTCAATCACAAGGATTTAGCTCTGGCGTGGTATCGCACGCTAGAATGGATGGGCGTCCACGGCCGTCAAAAGCCGGACAGGCCGCCACATCCCTTGATCCAGAAAGCCAGCATGCGAGTACTTGCAGCAATGAGCGGCGGAGTGGACTCCGCCGTGGCCGCCGCCCGAGCCGTTGAGGCAGGGCACGACGTCGTGGGGGTCCACCTCGCGTTGTCCCGCATGCCGGGGACCCTTCGCACCGGCAGCCGGGGCTGCTGCACCATTGAGGATTCCCGTGATGCGTGGCGGGCCTGCGACGTCCTGGGAATTCCCTATTATGTGTGGGATTTCTCCGAGCGCTTCAAGGAAGATGTCGTCCAGGACTTCATCGACGAATACGCCGCCGGACGGACGCCGAACCCGTGCATGCGCTGCAACGAGCGCATCAAGTTCGCGGCATTGCTGGAGAAGGCGATCGCCCTTGGTTTCGACGCTGTTTGCACCGGCCACTACGCCAAGGTGATCGAAGACGCTGACGGCAACCGTGAACTCCACCGTGCTGCCGACTGGGCCAAGGACCAGAGCTACGTCCTGGGCGTCCTGACCCATGAGCAGCTGAAGCACTCCATGTTTCCGCTGGCGGACACACCCTCCAAGGCAGAAGTTCGTGCCGAGGCTGAGCGGCGCGGCCTGTCTGTGGCCAACAAGCCGGACAGCCACGACATCTGCTTTATCTCCGACGGCGACACCCGGGGCTGGTTGGCCGAAAAGATCGAGATGACCACCGGTGACATCGTTGATGAAACCGGGGCCAAGGTCGGCGAGCACCCTGGCGCCAACGCCTTCACCGTCGGGCAGCGCCGCGGGCTGAAGCTGGGCACTCCGGCCGCTGACGGCAAGCCCAGGTTCGTCCTCGAGATCCGTCCCAAGGAAAACAAGGTAGTCGTGGGCCCCGAAGCCCTGCTGGCGATCGACGAGATCCGCGGCATCAAGGTCTCCTGGGCCGGCCTGCCCATCCCGGAGGTCGCCACCGGCGCCAGCTTCGAATGCCACGCCCAGGTCCGTGCCCACGGCGATCCCGTCCCCGCAGTCGCGCACGTGGAAGCCGTCGAGGACGGGTCCGGCGTGGAACGGGCACAGCTCGTCGTCACCCTGACCGACCCCCTGCGTGGCGTGGCTCCCGGCCAGACCGTGGTTCTCTACCAAGGCAGCAGGGTCCTGGGGCAGGCAACCATCGACGCCGCGCGCTCACTTCAGCGGGTAGCCCTCTAGGAGCCATTGCCTCCCGAATGCCCCGACTCCATACTGGGCTAAGCAGCGTTTCCGCTGCGGTGTTTGGGGTCCGCATTCGGGACGGCGATGACTGTGGCATTTCCAAAGAAGAGCCCGGGAGACATCAAAGCCGGGCAGATGGTCTCCTTGACCATCCTTGCTGAGGGGCCGATCGCCCCCGCCGGGGGTGCGCCGCTGACGGCACAGGTACGCATACCGGTTGAACGGTTGCGGCGCGGTCCCACGGGCCACCGCTACGCCATCCATATCCGGAAGTGGCGGGGGACCACCGTATCCCCGGTGAGCCTGACGCAGCCGGGAGATCCTTGGCGTTTGATTTCCGAACCACCACCGGCCGGCCTGCGCGAGCTCCTGGACGACACCCGCTTCCTGGCCCAGCACGTCTACGGTGTCGCGATGAGCACGCTGGAAATCTTCGAAACCACCCTGGGCAGGCGCATGCCGTGGAACCCCGAAGGGCGTGTGGTGCTCAAAGCCCGTGACCTGGTCACCGCAACAGACACCGGGTACGAGCGGGGCACCAACATCATCCGTTTCGGATCCGTGGACCGGATGGGATACAAAGTCCCGACTGCCCTGTACCGCGACATTGTTGCCCATGAGGTGACACACGCGATCCTGGATGGGTTCAGGCCGGCCTGGGCGGACCAGATGGCCACCATGGAACAGCTGGCCATGCACGAGGCTTTGGCCGACATCGTGGCCATCCTCTCCGTGTTCTCTTCCAAGGAAGTTGTGTACCGGCAGCTCGAAGCCGCGGCAGGAGGTTTCGAAGCGGGGCAGACCGTTGATGACGCAGTGCTGATGCGCTCGCTCTTTGACTTCGCCCGGGATCTCTTTGCCCGTGGGCCACTGCGCGAGCCGTTCGTCGGTGCCGCGCCGGAGGGCTGGCAGTTGCTCCCCGAACCCCACGCGCGGGGTGCTGTCGTGGTGGGTGCGGTGCTCCGGGCCGTCCAGCGCTTGTGGTCCGAAAGGAATGCCCGCTACGGCGGGTTCCACAGCCTCCAGCAAAAGGCCGAGTCCGGTTCGATTGTGGCAACCAGGATCCTTCGCATGGTGATCCGGGGCCTGTCCTACATGCCGCCGGTGGATGTTTCCTGGCGCGATCTTCTGCGCGGAATCATAGCCGCCGACCTCGACATGGTTCCTGACGATGTCCATGGATACCGGGAAGCACTCCAAACCGAGTTTTCCGCAATCGGCATCCGCCGGGTTTCGTTGAACAACATCAGCGGGGTTGAGAACTACAGCGGGCTCCGTTACCCGATCCGCCTCTCGGCACTGGGATCAGACCCCCAGGAAGTACAGCGCTTCGTGTGGGAGAACCCGCGGCTCCTGGAGGCCGCCCGTCTCGAGCGGCGCACACCCCTGAGTTCCACCCGGGTCCGGACGTCCGAACGCGTATCGCCGGACGGGTTCATCATTTCCGAGATCGGAGCATCCTTCATCCAGACGGTCCGGATGAGCCGGAGGGAAGCCTATGTCCGCCTTGGGGTGAAGACCGGGCGGGACTTCATTGACGTCCGTGGAGGAGGACTGTTGAGGTTCGACGCCGGTGGCCGCCTCGTCTATGCCGCGCTCAAACCCGTCATGGACAGGGAACGGCAGGGCCAGCTGTTCGGTTCCGACCAGCACCACGAAGCCGAGCAAGCGGCCTCATCCGGGGTGCGCAACAAATTCCACGGCACGGGGGACTAGGCAGGCCGGAACGGCAGGGACCTGATGCGGGAACTGAACTCAAGCTCCCCAGGCCGCTTTGCGCGCAGCCCTCGACGCCTCAAGCTGCGCCACCTGGTCGAAGCCGCCGGCCTTCAATCCCTTGCTCACTTCTTTGAGGAGGTCAGCCCGCCCCAAGCCTCCGTCGCTGCGCAGGGATTTAACGAGGTTGTACGTGAACGCGCCGTTGTACCGGCCTTCCATCAGGGCATCCGCTGCGGTTTGGTCGGATCTGCAGGCTGCCATGAGGACCGGCGTGGACAACTTGGCGGTCTTGACAATATCGCGCAGGGTCCGGGTCTCCAGGTCCTCGTTCGCCATGACGGCCCGGGGCGTTGGTCCAGGCAGGAAGCGCGGGCGACGGCCGGGAATCAGGTCCAGCGACTTCAGCCCGGTACCACTGTGGCAGGTATCAAGCAGCACATCCATCAGGACGCCATCAGGAAGGCGGCCGAACACGGCAGCCAGTTCGTCGTCTGAAATGACCGTTCCGGGGTCCCAGGAGTCACCGGCATCGTTGATGTCGTGGCAGGCAAAGGCCTCATCAAGGCTGTCGTCTTCGTCGCCACCGGTATCCGGAATCTGCGTGCCATGGCTGGAGAAGGTGAACACGATCTGCTGGATGGTGCCCTCGACCGCCGCGTCCACCAGCTTGTTGACCTCCGCCAGAACCATCTTTTTGGTGGCTTTGTCATCTCTCAGAACGGTGACCTGTGATGCTGGGAATCCGTAGCTTTCCTCGAGCAGGCCGGCCAGATCCTCGGCATCGTTGACACAGCCGTGAAGCCAGCTGGACTCCGGAAGGTACTTGAATTTGTTGATCCCCACACAAAGGGCTGCCTTTTCCATGAGCCTGACTTTCGACGTGTGATCCAGCGGTTGAGCACCCGGGATAAACCATATTCCTGTCCCACCTGTCCGGCAATGCTCCCGTAGTGCCTGGGGAAGCTACTGGAAAGTAAATTTTGTGTCTCAAATCACCAAAACGGGGGTTCGCGGGCTTCGAAGTCTGGTTGAATCGAGGCACTAAGAGTGTGCTCCGTCACAAATATCCCACGGCGGAGCATCGAATCCATCGAACAGAAGGTTCACCAGATGGCACTGAACAAGAAGGCCCTGCACGGCGCTATCGCGCTGGCGGGCATCTCCGCATTCGCCTTAACGGCATGCACGGGCCCCTCCGGTGGCGGCTCCTCGTCTGCTCCGGCGGCCGCAGGCCCCATCGCCTACGGCACAACAGACAAAGTCACATCACTGGACCCCGCGGGTTCCTATGACAACGGTTCATTCATGGTGATGAACCAGGTCTACTCCTTCCTCCTGAATTCCAAGCCGGGTGGCGCGGAACCCGTACCGGACCTCGCTGAGTCATCGTCCTTCACGGCCCCTTCCGAGTACACCGTCAAGCTCAAATCCGGGCTCAAGTGGGCCAACGGCCACACATTGGACTCCAAGGACGTGAAGTTCTCCTTCGACCGCCAGGTGGCCATCAATGATCCTGCCGGACCGGCATCGTTGTTGACGAACATCGACAGCGTCAGCGCGCCCGATGCCACCACCGTGGTTTTCAAGCTCAAGAACGCCAACGATCAGACTTTCAGCCAGATACTCAGCAGCCCTGCCGCACCGATCGTCGATGACGAGGTCTTCCCGGCAGACAAGATCCTCTCCGATGACGAGATCATCAAGGCGAACGCGTTCTACGGCCAGTACACCATCGACAGCTACAAGAAGAACGAACTTGTCAGCTTCAAAGCCTTTGCCGATTACAAGGGCGTCCTCGGGAAACCGGCCAATGATGCAGCCACCATCAAGTACTACGCCAGCCCCACCAACCTGAAGCTGGAAATCCAGCAGGGAGCGATCGACGTCGCCTTCCGCAGCCTGAGCGCTACGGACATCGACGATCTCCGCAAGGACTCCAAGGTCAAGGTACTGACGGGTCCGGGTGGCGAGATCCGCTACATCACCTTCAACTTTGACACCATGCCGTTTGGAACCAAGGCAACCGGAGCGGACCCCGCCAAGGCTTTGGCAGTACGCCAGGCCGTGGCCAACCTCGTAGACCGACAGGCCATCGCCGACCAGGTCTACAAGGGCACCTACCTGCCCCTGTACTCCAACGTCCCCAGTGGATTCCTCGGCGCCAACGAGTCGTTCAAGGACGCCTACGGCGATGCCGGCAAGCCCAGCCTGGACAAGGCCAAGAAGGTCCTTACCGATGCTGGAATCACTGACAAGGTGGCATTGAACCTGCAGTACAACCCGGACCACTACGGCGGATCATCAGGTGACGAGTACGCCATGATCAAGGAGCAGCTGGAGAAGTCCGGACTGTTCACGGTGAATCTCCAGTCCACTGAATGGGTCACCTACAGCAAGGCAAGCCGTGCCGACGAGTACCCGCTGTTCCAGTTCGGGTGGTTCCCCGACTTCAGCGACGCCGACAATTACCTCACCCCGTTCTTCCCCGACGGCGGATTCCTCAAGAACCACTACAACAACCCCACGGTGAACGACCTCATTGCCAAGCAGCTCACCGAGGCCGACAAGACCAAGCGTGAGGCGGACATCAAGGATGTCCAGAACGCGCTGGCCAAGGACATCTCCACCCTGCCGCTGCTTCAAGGCGCCCAGGTGGCTGTTGTCGGAAGCGGTGTGAACGGCGTCGACAAGACGCTGGATCCTTCCTTCAAGTTCCGTCTCGGAACCGTGTCCAAGTAACAACGCTCTGTGATGGGGGAGGCGGGCCACTGATCCAGTGTCCCGCCTCCCTTGCTGACCACCATCGTGGCCGGCGCGTATCAGCCAATCCCGCGCAATCCACGGGCAGGAAATACAGGTAACAATGACAACAGTTATAGAAGTACCCGAGGCTGAGCCCGGGGTAGTTGCTCCCAGGAGCAAGTCCAAGGGCGGGGGTGGACTCGGCAGGTACATCGTGATCCGGTTCTTCCTGATCATCCCCACCGTCTTCATTTTGGTGACCCTCGTGTTCTTCCTGATGAGGGTCATCGGCGACCCCATCACGGCAGCACAGGGTGGCCGGCTTCCTCCCGATGTCCTGGCCCAGCGGATCCACGACGCCGGTTACGACAGGCCGGTCCTGGTGCAGTACTTCGAGTACCTGGGCCAGCTCCTCACCGGCAACTTCGGCACCACCATCACGGACCGGCGTCCGGTCGTCGAGGTACTCTTCACTTTTGGCGCAGCAACGCTCGAGCTTTCCATCAACGCGCTGATTGTCGCGCTCGCCGTCGGTATCCCCTTCGGCCTCATCGCTGCCCAACACCGGGACAAGACCCCGGATGCTTTCCTGCGGTTCTTTGCAATCCTCTGCTACGCAACGCCGGTGTTCTTCTCAGGGCTGCTGCTTAAGCTGACCTTCTCCGTGTGGCTCGGTTGGCTCCCTGTAGCCGGCCGTGCGTCAACGCGGACTGAACTGACCATGAGCAGTCTCGCGGCGCCGTCGGGCATCTACTGGCTTGATGCCATCCGCAGCGGCAACTTCACGGCACTGGGCGACGTCGTCTCCCACGCCATCCTTCCCGCAATCGCCCTTGGTTTGCTCACCGCCGGCGTCTTCCTGCGGCTGGTCCGCACCAACGTGATCGGGACCCTGGGCAAGGACTACATCGAGGCAGGACGCTCACGGGGTGTCAGCGAGTTCCGGCTCGTGACCAAGCATGCCTACAAGCCGGCCCTCATCCCCATCATTACCGTGATGGGCCTGCAAATAGCGCTCATGCTGGGCGGTGCGATCCTGACGGAGACCACCTTCGAATGGAAAGGCCTCGGATACCAGCTCGTCCAGTACTTGAATGCCCGTGACTTCGTCGCGGTACAGGGCATCGTCGTCCTGCTGGCCATCATCGTGGCCGTCACCAACTTCATCGTGGACATCATTGCCGCGCTCATCGACCCCCGAGTGAGGTACTGACCATGAGCACCCCCACACTCACCCCGCCCAGGCAGCCTCTTTTCTCCCGGCTCCCCGTCATCTCGCATCTCAAAAAGAGCGTCGGGCTCCAACGCGGCATGCTCGTTGTGGGCGTCGTCCTCAGCGGGCTGTTCATCCTCACAAGCATCTTCGCGCCGCTGCTGGCGCCATACGGCTACTCCCAGCTCAGCGATGCATCTGGTTCCTTCCCCACCCAGCAAGCACCGGGCGGCAAGCACCTGCTGGGAACCACAGTTGGCGGCTACGACGTCTTGTCGCGTGTCGTTTGGGGATCGCAGACCGCTGTAACGGTCATTATTGTCTCCGTTGCCATGTCACTGTTCCTCGGCGTCGCCCTTGGACTGCTTAGCGGGTACTCCGGCGGGTGGCTGGACCGGATACTGGTCGTGGTGGCCGACGCCATCTATGCCTTCCCCACCCTGCTTCTGGCAATCGTCATTTCCATCGTCATCAGCCGTGGCCAGTCCAGCTTCTGGGGCGGTATCTTCTCTTGCGCGTTCTCCATCACTGTGGTGTTCGTTCCGCAGTACTTCCGGGTGATCCGCGCCGAAACCATCAGGCTCAAGGCCGAACCGTTCGTTGAGTCGGCCAAGGTCCTTGGCGCCTCCAGCATGCGCATCATCGGGCGCCACATTTTCAAGAACGCCACCCGGACCCTGCCGCTCATGTTCACCCTCAACGCCTCCGAAGCGATCCTCACGTTGGCGGGCCTGGGCTTCCTGGGCTTCGGCATCGAACCCACCTCCGCGGCGGAATGGGGATTCGACCTCAATAAGGCACTGGCAGACACCTCCTCCGGTATCTGGTGGACAGGTGTCTTCCCCGGCATCGCGATCGTGCTCACTGTCCTGGGCCTGACACTCGTGGGCGAGAGCATCAACGACCTCAACGACCCCCGTATCCGGGGACGCAAACGTGCCGGAGGTGCCACCTCCACACCAGGAACGCCATCCGCACCAGGAACGCCGTCCACACCGGCAGAGGCAGGTAAACCATGACCACCAACCTTGGCCAGGTTTCGGACCAGGCACCCACAGGCCAGCCAGTACTGACCATTGACCGGCTGCAAGTCACCTTTGCCACAGACGGCGGAGACGTCCACGCAGTCAAGAACGTCAGCCTGGAGGTGAACCCCGGCGAAGTTGTCGCGATCGTGGGGGAGTCCGGATCCGGAAAAACCGTGACAGCCAAGACCATTCTTGGCCTGCTTCCGGAAACAGCCATCAGCTCGGGCGCAGTTCTGATCAACGGCAACAACGTCATCAGCGTCAGCAAGTCCGCGCTGCGCAAGATCCGTGGCCGCGACGTGGCGATGGTGTTCCAGGAACCTTCCACCGCCTTGAACCCGGTCTTCACCGTCGGCTGGCAAATTGCCGAAGGCATCCGGGCGCATGCAACCGACGGCAGGCGCATCTCGGCCAAGGAAGCGAAACTGAGAGCCACCGAGGCACTGCGCAAAGTGGGCATCCCCGACCCCGAAACCCGGGTCAACTACTACCCCCACCAGTTCTCCGGAGGACAGAAGCAACGCGTGGTCATCGCTGCCGCGCTCGCCTTGGATCCGGGGCTGATCGTTGCCGATGAGCCCACCACCGCGCTCGACGTCACCGTACAAGCCGAGATCCTTCAACTGCTCCGGGATCTGCGGGACAACTACGGGACGTCCATTGTGCTCATTACCCACAACATGGGCGTCGTGGCCGACCTGGCAGACAGGGTGGTGGTCATGTACCAGGGCGATGTGGTGGAGGAGGCCCCCTCCAAAGTCCTCTTCGCCGAGCCCCGCCAGGAGTACACCCGCAAACTCCTCGCGGCAGTGCCTCACCTGGGCCGCCATTCGGCCTCCGAAGGAGCACGCAGCAGGCTTCACCAGGATGGAAAAGTCCTGGTGGAGGCAAAGAACCTCACGATTGAATACCCGGGCCGTTTCGGCAGGCATGGGTTCAAAGCGGTGGACAATGTCAGTTTCACCGTTTCGGAGAACGAGGTCTTTGGCCTGGTAGGGGAGTCAGGTTCAGGCAAGTCCACCATCGGACGGGCCATCGCCGGCCTGAACCGGACAACGGGCGGCAGCCTGAAGGTGCTGGGTTACGAAATGCTGGACTTCAAGGAGCGGACTTTCCGGCCGCTGCGCAAGGAGATCGGCTTCGTATTCCAGGATCCTGCAGCGTCTTTCAACCCGCACCTCACCATCGGTGAGTGCGTCGCCGAGCCGCTGATGATCCACACCAAGCCAGGTGCGGCTGAGGCGCGGAAAAAGGTCGGCGAGTTGCTCGAGTCAGTCCAGTTGCCGGCGTCGTACGCGCAGCGGTACCCGCACGAGCTCTCCGGCGGACAACGCCAGCGCGCCTCCCTGGCACGATCCCTGGCGCTGAACCCCCGGCTGCTGATCGCCGACGAACCGACGTCCGCGCTGGATGTGTCGGTGCAGGCCAAGGTACTTGACCTGTTCAAGGACATCCAGGAACAGTTCGGATTTGCTGCCCTCTTCATCAGCCACGACCTCGCAGTGGTGGACATGCTGTCCCACTGGGTGGGCGTCCTCTACAAGGGACAGCTGGTGGAGCAGGGGATCGGAAACCACGTGATGGGCTCACCGCAGCATGAGTACACCAAGCGTCTGATCGCCTCCTTGCCGGTGCCGGACCCCGAAGAACAAGCACGACGGCGGGAAGCGCACCGGGCACTGCTGGGCGGCTGACTACCGGAGCCGAGTGCAGAAAGGCGTGTCCTGCGGTGCGGGGCGCGCCTTTCCGGGCTGTGGCTGGGCAGCTACTCGGAGACGATGGCGATGTTGAACATCTTCCCTTGCGGCTGCTGCATGAAGATCCGCAGCCACAGCGGCAACCACATTTCCATGCCCCGTGCCGCGTCCAGTCCACCCAGGTCCCGGATGTGCCCCGGTTCCCACGCAAATTCCTGCAGCAAAGCAGAAACGGTGGACTTGGCGTCCAGGTCGTTGCCCGCAATGAACATGTCATGGGGACCGGGAAGGCGGCCCGGATCCACCATCACCGGTGCACTGACCGTATTGAGCGACTTGACCACACGGGCCTTCGGGTAGCTCCGTTGGATGGTCTCGGCGATGCTGTCCGTGTTGCAAACCGTCAGAGGGGGCGGAAAGCCTTTGGAGCCATCCAGCGGGTTGGACACGTCAAGGAGGACCTTTCCGTTGAGGTTGTCCGCACCCGCCTCGGCAAGGACAGCCAGGCTGACTGTTCCCGGCGTGGCATTGATGATCAGGCCGGACCGGGAACACGCTTCCGCAAACGAGCCCGCATGCCCCCGGGCTCCCGCCTGTTCCGCCCACTGCATGCCCTTGGGGTTGCCTGATTCCCGGGACCCCATAATGACTTCATGGCCCAGCTCCACCAGCTTGCCAGCCAATGCATGGCCCACCATCCCCGTGCCCAGAACCGCGATTTCCATGAAAGCTCCTTTGCCGAAACTACAGTGATGGTGCCATTGTGCTCCGCTTCATACGCGGAAAACACTGCGTCCCGCACCATAGACTTGGATGCATGACCGAGCAGAACAATGCCCTTCCCCATGACGACGATTCCTTCAACCCGGCCGCGAGCTCCCTGGCCGGCCACGTTGACCGCTCCGTCATGGACGAACTGCTGTCCATCCGGTCCAGCATCGACAACATCGACGCAACCTTGGTCTTCCTGCTCGCGGAGCGGTTCAAGGCGACGCAGAAGGTGGGAGTGCTGAAGGCAACCCACAAGCTGCCGGCCGGGGACCCGGGCCGTGAAGCTGCCCAGATAGCCCGGCTCCGCCGTCTTGCCGAGGACGCCCACCTTGATCCTGCCTTCGCCGAGAAATTCCTGAACTTCATCATCAGCGAAGTGATCCGCCACCACGAGGCCATCGCCGAGGATCACCAGATTTCCAGCCAGCAGGCCTGATCCATGTCCTCTGTGACTGACCTGCGTGCAAGCGCGACTGCTCTGGGGCCGTGGCCGGGCAACGATCCCGCCGAGGCCATCCGGATCATCCGCGGGGAGCTGGGGGACCCGCATCTTCCTTTCCTGCCCGAACTGCCGGCCCGCGGGGTCGGTTCCGATGCCGTCGGCCGGACGGGTTCACTGCTCGTGGACCTGGACATCGACGTCCAGCCGCATGGATGGCGTTTGGTGGACAGGCCCGGCAAGGATGAACGGCGCGCGAGCTCGGCCCTGGCAACGGACATCAACATTCTGGCCGACGTGGCCGGTGCCGAGGACGTCTCAGCGACTGAACTCAAGATCCAGCTGATGGGCCCGTTGAGCCTGGCCGCCAGCCTTCACCTGCACAACGGCGAACGCGCGCTGCTGGACTACGGCGCCAGGCGGGACATTGCGGATTCTTTGGCGGCGGGCGTAGCGGAACACCTCCGCAAACTCTCCGCGGCCGTACCTGGCGCCCGCCTGGTGGTCCAGGTGGACGAACCGGAGATCGCTTCAGTCATGGCCGGGACCATCCCGACGGCGAGCGGTTACCGAACGCTGAGATCCATCGACGGCGAGGAAGTCACTGGCGCGTGGCGGTTGGTGATCGACGCACTCAAAGCTGCGGGCGTCGTCGAGACCGTCATTTCCGTCCCGGAAATCGAAGCACCCATTGATCGGATACTCGCCGCGGGTGCCGACGGCGTGGCGGTGCCGTTGAGGGCGCTGACTACACGCCAATGGGAGCAGCTCGCCGGTGCCGTGGAGGGCGGGAAGCGGGTATGGGCCGGTGCGTTGCCGACCGGCGATCCCAGGGCCCTGCTACCCAAGACCTCCGACGTCGTGGAGAGCATCTGGAAGCCTTGGCGCCAGCTCGGCCTGGAGGCCTCCGGCCTTGCCGGTCTCCGGGTCACACCTTCCACGGGGCTGGCGGACTTTACGCCGTCGGCGGCCAAGGACGTGCTGACGAAGCTGACTAAGGTTGCCGATGGCCTGGACCAACTGGCCCAGGGCTAGATCCGCGGCTCCCAACGGTCCGGTTCGGCATAGCGCGGAAGGGCCGTGCCGGGGACGGCGCCCGGCAGATAGGGCGCAAGCCGGTAGTCGAAACGACCCGCGTACACCAGCACCAGGCCGATCTGCGGCTGGATCACTTTGACTTGGATGCGGTGCTTGCCCTCGGCCTCATCCCACCACTGTTCGGCATAGGCTTTCGCATCCAACGCGGCTGGAAGGGGAAGGCGCAGCGGTCCCAGGAACAGCCGGCTCGCCTTGGAAATACCGCGAAGGCGGCCTTCATCGGTAACCGTGACGTCAAGGTCCGTGACCAGGCGGCGATACCGGCCAATATGGTCCACCAAGCGCGCCCGTTCGTTGGGTTGCTGTCCCGACGGCAGGACGGCGCTCGTCGTATCGTGGAACAGCCGCGTGCCGGTGGGGAAGTAGATCTCCCGCCTGGCCGTCAGGGCCGGACGGCCGAACGGGTCAACGTGTGCGTGGTTCTCGATGCGGAAAGGAATGCCCTCACCGTACTCCGGGAAGAACGCTTGCTCGCTCCCCGTGAGGGCGAGCAGGGGCCGCAGCCACCTCTGCCGGCAACCGACGACGTCAAAAACACCCTCCCCGATGCCATACGATCCGGAGCCGGCCGCCAGGGAAAAGTACTCCTGCACTTCCGGAGCCAACCTGGTGAAGTCATCACCGAGGGCAAGCTGGTAAATTGGCGCGTTCATGGCTGTCCTTCCTGGATCTGGAAACTAGAGACGACCGGCTGCTTTGAGCCTTATGTAGGTATCGGCGAGCAAAGGCGGCACGTCCAGCGGTTCGGCATCCACCACTTCGGCGCCAAGCTGGCGCAACTGGGCAGTGACTGCCGCGCGCTCAAGAAGCGCGCGTTCGGCAGCGGCGGCCCGGAACACCTGGCTGGCCGTGGTCCGTTCGGCCTTCATCGCCGCAAGCAGGGGATCGCGAACCGAAGCAACAATCACCACGTGCTGGCGGGACAGTTGCGCCACGGTGGGGAGCAGTCCTTCTTCGGGGGCCCCGCCGTCGAGCGCCGTCAAAAGCACCACCAGCGAACGGTGCGCCGACACGGCGCGTACTTGCCCCGGGATCTGCTGCCAGTCAAGTTCGATCAGCTCTGCTTCCAACGGCGCCATTGCCTGGACGAGCTGCCCCAGCAGGTTCCCCTTGGACGCCGACTCGACCCTGGCGCGGAGCCTCCGGTCATACGCAAGGAAGTCCACGCGGTCCCCGCCGCGTTCGGCCAGCACCGCAAGCAACAGCGCTGCCTCGATTCCCGTATCGAGCCGCGGTTCGTCCTCTATCCTGGCGGCCGCTGTTCGGGACGTGTCAAGCACGACGACGACACGACGGTCGCGTTCCGGGCGCCAGGTCCTGACCACCACGGACGTGCGGCGGGCGGTGGCGCGCCAGTCGATGGACCGGACGTCATCGCCCCGAACGTAATCCCGTAGCGAGTCGAACTCGGTTCCGGCACCGCGGATCTGCACCGCTGCGCGGCCGTCCAGTTCACGGAGCTTCCTGAGCTTGGAGGGAAGATGGCGTTTCGAATGGAATGGTGGCAACACCCGCAACTGCCCGGGGAGTGGCCGGGTACGTTGTCGGGCCGCCAAACCCAAGGGCCCCAACGAGCGGATGGTCACGTGCGGGCTTTCCAGATCCCCGCGTCTCCTGGGAACCAACGTCACAGTCATCCGGCGACGCTCGCCCGCAGGAACGGACAAGCGTTGCACGGGGTTCGTGGCTCCGGCGGACGGCTGCCACGCATCCCGGATGACGGCGTTCAGTTTCCGTCCGGTGGCGTTGGTCACCGACACCACAGATTCCGCGCTGCCTGCCAATGTGACATTCCCGGGTTGCAGACGCTCCAGGACAAGCGTTGCCGGGGACGCTGCCAGAAGCAGATCCAGCACAAGCGCCAGTACCAGGACAACGCACACCAGCAGTACCGTCGGCCATGACGGGAACAGCACCAGTGGCACCAACCCTGCCAGGGCCAGCACTACGAAGCGACCGGTGATGGCCATTCAGGCCCCCTCGGCCAAGCGGACTCGGATCACCGCGGCACCGGAACCGAGGCGAGAATGCTTCCCAGGACGTCGTCCACCTGGATGCCGTCCATTTGGGCTTCGGGCCGGAGGCCCACCCGGTGCCGGAGGCACGGAAGTGACAAAGCTTTGACGTCGTCGGGTGTCACGAAGGTCCGGCCGGACAGCCAGGCCCACGCCTTGGCTGTATTGAGCAGTGCGGTGGCACCACGGGGGGAGACGCCCAGTTGGAAGGACGGAGCGGACCTGGTCGCGCGGACAATGTCGACGATGTAAGACAGAAGTTCCGGAGCAACGGCAACCTGTGCAACTGCAGCCTGCGCCGATGAAAGGTCTGATGCGCCCGCCACCGGCCGTACCCCGGCCGCAGCAAGATCCCTCGGGTCAAAGCCATTGGCATGGCGTCGAATGACCTCGATCTCCTCCGCCCGTCCGGGCAGCGGCATGGTCAATTTGAGGAGGAAGCGGTCAAGCTGAGCTTCCGGGAGGGGGTAGGTTCCTTCGTACTCCACCGGGTTCTGGGTTGCCGCCACGATGAAAGGGACAGGGAGGGGACGCGAGACGCCATCAACCGACACCTGCCGCTCTTCCATCGCTTCCAGCAATGAAGCTTGGGTCTTGGGCGGCGTCCGGTTGATTTCGTCGGCCAACATGATGTTGGTGAAGACAGGGCCCTCGCGGAACGTGAATTCCGAGGAATGGGAGTCATAGACAAGCGAGCCCGTCACGTCGCCCGGCATCAAGTCCGGGGTGAACTGAACACGCTTGGTGTCCAGGCTCAGAGCCGTGGACAACGCCCGCACCAGGAGCGTTTTCGCCACACCTGGAACACCCTCCAACAGGACATGCCCGCCACAGAGCAGAGCGATCAGCATCCCGGTCACAGTGGGATCCTGCCCGACGACGGCCTTGCCGACTTCATCACGCACATTCAGCAGCGACTGGCGCGCCGGGTCCCCGGCAACCTGACGCTGGTGGCTTTCGTCGCTGGCCGGCACTTGGTTGTGCTGTGTCGAGGCATCGCCTTGCGGCGCGGCGTCGTCTTGTGTCATCGGGGCGTGTCGTGGCATCACCCCGCCCGTGTACTGGCTGTTTGAGTCCGTGTAGCTGTTCGGCTGGCTGCTCATCGGCTCCTGGCCTCCTGTTCTATTCGTTCAAGCTCTTGTGCCCACTGCACCAGTTGTCCTTCGGTTCCCGGCCTGAAGTCGACCAGGACTGACCGAACTTCCGGGGCCGGCCTCCCCAGACGCCGGGCGGATGCGTCCACTACGGCGTCCGTGCTTGCGTCCGCTCCGAGGTTGAAATGGCGGGCAAGGCGGGTCAGGGTGCCCGCCCGCAGGTTCCCGGCCGCTCGTTCCACTGCCCGCGCATCCTGGTAAAGCCGTGCCCTTCCTTCGGCCGTTTCGGCTGCCTTGACCACAACGGGAAGAGGTTCGAAAACAAGGGGTCCCAGCCGCCGCCCACGCCAGCCGATGGCCAGCAGGGTCACGATGCCCAGCCAAGGCCCTGCGTAAGCCAACCATTTGGGTGCAAGTTCGCTGAGTGTGGGAGCCGTATCGGTCGCGGAGATGTCCTTGACTCCGGGCAGATACCAGATGAGGTCGGGGTTGTTCCCCAGTGTACGAAGCGCCAGTGCGGCGTTGCCCTGCGTGGCAAGATGCTCATTGTCCACCAGGTCCGTGCTGCCCAGGACTATCAACCGGCCGTCGGTTGATGCCGCATACAAACCGGGCCCGTCACCGCGGCTGGAGTAGCACATCTCGGGTCCCGCATAGACGGAGCCCTGCGCTGACACCGGGCCCGAGACCGTGGCATCCTCCACGGTACAGGCAGGTTCGATGACCGTTTGGCCCTCGGGAATCACACCGCCGGGACGGAATCCGGGACCAAGCCCGTTGAGTGTTCGCAGCCTTGGCTTGACCACCACCACGCGGTCTGCGGCTGCCGCGAGGTCCTGAATCCGGGATTGGTCGAGATACCCGCGGGGGTCATAGAGAAAGACCGTGGTCTGGTCCTTATCCGACAACGCCGACACCGTGTCGTCGTATGATTCCGTGGTGGTCAGGGCCACTCCGTGCCGTCCCAGGATCTCCGCCGCGGCCATTGCCCCATCGGGGGCCGGGTTCCGCGCGGAGAGCGCCCGGGAGTCCGTCCCGCCGGACATGCTGGTGACGGCAAGATACGTCACCAAACCCACCAGAAGTGCGCCGAGCGCAATCCACGTCAGGTGTTTCCGGAACCATTGGGTGAAAGCCTGCCCGGGGGAGGGGACAGGGGATCCTGCCTCATGATCCTGAGCGGGCTGTTTGGCGGTCAGTGTCATCGGGGCACCGCGAATCCAGTGTGGACGGCGCCGTCAAAGTCGGGCTTCATCGTCAGCAATTCGGCATCCAGCCCGCGGGTGGACTCATAGTCGGCGCGGGTTGCACCCTGCTCACCGTAGCGGACGGCATCGAACAGGAGGGCTGCTGCACCCAGGCGCGGTTGCACCGTGCTGAAGACCTGCCCCAGTTGCGCCGATGCTTCATCCGCGGTCCTGCCGGCCCGGACATCGATGATGTCCCGCTCTTCCGCCGATCGCACCAAAGCCCGGAACTGATCGACGACGGCGGCCGCCCAGTCGCCGTCGTTGGCAGCAGCTGACGCCCGTCTCCGGTAACCGTCGGCGTCGGCGGTGGCGTCGGCACCATAAATGTCATCGGTGCGGTTGGCGCGGCGGGCATTCAGCCGGGGTCGGACCACGAAAACCGCCACGATGATGAGCACCACGGCGATGGCAACAATCGCGGGCAGGGCGAAGTTGGTGCCCGGACCTGTTCCGTCGCCCTCCAACGATGAAAGCCAATCAAGGAAGTCACGCCATAGCTGGTCCAGCCATCCGGGGCGGGCATCGGAATATTGGGGTTTTCCAAGTTCTTCGATGGCCCAGCGCCGGGCTTCGTCGCGCTCCGGAGTCACAGGTGGTTCCATCGATAACAAAGGAGTAATCACTGCTACGGGTGATGCCGTCATACCGTGCGCCAGCCGACAGGACCCGGCGCAGCCGAGGGGCCGCCGGGCACTCCGTCAGGGTTGGCGCCCATCTCCAGCATCCTCATCAACTCAACATCAAGGCCGTCGCGCCGCATGCGGAGATCCATGTAGATCAACGCAGAGACAGAGGACTGGAAAGCGAACGTCACCGATCCCACGAGGGCTTGGATTGCGGCGGTGATGACAGTGGTGATGACAAGCATGGAAGTGGTGGTTTCAGCATCGGGATGGGGTGCCACGGTTTCGCTGATGAATGCTGCAGCCAGGGATGCCGGGATCTGGACAACCTGGGCGATGATTCCCAGCATCAGTGTCACCACCAGGGTGATCCCGAATATCCGCCACCAATTGTTTTTGGTCAGCTGCCAGGACCGGAGGAGGCCGTCGTAGACGCCCGTTTGCTCCACCACGATGACGGCCGGCGAAAGCATCAGTTTCAGGGCGATCCAAACAGAGACGACGATGGAGCCAAGGCCGAGGGGAAGGACAATCAACAGCGCACCGGGTCCCATCGCGGTCAACAGGAGCACTGCGATGCCCACCACGGCGGCCCAAGCCAGTATTCCGCCGATGGTCAACAGCCCGGCAACGCCCAACAAGGGAAGGATCCGTTTCCCGGCAAGCTTCCACATCTGTTTGAAGCCCGTCCGCCGGTTGAGGACGGAACGGGCGACAGGGACTGCCAGAACACCCTGAAGGACAGACCCGAGGAATCCAAGCAGCAGCGTGACCCCGAGGGCTCCCGCCATAATGGCGAAAATCGGGCCCATGGCTTCAGTGAATTCAGCCCTGGAGTCCACTGATTCCAGGGAGACCGTCATTTGGAGCATCACCAGTGAGATAACGCCGGTGAAGACTGCTCCCAGCGCCTGCACGAGCAACGCCGAGCCAAACATGGAGGCAGCGTTGCGACGGATCGTCTGGAAGGAGCCGTCCAGGATTTCGCCGAACTGCAACGGACGCAGCGGGATGACTCCCGGTTTGGGAGGAGCTATGTACTGAGGCTGGCCATACGGAGGTCCCGGTGGCAATGCAGGACCAGGGGCGCCCTGCCAATTCTGTGCCTGGTTTTGGGGGGTCGTCCACGCCGGCGGTCCGCCCCACTGCGGTTGGTTACCCCACACAGGCTGTGCCCCGGGCACCTGGCCACCCGGTACTTGACCACCGGGTACTTGACCACCGGGCGGCATCCCGTATGGTGGCTGGTTTCCCCACGCCGGCTGGCCATCTGTCGGCGAATGATGGCCGTGGTCTGGCTGTGACACGTTTCCTCCCCATGAGGTCCGGTCCGCCGACAGTCGACGTCCCCCAGGCGGACCTTCGCACCCAGCCTATAGTCCCGCCGTCGTCCCTCATAGCCCGCCGCACGAGCAGTGTTTGCGGGCGTGCCGCGCCCCGGTGCAGTACGGTGGAACTGCCCCTTGGGCGCCATGCCGTGCACGGCGCCCAACAGGACAAAGACTTGGTGATAAGGGAATATATAACTATGAAGGCACGCATTCTGGTAGTTGACGACGACGAAGCACTCGCAGAGATGATTGGCATCGTCCTGCGGAATGATGGCTTCGAGCCGGTGTTCTGCGCAGATGGCGGCCAGGCACTGGACGTGTTCCGTTCGTCCAAGCCGGACCTTGTGCTGCTTGACCTTATGCTGCCTGGCTCCGACGGCATCGAGGTATGCCGGCAAATCCGTGGGGAATCGGATGTTCCGATCGTCATGCTCACCGCCAAGTCGGACACCTCGGATGTAGTTCGCGGACTCGAATCCGGTGCAGACGACTACGTTCCGAAGCCCTTCAAGCCCGCCGAACTGGTTGCTCGCGTCCGTGCGCGACTGCGTCCGGGCGACCAGAAGGCCCCCGAGACCTTGCGCATTGCGGACGTGACCATCGACGTCGCCGGTCACCTGGTGACCCGTGGGGGAGACCGCATCTCGCTTACTCCTCTCGAGTTCGACCTCCTGGTTGCCTTGGCGCGGAAGCCGTGGCAGGTCTTTACCCGTGAATTGCTCCTGGAACAGGTCTGGGGCTACCGGCATGCCGCTGACACGCGTTTGGTCAACGTCCACGTCCAGCGTCTGCGCTCCAAGATTGAACGCGATCCTGAAGCGCCCGAGGTCGTTTTGACGGTGCGTGGTGTCGGATATAAAGCAGGTTCCTGAGTCTCCGGTCGGGAAGACCGGCACGCCTGAAGAAGCCCAGGGATCATCAGGTCCTGACGCAGAAGGCGTGGGTACCGGAAGCCCGGCTCTGCCGTCCACACCGGAACCATCACCACCGCGGCCGGTCCGGAACCTGCCGTGGTTCTTCTCGCGTGCCCGGATCTGGACGCGTCGCGGGCTGATCCTGGTCCTTCGGGTTTCCCGCCTCGTTTCCATCGGCGTACGCCAGATCAAACCGGGGCTGCGCTTCCTGTGGCGTTCGATCCTCCGCCGCTGGCGGCGTTCCCTGGAGTTCCGCACGGTCCTCACCACCTTGCTGCTGGCCGTTACATCCTTCGCGATCGTTGGCGCCTACCTGTCCAACCAGATCGCCAACAACCTCTTCCAGGAACGCCTGGCCCAGGCTGAATCGGAGTCCCGCTACAACGTCAAACAAGTCCAGGACACGTTCGACGGCGCACAGGTCACCGACCAGTCGAGCGTCATCACCCTCGTCTACGACACGTTGACAGCAGTCGAAGGTCGCGGCTCGGTCATCCAGCGCAGGTATGTCTTCGAAGCGGCACCGGAGCAGACCAAACCCCGCAACCGGTGGGTCGAGTCGCGTGCCTCGGACCAGCTGACCATCCGGGTAATACCCCCCGACCTCCGCAAGGCCGTTCAAGAAGGTGGCAAGCAACAGTTCTGGGCACCTACCCAATTCCCTGTGGGCAATGAGGACCGCCCCGGCATTGCCGTTGGAAACAAAGTCACCTTCAATGGCACTGTCTATGAGCTTTACCTGATTTACGACCTCAACACCGCGCAACAGACCCTGGATGAGATCCAGAATGTTCTGTGGGCAGGAGGTGCAGCCCTTGTCCTGATGATCGGTGCCATTGCCTGGTACGTCACGCGAAACGTCGTCAGTCCGGTCAGCCATGCCGCCGTCGTCTCGGAGAAGCTGGCTGCAGGGCAGCTGCAGGAACGCATGGTTGTGAAGGGCGAAGACGAAGTAGCCAGGTTGGGCGCATCCTTCAACCACATGGCGGCAAGCCTTCAGGAGCAGATCACCCAGTTGGCTACTTTGTCGCAGATGCAGCAACGCTTCGTCTCCGATGTGTCCCACGAATTGCGAACTCCGTTGACCACCGTGCGGATGGCGGCCGAAGTCCTCTTCGATGCCCGTGAGGATTTCGACCCCATGAACAAGAGGTCGGCCGAGTTGTTGTACTACCAGGTTGAGCGCTTCCAGTCATTGTTGTCGGACCTGCTGGAAATCTCCCGCTTCGACGCTGGGGCCGCTGTCCTCGACGCCGAACCCCAGGACATCTTCCAGGTCGTAGCCCATGTGATGGAAGGCGCGGCTCCCGTGGCCGAAGAGTACGGTTCGGAAGTCCGCCTCAACGCGCGGGAGAAGAACATCATCGTGGAGATGGATTCGCGGAGAATCGAAAGGATCCTCCGCAACCTGTTGCTGAACGCGCTTGAACACGGCGAAGGCAAACCGATCCATATTTCGGTCGCGGCCAACCACGACGCCGTGGCCGTGTCCGTCAGGGACCACGGAATAGGTATGAGCCAGGCTGAGGCCGCCCGGGTATTCGATCGTTTTTGGCGCGCGGACCCAGCACGTGCCCGGACCACTGGTGGCAGCGGCCTTGGCCTTTCAATCGCGGCCGAGGACACCAAACTCCACAACGGGTGGCTGCAGGCATGGGGCCAAAAGGGCTCCGGATCCAACTTCCGGTTGACACTGCCTCTCCGGCAGGGAGGTTCGATCGTCAAGTCCCCGCTGCTGCTTGAGCCTGCAGACATCGATTTCCCCGGTTCCGCAAGTGAGCGCCAAGTACTTGTGATCGGTACTGAAAACACCAGCACCGCGACTGAATCCCCATCGGACAGCGAAGAGCCGGCCGCCCGGGATCACGAAGCAGGGGAGAAGCCATGACTCAGCCCGGACGCCGGCGCCGCGGGGTAATCCTCGCGCTGTTGGCTGTCATCATGCTGCTGCTCTCATCCTGTGCACAGATTCCGCGTTCGGGCCCGGTTGGCAAGAGCAAGGACGAAGGCGCTGGAAATCCCAACGCACCGGTGTTTTTCCCCGCTGCGCCCCGTGAGGGATCAAGTCCCGAAGCGATCATCGAGGACTTCTACATGGCCGGCAGCGGCTATGAGGATGACTATCCTGTGGCCCGCCAGTACTTGACGCAGGCCCAGTCGGTTACGTGGAAGCCGGATAAGCGGGCGATCGTTTTCCGCGAGGCAGAAGTGGTCAAGTCCTCCGGGGAAAACGAGTACCTTTACGTGCTCGACCTCGCCTACTCCGTGGACGCCGACGGCGTTGCGACGCAATACCCGCCCGGGACCAAGGAGACCATCCCGCTGACGCTCGAACAGGTGGAGGGTCAGTGGCGGATCTCCAAGGTGCCGGACGGAACCGCGATTCCCGAGGAAACGTTCAAAGTGATCTACGGAGCGTTCCCCATCTACTTCTATGACCCAACCTTCACCTATGCGGTGCCCGACTACCGGTGGTTCATCAAGAAGAACACGGTCAAATCCATGACCAGCGCCTTGCTGGCCGGTCCGGCGCCGTATCTGCGGGGGGCAGTTGTCAGTGCCTTCCCGTCAGGAATGAAGCTTGCGCGTGAATCCGTTCCGGTCGTTTCAGGTGCTGCGCAGGTGGATCTCTCGGCCAAGGAGTTGTTCGACGCTTCTGCGGAAGACCGCCAAAGGATGCAGAACCAGTTGGCTCTAACGTTCCGTAGCCAACCGGATGTCATCAACGTGCAATTGCGGGCAGACCAGGACCTGGTCCGTGTGGAAGACAATGGCACGGTCCTGCCACCAGTGGTGGACAAGACCGTTCCGGCCCGGCAGATCGCGGTGAACAACGGCGAGCTGGTTCGTTACGAAAACAACCGGATCACGCCGCTCCCCGATATCCAGTCGGTCGCCGGACTCGGTCCGCATTCGCCTGCCGAATCACCTGCATCCCAGACAACTGCCTTCCTCAACGGGGACAAGACCACCCTCTATTCGATCGAACCCGGCCAGCCCGCCCGCCAGCTGACTACCAGAAGTACCCTCACCGGGCCATCCTTCAGTCCGCAGGACTGGGTGTGGACAGCGGGTCCGGGGGCCAACGGGGCGGCAGAAGTGGTGGCCTACAAACCCACCGGCATCGCACCCGGTATGGCAATTCCCAACGTGACCATCACCCCGTCGTGGCTTTCCGGTCGCACCGTGAAGGACTTCAGGGTTTCCCGGGAGGGAACCAGGGCGCTGGTCATTTCCGAGGCCAACGGGAAATCCACCGTGCAGATCGCCGGCATCGTCCGGAATCCCGATGGCGTGCCCAAGGATCTCACTGCTCCCATCACGCTCCTCACCACTGGGGCGGCAGACCAGGGAGTCTGGGTGAATGCTTCGACCGTGGCAGTGATGTCCGCTTCGGCCACGTCCACAGTGGTTCCGGAGCTGCTCTCCCTCGCATCGGGTGAAGCACAACAACTCGCACCCTGGGACGGCCTGACCAGCATCAGCGCGGGCAATGGTCCCGAGCAGATCTTCGGCCAATCCGAGGCCGGAATCTTCCAACGGGTCGGAAACGGCTGGGAGCTGCAACTCAAAGGTCCCACGGAGCCGGCTTTCCCAGGGTGAGACCTGCGGACAGAGTATCCACATAGCACGCTTCGTACCTTCATCCTTCGCTGGCCCCGGTACAAACTGGGTCGATGAACCTTTCACCCGGCAGTTGGCCGTCCAGCGGAGGAAGCCGTACCGCACCGGACCCTGACCTGCTGGCGCCCGACCCGGGGAGGGCACGTCGCCGCGGACGGGACAACAGTCGGGTTGCCCGGCTGATTGCGGCCTTGGAAGGCGCGCTGGAAGACCTTCGGACAATTGTGGTTCCGGTCGAATGCGTCTGTTGCGGTGCGGAAGATACCGTCCTTTGCGCAGGCTGCGCCAAGCGTGTGCGCCAATTGTGTGGTCAGCCCTTCCGGGCAGAGCTGCAATCGCCGGCCCTTGTTACTGTCGACGGCGGAGCGAGGCTCGGCGTGGTGGCTGCGGGACCCTACCGGGACGAATTGGCACAATGCCTGCTCTCGTTCAAGCATTACGGCCAGTGGCGTCTGGCGGGTGTTTTGGCAGGTTGCCTTGGGAAGGCCGTGGATGCTGCCGTCGGCAATGAGAGCGGCTACTGCCTTGTGCCCGTTCCCACCAGCGGCGGCGCCTACCGTAAGCGCGGATTCAGTCCACTGCATTTGATGCTCCTCATACTCCGGTTGCGCCACTCGCAGGCCCAACGCCCACACCGTGATGTGCTGACCAAGGTGCGGTTTTTACCCTTCCGCAGGGACGGTCGGGGATCCCTTCAGGCACTGTTGCCAGGAATCGCGGATGCAATTCCGGGTCGTCAAGGCAGCGACGGCGGTTCAGGCCAGAAGGGGCTGGGGCGCGGAGAAAGGGCCCGCAAAGTCAGGGGTTCCATGCGCGTCAGGCGTACACGGACCAGACTGATCCGGGGAATGGGATGCATCCTTGTGGACGACGTCCTCACGACAGGGGCAACCCTTGCCGAGGCAGCACGTGCGGTGGAGGCCGCAGGAGGCGTGGTCTGCGGAGCAGTCGTGTTGGCGGCCACGAGGCCACCAGCCTACGCCTCAATCGCGCCCGCACACGACCACCTGTGAAGCTGTTAAGACTCAATCAAAAAATAAGTGGCCAAAGGATGAATAACGCGTTGCGATGAACTAACGTCGATTGTGGGTACCAAGAAAAGATGTACCTGTCGATAGCGGCTCGGAAAGGGGCTCGACTGTCCGTCAGATCAGCCCCCAACAGTGCCGTTGTCGTGTCACCTGAGTTATTTGGAGGGCACCATGGAGTTCATGATCAGCGGACGAAATCTGACAGTTTCAGACCGCTTTCGCGAATACGCCGGCGAGAAAATCTCAAAGATTGAATCGTTGGGGGACAAGGTCCAGCGAGTAGACGCCAAGGTTTCCAAGGAAACCAATCCCCGGCAGACGCCGGGTGAGCTCACCGTCGAAGTGACAGTCCTGGGCCGTGGCCCCGTCATCCGTGCAGAGGCCACAGCCGCTGACAAATTCGCTGCCTTCGATCTGGCGTACAACAAGCTGCTTGAGAGGCTTCGTCGTGCGAAGGACCGGAAAAAGGTGCACCACGGCCGGCACACGCCCAAGGCCGTGCGGGAAGCTACGGCAACTCTTGAACCCGCAAGTGCCAACGAGCCTCTCTACGTGGAGGCCAGCAACCACCAGGAGGCTGCTGCGGAAACAGTGGAGCATTCTCCTTATGACATCGAGAACGACATCCCCGCCGGCGACTCGCCTGTTTTGATCCGCCGGAAGGTGTTCCCTGCGGCATCCCTGACCCTGGATGATGCGGTGGACAACATGGAACTGGTGGGGCACAACTTCTACCTCTTCCTGGATAAGGAAACCAACGCTCCATCGGTTGTCTATCGGCGCAGTGGCTGGACCTACGGTGTGATTACCCTCGATTCCACCTGCGAACCCGGCGAAGATGCCGTCGAGGAGAAAATCCTCGCGTATCGGTCCGATGACCAAGCAGCCACCGCCAAGTAAGGCCTGCATCTGACGAAGGGATACCAATGACCGCTTCGCTGAGCCTCTCACAGGCGCGGCGGATCGCATTGGCAGCTCAAGGATTGGCAAAGGTCCGGCCCGCTGGCCCCGTGACTTCACGGGCAGTGGGCCGGACCTTTGCCCAACTGCAGCTTGTCCAGATCGATTCTGTCAATGTCCTCGCGCGCAGCCACTACCTTCCGTTCTTCTCGCGGCTGGGAGACTACGACACCAACATTATTTTCAACCTCTCGTCCCGCAAGCCGCGGAAAATGATGGAGTACTGGGCGCACGAGGCAAGCTTCATACGACCCGAGCATTTTGCGGACCTGCTTCTGTGGCAAAAGCGCGCGTGGGTGGGGGCGCATCGCCTGGATCCGGGTATTCGTCTGGACATGGAAGACCGGATTTTGGCGGCTCTGGGCAGCGGGCCGCCCATGACGGCGTCAGAACTCACCGCAAAACTCGGACACACTCCCGCAGCCGATCGCGATAACTGGGGCTGGAACTGGAACATCGTCAAAAGGGTCCTGGAACACCTTTTTGAAGAAGGGCGCGTTTCAGCCGCTTCGCGGACTCCCCAGTTTGAGCGCAAATACACCCCCACCTCCCGGGTGGTCTCCACCTATCCCACGGTTGCCGTGGATGCTGAGGAAGCCCTTGACCGCCTTATTGAGGCAGCAGCCCAGGCCCACGGCATAGGAACCGTAAGGTGCTTTTCCGACTACTTCCGGACGCCGCTCAAAGCGGGGGCGGAATCAGTCCGAAGGCTGGTGGGCGCGGGCGTGCTGGAGCCAGTGACGGTCCGGGGATGGGAACGGGAGGTTTTCAAGCACGTCAATGCCAGGCTTCCACGGAAGGCCGAAGGGCGGGCGCTGCTGAGTCCCTTTGACTCCCTTGTCTTCGAACGGCGGCGTCTTGAGGAACTGTTTGGATTCCACTACCGGATCGAGATCTACACCCCTGCCGCGAAGCGCCGGTTCGGCTATTACGTGCTGCCCTTCCTGCTCAGGGAGGGCCTCGCAGCCAGGGTTGACCTGAAGGCAGACCGTGCATCAGGTCAGCTGCTGGTTCGCTCGGCGTTCCGTGAGCCGGACGCGCCGGCGGATACCGCCGTCGAGCTCGCTGCTGAACTTGGGCTCATGGCGACTTGGCTCGGACTGCAGGAAGTGGTGGTGTGGCCGGTAGGGGATCTCGCCGGTGACCTGGCGGACGCGGTCACAGGACGTCCGGCGCCTCCCTATGCCGAACCCCGAAACGCCAGTCCGCTCAGAGGTGAACCCGGCCACGCTGCCTTGGTCTCTCCCGTAGACTGAAACAGCCAGAATTCGGCAGCATGAGACTGGGAGCACTTTCACGTGGCATCACTAATCGAAAAACTTCTCCGCACGGGTGACAAAAAGACCCTCAAGCAACTGCGGAACTATGCCGATTCCATCAATGCCCTGGAAGACTCTTTCAAGTCCTTCACGGATGCCGAACTTCGTGGCGAAACGGACGTTCTTCGGTCCCGGTACCAGGATGGGGAGACGCTGGACGCGTTGCTGCCGGAAGCCTTCGCTGCTGTGCGTGAAGCCTCGTCCCGAACCCTGGGCATGCGCCACTTCGACGTCCAGCTCATGGGCGGCGCAGCACTTCACCTAGGCAACATCGCTGAAATGAAGACCGGTGAAGGCAAGACCCTCGTCGCTACGGCGCCGGCTTACTTGAATGCGCTCACCGGCAAGGGCGTGCACGTGGTGACGGTCAATGACTACCTGGCTGAATACCAGTCCGAGCTCATGGGCCGCGTCTACCGCTTCCTTGGCCTCACCAGCGGTTGCATCCTCTCCAACCAGGATCCAACGGTCCGCAGGGAGCAGTACGCAGCGGACATCACCTACGGCACCAACAACGAATTCGGCTTCGACTACCTCCGGGACAACATGGCCTGGGACGCCAGCGAGCTGGTTCAGCGCGGACACAACTTCGCGATTGTGGATGAAGTCGACTCGATCCTCATCGACGAGGCACGTACACCGCTCATCATTTCCGGTCCGGCCCAAGGCGACACGAACCGCTGGTACAGCGAATTTGCCAAGGTTGTCCTTCGGCTCCAGCCCGACGTCGACTATGAAGTCGACGAGAAGAAGCGAACCGTCGGAGTCCTCGAAGCCGGTATTGAAAAGGTGGAGGACTACCTCGGGATCCAAAACCTTTACGAATCGGCCAACACGCCGCTCATCGGCTTCCTTAACAACGCCATCAAGGCCAAGGAACTTTTCAAGCGGGACAAGGATTACGTCATCCTCGATGGCGAGGTCCTGATTGTTGACGAGCACACCGGCCGTATCCTGGCCGGACGGCGCTACAACGAAGGTATGCACCAGGCCATTGAGGCCAAGGAAAACGTCGAGATCAAGGCTGAGAACCAGACCCTCGCCACAGTGACGTTGCAGAACTACTTCCGCATGTACTCAAAGCTCTCCGGCATGACCGGTACGGCAGAGACTGAAGCCGCCGAATTCATGAGCACGTACAAGCTCGGCGTGGTTCCCATTCCCACCAACCGTGACATGCAGCGCATCGACCAGTCGGACCTCGTCTACAAGAACGAGGTTGTAAAGTTCGACGCCGTCGTTGCTGATATCGCCGAGCGCCACGAGAACGGCCAGCCTGTGCTGGTCGGTACCACGAGTGTTGAGAAGAGCGAATACCTTTCCAAGCTGCTGGCCAAGGAAGGCATCCGCCACGAAGTCCTGAACGCAAAGAACCACGCCCGGGAAGCATCCATCGTTGCCCAGGCCGGTCGCAAGGGTGCAGTTACGGTCGCAACCAACATGGCCGGCCGTGGCACCGACATCATGCTGGGCGGCAACGCCGAATTCACCGCCATTGCCGAGCTCGCCAAGCGCGGACTGGACCCGGAGGAGAATTCCGAAGAGTACGAGGCCGCCTGGCCCGAGGCCCTCGCCGCAGCGAAGCAGGCCGTCAAGGACGAACACGAAGAAGTGCTGAACCTGGGTGGGCTTTACGTCCTGGGTACGGAACGACATGAATCCCGCCGGATCGACAACCAGTTGCGCGGCCGTTCCGGACGCCAGGGCGACCCCGGTGAATCCCGTTTCTATCTCTCCCTCACGGACGACCTCATGCGGCTGTTCAATTCGGGGGCAGCTGAGCGGCTCATGAACAGCTCGGTACCTGACGACGTCGCACTCGAGTCAAAGCTTGTCTCACGTGCCATCGCCTCGGCCCAGGGCCAGGTGGAAGCCCGCAACGCGGAACAGCGCAAGAACGTCCTGAAATACGACGACGTCCTCAACCGCCAGCGTGAAGCAATCTACGGCGACCGCCGTCGGATCCTTGAGGGCGATGACCTGCACGAAAAGGTCCAGTACTTCCTTGAGGACACCATCAACTCCCTCATTGATGCAGCAACGGCCGAAGGCAATGGCGACGACTGGGACTTCAACCAGCTGTGGACGAACCTGAAGACCCTGTACCCGGCGACGGTAACCCCTGAAGAAGTCATTGAGGAAGCCGGCGGCAAGTCGAGGATTACGGCTGATTTCCTGCGCGAAGAAATCCTCTCCGATGCGCGCCTCGTCTATCAGGCACGCGAAGAAGCCATCGGTTCCGAGAGCATGCGGGAACTGGAACGCCGCGTTGTACTGTCGGTTCTTGGGCGTAAATGGCAGGAACACCTTTACGAGATGGACTACCTCAAGGAGGGAATCGGGCTCCGAGCAATGGCGCAGCGTGATCCGCTGGTGGAATACCAGCGCGAAGGCTTCGTGATGTTCCAGAGCATGATGGAGGCCATCCGCGAGGAGAGCATCGGTTTCCTGTACAACCTTGAGGTGGAAGTGACGCCGGCCGAGGATGTCGTGGTGGCGGATGATTCGGCAGCCGGGGGACACACAGAACATCACGATCCCCAGATCCGGGCCGCTGGCCTGCAGGCACCGGAGAAACCGGCCCAATTGCAGTACACCGCACCCGGTGAAGATGGCGCTACGCAGACGCGGATCGAAGGACGTGCGTCGGGCCGTTCAGGGAACCCTGCCAAGGCAGCAAGCCAAGAACAGCGCAAACCGGCGAAGAAGAAGCGCCGCTAGGAACAATAAGCGTTAGGAACACCAGGGGGCGATCCCACGGACATACCGGTCCGGGGATCGCCCCTTCGCCTTATCCGGACTTATCCGGACTTATCCAGACTTGTGGACCCCGGCCCGGACTCCCATGGACTCAGCCGATCTCCAGCGCAGTAACCTGCCACAAGCCGTCGGTCCGTTCGAGTCGCATGGCAACCGCACGGCAACGGCCCTCTTCAGCGACGACGATGCTGGCTTCGCAAATTGATTCACTGATGGAACAAGCGCGAACCGAACGGACCATCGGGCTGAGGTGCGGTTGTGGACTTCCCTTGCTGCGCGCTGCATGTTTGCGGGTCAGAGCCGCGCGATGTTGAAGGGCCAAATAGCATTCCGGGTCCAGCGAGCGCGACAACTGCACAAGCGGACGCGTGCCTGCAAGAACCTCAAGGGCGGCCTGGGCAATACTGCGCGCCACCAACCGGATGTCTGTGTCGGCCCCTTTTGTCGAGCCGGACGAGGCGCTGGCACGTTGGGGGCCTTGGCGGATTGGGGGACGGTTTGCGGTTGCAACGGACAAGGTCATACCTCTGGCATTCACTACATGAGCCAAAGCGCGGGGAACGCTTATGCTCGGGTGGCTTCTGCTGGGATGACGCTGGGGTTTGCTGTGAGGCTTGCTGCCGCCCCTGAGTAGGCGGCTGTTTCATTGAGTCCGGGTGTGACGTTGCCGCTGCTATGCGGGTTCGGGAGGTTGAAGGATTTGGCCTGGAAGCAGTACGGCGGGGTTGTCACCGATGACAGAGCGGTTCGCGGCGTACCACTTCGGCCATGCGGCGGCAACATCCACGTCAGTCGAAAACGGTGCCAGCCTCGAGGCGGCTATGGACCAGAGTGTGTCCCCGGCTTTTACCTCCACACCGCTCACGCTCCCGGGTGCGGCTGCTGCGTCGCGGGATCCTGGCTGGCTGAGTAGCCCTGGAACAACCACGGGCGGCCGGGGCCGCCAGCCCGGATCGGGCGCGGTGGACGTTGTGTTGCTGCTGTCAGCTCCGCCCGTGGCTGCAGGAGACGGCTCCGTGAGGACTGTGCGGCCGTGCGTGGAAGTCGGAATCCACTCCGGCGTTGGTTGGACGTCTGCCTGAGCCAAGCCACCGCCAAGGAGGTTCATGCTCAGTACGGCTATCGCAAGCCTGACCATGAACGGGGGACTGAACCTGGAGAGGGCAGTGGCTCTGTTGCCGGCGCCCACCCGGTGGAGGAGGGCGGCGAGAAATGCCATCACTAGGGAAAGCACCCACCAGGCAACTATCGCTGTTCCCGCGGCGCTTGCAGCAAATCCTGCCAACACATCAAAGGAAAGGCTCTGATGATGTCGTTGGGAAGTCTGCCATTGGCCGACGAGGATGTTGCCTGCCAGCGCCAGAAGGAGTCCCAGCCCAAGGATCGCCACAGCAAGCCCGGTGTCTCTCCGCAAGGTTCGTGCCATTCAAAGCCCCCAAGCTTCGTTTGATGCAATTTGATGGAGTTTGATCAATCTGGAGTCCATTTTTGGCACACTTTTTCATGCCTGTCCAATCGTGGGTCTGCCTTGACGGGCAGGGATTGGCGTTGGCTCCGTAATGCAGCCTAGTCTGACGACATGAGATGGGACTCTCTCTTCAACGATTTGGAAGCACAATTTTTGGCTGAACGGGCCTTGGAGAGGGAAACGGAGATCACTGAACGGGCCAGGGTGGAGCTGGCGACGATCCAACTCACCGATCGGTTACGTGCCCTGGGTGCCGCGAAGGTCAAAGTGGTCCTCTCCGGCGGCGCGACGCTCCTCGGGGTGGTTACCCACGTTGGAGGTGAGTGGTTGGTCCTGACCGAGGGCGTCCGGCAATGGCTGGTTCCCTTCCCTTCGGTCCTCAGTTATCAGGGACTGGGCCGGTATGCGCAGAAGGCCTCTCCGCGGCTCCAATCTCCGCTGGGTATGGCCACAGCGCTGAGGGCGTTGGCCAGGAACCGGGCGTCGGTGATTGTGCATTTAGGCGCGTTGGCCAACGGGGGTCTTGAGTTGAGGGGTGTCATCGACAGGGTGGGGCGGGATCACTTTGATGTCGCTGTGGTGCAAGACGGTGAAGTCCGGCGCCCCGGCAATGTGGCCAGTGTTGTCACTGTCCCCTTCGGGTCGCTCGTGGCGCTCAGCTCAGCCAGCGGCCAGGAGCTCTAGGCGCTCCGGCTGCCAGGCTGGCCTGACTTGGATTTGGCCTCTTCTATCATTCGGCTGGCTTCGGCGTATCGGTCTTGAATGTACTGCTCGAGCATCGTCTCTTCGATACGCCATTGTCCGCGCCCTCCCACTTGGATTGCTTTGAGCTCCCCGCTGCGGACGAGGGCGTACGCCTGGGGGGAATTTATCTGGAGCTGTTCGGCGACATCGGCCAATGTCAGGAATCGGGGCATGGCTCCATTTTGCCACTCACACTGTCGTTTGGTGTAGTTATCCACAGTTTCGGCCCATTTGCGGCCACTGGCTTTGGGGTGGATATCGCCCGACGGTAAGAATGGGGAGGCGGGTCCGCCGACCATGCTCACAACACGTTCTGGGGGAGTAGACAAACATGGGTCCAATTGCACCTCTTGCCGCCGCACGCATCAGCAAGCCTTCATGGAAGGACCCCCGGCTGCTGATAGGCGTCCTGCTGGTGCTCCTGTCAGTGGCCGGAGCAGTTGCCTTGGTTGGAAGTGCTGACAAAACGACGCAGGTATACGCCGCCCGGGAAGAGATCGCGGTCGGCCAGCAGATAACCACTGAGGACCTTTCCATCGTCAAGGTCCGTTTGGATGAGGTTGAGGAAGGCTACATCACCGTTGAGGATGGACTGTCAGCCGGGAAGGTCGCCCTGCAGCGGGTGGCCAGGAACCAGCTGCTGCCCCGTGAAAGCCTCGGCACAGCCGATGCGTTGGACAGAAAGCCTGTGGCCATTGCCATGGACGGGGAGTTGCCGGCCCAGGCGGGCCCAGGGGCCCGGGTGGATGTTTGGGTTGCCATGCCTGGAGCGGCTGCGGCTTATGAGGATCCGCAGCTGCTGCTGCCGGGCGCTGAGATCGCGCAGATAGTCCCCGGCTCTGCCACATTGGGAGCGGCGAAAACCTCAACGGTGCTCGTCCTGGTCACAGACGGGCAGATGCCAAAACTGCTCGGGGCGCAGGCCAACAAGGCCAAGGTTTCCGTGGTCTGGAATCCAGCGGGACGGGTCTCATGAGTATCCCCGTCGTAACCGTTGGTGCCGCCCAGGAAGCCGTCATTGAGGGGCTGGAACGCCTGCACGGCCCTGTGACGGTTGTCCGACGCTGTTCAGAACTCGCCGAACTGATGGCTGCGTGCCAGAGCGGTTTGGCGCTGGCGGCCATAGTCGGTGACGGCTGCGAGGAACTCACCACGACGTTGGTGGACAGGCTTGCGGCGGTAGGTGTCTCTATCCTCGCCTTGACCGATAATCCGGATGAAGCCGGGCGGCTCCGCTCCATCGGAGTTGTTGCCGCGTCCTCGGATATTGAACCCAAAGCCCTCGCGGACGAGATTTCCCAAGCAGTGGCACGCGCCAGCCGTTATGGTCGGGCCGACAATGGCCTCAGCGCGGGTTTCGCGGATCCAAGTGTTGAACCGCCGCAGCTGGCGCTGCCGGATGGGAAATCGGAAGAGCCCAGTGATGGTGCGGGGCGCATCTTCGCGGTGTGGGGGCCAACCGGTGCCCCGGGCAGGACTTTGCTTGCGGTCAACATGGCGGCGGAATTGGCCGCTGATGGTCAGTCGGTCATCCTGGTGGACGCGGATAGCTACGGAGCCAGCGTGTCGGCGATGCTGGGCCTTCTGGACGAGTCGGCTGGTTTGGCCCAAGCGTGCAGACTCGCCGACCAGGGCCTGCTCGATGCCGATGCCCTGGCGGGTACGGCCAGCCGCGTCTTCACCAAGGCGGGTTCTTTTCGCGTTTTGACCGGGACCACGCGGGCGGACCGTTGGACTGAACTACGGGCCGCAGCTCTGACTCGCGTTTTGGAGAGAGCCAGGCAGCTGGCCGACACTGTGGTAATTGACGTGGGCTTCTGTCTCGAATCCGATGAAGAACTCAGCTTTGACACTTTGGCTCCCAGGCGTAACGCGGCAACACTTCGCAGTCTTGAGCTGGCCGACGTTGTCTTTGCCGTGGGGACCGCGGATGCCATCGGCGTGCCACGGCTGGTGCGGGGTTTGGCTGAGCTGGCAGAGGTTGTTCCGCAGGCGTCGCCACGAATTGTGTTGAACAAAGTCAAGCGATCAGCCGTTGGATATGCCCCGCGCCAACAGTTGCAGGATGCCTGGAACCGGTACGGTCCAGGCACGGGCATCGACGCTTACCTCCCCTCGGATCCGCTCGCTTGCGATACGGCGCTGCTCACGGGATCTGTGCTCTTGGAATGCGCACCCGATTCAGAGCTGAGGATTGCCATCGCCGGCCTCGTATGTGCACCTGTCCATCAAAAACGCAATTCCTTTGGGCGAAGTATCAGAGCCCTGCAGCGCCTTAAGCGCTAGGCTCGGCATGTGGGCTGCAGAGTCGCAGCAATCAACTTGTGATGGAGGCGTTTGTCGATGTCGTCAGGATCCAGCGTGGAGGATCGGTCCGATGCAGCAGTTGTCCGTGAAGGGTTCTTCGGTGACTACTACGAGCACCTCGCGGAGGAGGATGCGCAGGCATATTCCCCGGAGCTGCTGATCTCGCGGGCCACCAAGCACAAAGCGGTCGCCCAGTCGCGCCGTCCGGGAAACGCCCTGGTGGAAATCGGCAGCGAATCGGATCGTAACGTTGTTTATATCGTCACGGATGACATGCCCTTCCTTGTGGACTCCGTGAACGCAGAGCTCGTCCGCCAAAACTGCGCCATCCGCATGGTCATGCACCCCTTGTTCGTCGTGACCCGTGACCGGGTTTCCGGCGAAATGCGCAGCGTTTCCCGGGTCCCGTCCACTGTGGGTATTTCCAGTGGCGACACCGCTGCTCTGCCGAGCATCGCCCACCTTCTCGGCGATGGTGACAATGCCTCGCACATGGAGTCGTGGATCGCCGTCGAAATTGACCGTGTCAGCGATGACGCCCGCGCACAACTCATCGAAGGCCTGCATCGCGTTCTCGGGGACGTGCGTGCCGCCGTCGAGGACTGGCCGAAAATGCGCAGCAAGGCGCTGGAACTGGCAGAAGCGCTCGGCGGAGTCTCCCATCCCGAGCAGGTTGCTGAGCTGCGGCAGGCGCAGGACCTTCTGCGCTGGCTGGACAACGGCAACTTCACCTTTCTGGGATACCGCGAATATGACCTCGTGGAGGAAGAGGGCGAGGACGTCCTGCAGCTTCGTGAGGACAGTGGCCTGGGACTCCTCCGCGCAGGGGACACCACCCGCCAGGTACAACACTTGACCGATGCGGGTCGCAAGAGGGCAAGAGAGAAGCGGGCGCTGGTCATCACCAAGGCAAACTCGCGCTCCACGGTCCACCGTCCTGCCTACCTCGACTACATCGGCGTCAAGAGCTTTGACGCCCAGGGCAACGTCAACGGTGAACGCCGGTTCATCGGGTTGTTCGCCACGAGTGCCTACACGGGTTCTGTCCGCAGTATCCCGATCGTCCGGGACAAAGTTGACGCGGTCCTGAGGAATGCTGGTTTCCCGATTGACTCACACTCCGGCAAGGACCTCCTGGGCATCCTTGAGACCTACCCCAGGGACGAACTCTTCCAGATCGAGATAGCGGATCTTGCCGCAACCGCCATGGGGATCCAGCGCCTGCAGGAGCGCCGCAGGACGAAGCTGTTCCTGCGTCCCGATATTTACGGCCGCTTCATGTCTGCCGTTGTCTACCTGCCCCGCGACCGCTACACCACCAGTGTCCGGCTTCGGATCGAGCAGGAACTCCGTGAGACGTTCCAGGCCGAGACGATCGACTACGAGGCCCGGATCACTGAATCGGCACTTGCCCGTGTCTTCTTCCGGATTCGTTTGCCCCGCACCGCTGAGCTGGCGGAAGTGAACGTACAGGAACTCGAACACCGGTTGATGCGGGCGTCGAGGTCCTGGAGCGAGGGCATTACGGAGGTGCTTCGAGAGCATCACCCTGCCGAGAGCGCAGATGCCCTGGCGGCTCTCTGGGCCGAAGCGTTCCCCGCTGGCTACCGCGTGGACTATGAGGTCGAAGACGCGCTGCAGGACATCGAACGCTTTGAGGAATACGGTGCCCAGGCGGAGCGGGCCGGTGAAGCCACTCGAAATGTGAAACCCGGCGTCCACGTATACCTTCCCGACGGAGCGGGTGAGGCTTTGGAGGAAGACGCCCGGGTCAAGCTCTACCTGATGGAGCCAAAGAGCCTGAGCCAGATCCTTCCCTACTTCCACAACCTTGGCCTGGAAGTACTGGATGAGCGGCCATTCGAGATCGAAACTGCGGATCATCGCGATTTCTTCCTCTACGACCTGGGACTGAAGTACCCCGCGGGAGTCGACCCCCTGGCTACCGGAAGTCTCTTGGCCCAGTCCTTCGGTGCTGCAGTCACCGGTGCGGTGGAATCCGACAACTTCGATCGCCTGGTGCTCCGCGAAGGAATGCACTGGCGTCAGGTAGTGGTGCTGAGGGCGTACGCCAAGTACATGCGCCAAATGGGGAACACGAACTCCTTCGGCTTCATCGCCGATACCCTGCTGGGCAACCCCGACGTTGCGCGTGGGCTCATTGAACTCTTCTCAGCACGATTCGATCCCTCGGTGGCGGACGAGGTGCGGGACGAACGCCAGGAGGCAGCGCGTGCCTCCCTCGCCGAGTCGGTGGAACAGGTTGCCACCTTGGATGCCGACCGTGTCCTGCGGACCTTCATTAACCTTATTGAGTCCACGCTGCGAACCAATTACTTCCAGAACAAGGAATACCTCAGCTTCAAGCTGGACCCGACGTCGATTGAGGGACTGCCCTTCCCGCGTCCGATGTTCGAAATCTGGGTTTACTCCCCACGCGTTGAAGGGGTGCACCTGCGTTTCGGCAAGGTGGCTCGTGGCGGTCTCCGCTGGTCGGACCGTAGGGAGGATTTCCGAACCGAGATCCTTGGGCTGGTGAAGGCACAGACCGTCAAGAACGCCGTTATCGTCCCAACGGGTGCCAAGGGCGGGTTCTTCGCGAAGAAACTGCCCAATCCCGCCGTGGACCGCGCCGCCTGGATGGCCGAAGGTATCGAAAGCTACAAGACTTTCATCCGGGGCTTGCTGGATATTACGGACAACCTCGTGACGTCGGCCGACGGCGAAAGGCTTGTCCCGCCGTCGGACGTTGTTCGTCACGACGGCGACGACTCCTACCTGGTGGTGGCGGCCGATAAGGGCACGGCTACTTTCTCGGACACGGCAAATGGCCTGGCGGCCGAGTACGGCTTCTGGCTGGGTGACGCCTTCGCCTCCGGTGGATCGGTCGGTTACGACCACAAGGCGATGGGTATTACGGCGCGCGGAGCCTGGGAGTCGGTCAAGCGTCACTTCAGCGAACTCGACCTCGACACCCAGACCGAAGAGTTCACCGTGGTGGGTGTTGGCGATATGTCAGGTGATGTTTTTGGAAACGGCATGCTGCTATCGCGCCACATCAGGCTGGTGGCCGCCTTCGACCACCGCCACATCTTCCTCGATCCTGCACCTGATGCAGCAGCATCCTTCGCTGAGCGGCAACGTTTGTTTGAGCTGCCCCGTTCTTCCTGGGACGATTACGACCGTGCACTCATCAGTGAGGGCGGCGGTGTGTATGCACGCCAGGCAAAGACGATTCCGGTCTCCGAACAGGTGCGGAAGTCGTTGGGCTTGCCCGAGGGAACGACACAACTCAGCCCGCCTGAACTGCTCCGCGCAATCCTGCTGGCACCGGCCGACCTCCTCTACAACGGTGGTATCGGCACCTACGTCAAGGCGAGCACGGAAACCCACGCAGCAGTCGGTGACAAGGCCAACGATTCCATTCGCGTGGATGGGCGTGACTTGCGGGTCAAGGTTGTTGGAGAGGGCGGAAACCTCGGATTGACCCAGCGCGGGCGTATTGAAGCCGCTCTGCAAGGCGTCATCCTTAATACGGATGCGATCGACAACTCCGCAGGCGTGGACTGCTCGGACCACGAGGTCAACATCAAGATCTTCGTGGACCGGATGGTGGCGGCCGGCAAGCTTCAAGAGGCTGAGAGGGCTGCCTTCCTCGCCGACATGACCGACGAGGTCGGCAGGCTGGTGCTGCAGGACAACATCGATCAAAACATCCTGCTGCTCAATGACCGTACGCGGGTCGCGGACTGGAGTCCAAGTTATGAGCGGCTCATGGACTGGCTGGAGAAATCCGCCGACCTCAAGCGGGACCTTGAAGCGTTGCCAACCACGGATACCCTCCGTGCCCGTTTGGAACAGGGCCAGGGCTTAACCTCACCGGAGCTCGCGGTCCTCGCGGCTTACGCGAAGATTGAGCTGGGTACGGCGTTGCGCGAAAGCAACCTGGCTGACGACCCGTGGTTCTCGGACACCATCCGCAACTACTTCCCGAAACAGTTGCGCGAGAAGTTCGACGCCGAGCTGGACACCCACCCGCTGCGGCGCGAGATCATCGCCACCGTGGTGGCAAACGACATCATCAACCTGGGCGGCATCACGTTTGCGTTCAGGGCCATCGAAGAAACATCGGCGAACGAGGTCGCAGTGGCCAAAGCATTTGTAGCCCTGCGCGAAATCTACGACCTCGACCCAATGGTGGCTGAGCTGAATGCGCTGCCGGCGTCATTCCCCACCGAGCACTGGAGCGAAGTTCATCTCGACATCCGGCGCTTGCTCGACCGGGCAGTGCGTTGGGTACTGGGACAAGGAATGGCATCACAGCCGATTGCCAGCGTCGTGGAAGCGTTCAAGCCCATGATGGAACCGTTGCGCGCCAAGCTTCTGGACTACCTGCGTGGTGAGGACAAGGTCCGCATCAGTGGCTGGCTCGACAAGGCGCTGAGTTGGGATCTTCCCGAACACCTCGCCCGGAGGTGGGCGGAACTCTTCGAGAGCTACGCCCTTCTGGACATCGCCCGGATCGCCCAGACCGGCAACGACACCGTGGAACATGTGGCACACGTTTACTACACAGTGTTCAACCGCTTCCACGTGGACTCGTTGCTCGAACGCATCAGCTCCCTGCCGCGCGATGACCGTTGGCAGGCTCTTGCCCGGGCAGCCCTGCGGGACGACCTGTACTCGACCGTTGCCGACATGACTACGTCAGTCCTTGAAGCAACCGAACCCAATGCGTCTGCCGAAGAACGGCTCAAGGCATGGGAGGGGCTGAACGCCGAGCAACTGGGCAGGGCGAAGACCATGTTTGATGAGGTCAACGCACTCGAGGCCGACGACATGGCCTCACTGTCGGTAGCATTAAGGCTCTTGAGGTCAATCGTCCGACGCTAGGAACATCCTCGCGTCGCAAATGGAGGTGCAGTGGCAATCTTTACAGACCCCATCAGGGAACACGCTGATTTCGGGCCTGGAGATGCCGAATGGCTGCACCTCCTCGTCGGTGACTGGCAAATGGTCGCCGACCTGGCTTTCGCTGACCTTGCGTTGTGGTTCCCACACCCTGAGTTCGGCTACATTGCCCTCGCCCACGTCCGTCCGTCAACATCGCACACGGTGTTCCATGCGGACTTCGTGGGTGAGGGCATCCGCTCGGATCTCCGGCCCTTGGTGGAGAAAGCATGGAACAGCAGGGCCATCGAGCGTTCAAGCGAAACAAGCTGGAGCAGCGAGATGGCCCTACGCGTTGAAGCGGTTCCCATGGTGCGCAACGGAAGAACACTCGCCGTCGTAACGTCCCACATGGACCTCTCCAGCTCCCGTATGCCTTCGCGGCTGGAGTTGACATATCGCCAGTGTGCCTACGACCTTCTTCGCATGGGCACTCTCGGACTGTGGCCGGACTTTGCTTCTCCGACGGGCTCGCGTCGAGGGGCTCCGAGGGTCGGTGACGGACTGATCCGGCTCGATGCCGACGGCATAGTCCAATACGCAAGTCCCAATGGGGTTTCGGCATTCCGCAGACTCGGTGAAGTCGAGTCGTTGGAAGGCCGTTCATTGGCGGAAGTGACCGCAGGCTTGCTGAAGGACCGGCGGATGGTTGACGAGACCCTGCCTTTGGTGGTCACGGGCCGCATGCCATGGCGAAGTGAAATTGAATCCAGGGGAGTCAGCCTTTCGTTGCGAGCCATCCCGCTTCGCGACGAGCAACACCGCTTCGGCGCCCTGGTGCTCTGTCGCGACGTTTCCGAGCTCAGGCGCCGGGAGATGGAGCTCGTCACCAAGGATGCGACCATCCGCGAAATCCACCACAGGGTCAAGAACAACCTGCAGACTGTGGCCGCCCTCCTGCGCATGCAGTCAAGGCGAATGGTCAGCGACGAGGCCAAGCAAGGCCTCGAACAAGCGATGCGGCGTGTAGCCACGATCGCACTCGTGCATGAAACTCTGTCCCAAGGTCTTACGCAGAGCGTTGACTTCGACGAGTTGATCGGGCGGCAATTCCGGCTGTCAGCCGAAGTGGCCTCGCCGTCGCAACAGGTGCGAACCGAACGTTCAGGGCTTTTTGGGGAGCTGCCCAGCGATTTTGCGACTCCGCTGGCACTGGTCATCAACGAGCTTGTTACCAATGCTGTCGAGCATGGACTGGAAGGCCGCACCGGAACAGTGTGGCTGGTGGCTGACCGGGCCGAAGGGGACGGCAAGGACGAGTTCCTGACCGTCACCATTGCCGACGACGGCGTGGGGTTGCCGGACGGACAGTACACGGAGGGTTTGGGCTTGCAGATCGTCCGAACCCTGGTCACCAGTGAGCTCGGCGGAACCATCCAGTGGAGCCCGAGGGAGGGTGGCGGGACAGCCGTGGAGATTGTCCTTAACCTCGCCCGGGCCTAGCGCCCTCATGTTCTGTCTGCCATAAAGAGAAAGGCCGCGGACCATTCGGTCCGCGGCCTTTCTCTTTCTTCGAAACTAGGAGGCGCGACGTGCGCGTGCTGCGCGACGCTTGAGTGCACGTCGTTCGTCTTCACTCATTCCGCCCCAAACGCCGGCGTCCTGGCCGGACTCCAATGCCCACTGAAGGCAGGTGTCCACCACGGGGCAGCGGCGGCAGACGCTCTTGGCTTCCTCGATCTGGAGAAGTGCTGGTCCCGTGTTGCCGACTGGGAAGAAGAGCTCCGGGTCCTTGTCGAGGCAGGCTGCGCGATTACGCCAATCCATGCTGATCAGTCACTCCATTCGTGAGAACTAGAAGGGCCTTTTGTGAAAACATTCACGAGAGGCTCCAAAGGAAAGGGGCCCGCATGGGCCCCCTTGGTCGTCTGAGTCAAGCGTTTCATGTTAACGCCTTGTAAACAAGGGGTGTTAGTGGTCGAAATGCTCGGAATCCGTGAGCGATGCATCACATCAGCCGCCAGTGCCCTCACTGCTAGATGACTATGTCCGGTAGTGTGCCAGTGTGTCAAGACCTCCTGTAGACCCTGCCCAACCTCACGCTGGCCACGATGGAAACAATGGTTCCGGCCGACAGTCTCCGAGCAACTCGGGAACCGTGCGTCCCCGAGGGATTCTGATCATTTCCGTCGTCGTTGTGCTCGAAGCGCTTGCCTTGCTGGCGGCCGCGGCCTGGTATGGCTTCGAGCTCCTCACTGGCGCTCCAGTGCTGACTTTTTGGGGAGCGGTCTTTACGCTCGTTCTGTTGCTGGCTTTCTCAACGTGGCTGTTCTCGGTGGGGCATTTCCTGTTCCGCGGGTACAGGTGGACCCGCGCGGCTGCGCTGGTGGCCCAACTATTCGTCCTCACCATAGGTTTTCCAACCATGACGGGCGGACTCGTGTTCCAAGGGCTGGCAATGATCCTTCCTGCGCTTGCCGCAATCATCTTCCTCTTCCAAAAAGACGTCATCTCTTACGCATCGCGTACAGGTGGTTCCGGCGACGTCTTATAGCGGTCCATCGCACGGCGTTCCGGGTGCGGTCACCCGCGTGTTGGAAGGCCGGAGGAGAGTACTGCCTGGCAGGGAGTAATTACACCGCGGTCGACAATGAAGCCGCGGCCAGGGCGCCGCGCGGTGTCGGATTGAAGCCGGACACCCAGGAGCTCGCCGTCGTGCGGTCTTGAGGGCGACAAGACCAACCCCATGCCGGCTGCTTGCACCTGCCTGGCCAGAGGAAGTTGATGTAGGGTCGGGCCGAACGTAGCTGTCAGGATGATGCCTGCGACTTGCCCGTCCAGGGCATTGAGAGCCTGGCGGCCCTGGGCATCCAGGGAGTCTGCGTCATCCACCAGCAGCACACTTCCAGGATCCAGGTTTCCCGCAGTGGCCTCCGACGCAGTTGAAGCCCAGAACGCTCCCGCAGAGGCTGCGTCCGGTGGAAAGAGCCACACGGTCCCCGGGTTCAAGCAGACCAACGATCCAAGAATGGTGCTCTTGCCGGAACTTGGGCCGCCCAGGACAAGGCTGACTCCCTTGTCCCTGAGGGGTAGCGCTGCGGGTTGTGCTTCATCACCGGCGACGCCGATCCAGAGAGGCTCCGGCACCTTTTCATCCACCCGCACCGACCGGATTGCCGTACGCGGCTCTTTCTTCGAGCTGGCCAGCGCTGCCTTGCGGTTGAGGAAGTCCTCGCGTGTCAGCAGGTGGGGGAGGGGTCGCAAGCGAAAAGGCGGTTCGGCCGGAGCCAAGTCCCCAAAAGGCCAGAGCCCAGCTGTTGGCGCCTCCCTGAACTGCGCTGTGGCCGTTTGACCCTCGACGACGTTTCCCATCACTGCGGCCCGCCCCCGAACGGGTTCCACTTCGGGAAGACGAGGCCAGTGGAACCTGGATTCATCAGTTGTCCCCAAAGGAAAATAGGCACGATTTGGGATTGCGGCAAACATGCGGGAGCTGACCAGTTCCCGCTCCCCGGAAATCAGAAGAGTGATGCCCACGGGGCTTCCGTCCCTGGCGATGTCGTGCAGAATGCCCTCAGCCCATTCGTGGGGGCCTCCTCGGAAGGCCGTTGACCAAGAGCACCAGCCGGCCACGATCAGCACCAGTGGCCAGCAACGCCCCTCGAGGCCACCCAAGGCGCGCCGTCGCTCCATTTCGGCTGCCAACCGCGACAGGATCCGGGCCGCGAAGCCAACTTGATCGACACGCGCGAAAGCCGCGATTCCTTGTTGCGACTCCAGCTGACCCAGTAATCGGCTCGCGTCCAGAATGTAGAGATGGGGCTGGGGCGCCCGGGTGGCCACCAGGGCGGTGATCGCGCGGAAGCTGTCCTGCATGCCACTTGATGCGTTGCCAATCAATGCCAGGTGTCCATGGTCGGCGGGCATCCAAGTGAGGCACTCAACCCGTTGCTGCGCAGGCTTGTCCACCAGTGCCACCGGTCCCACCCGCCAGGATGCCCTATCGCTTTCATGCATCACCTCAGGTTCACCCTCAGTTGAGAGTTCGGCCGTCCAAGGAATCGAGTGCGGTAGGGGTGCTGCGATGGGGCTTCGGGGAGAGGGAGTGCCCAAGTGGCGCCAAGCGGCGTTAATATTGGATACCAAACTCCCGGCGCCTGTAAGTGCCTGGGACGTGCTGCGGCCGGAACCGTCGACGTCCTTGCCGACGAGATCCCGGCTGTCGAAGGGTTCGCCGAGCGCCTGGGCAGCAGACCGAACAACCCGGTCAGGCGCGGCGCCGCTTCCTGGCGACAAATGGTCGGCCATGGACGACACACCGCCGGATTGCGGAGCGTCCAGAGAGGCTGCTTGGAATTCTTCGGGCTCCTTCGCTGCCGTTGCCAGGAACGCCCGCCCGGGAACATCAACGCCTATTGACGCAGCAGCCTTCGAATTGATGATGTCCACCGACTCCATCTCCGACTGGACTCGAAGTGCGATGCTGGAGGTCACGTTTGCCCTTATATCAGCGGTCAAGGCTCCTTGTGGTCGCTGTGTGGCCATGACCAGATGGATTCCCAGGGAACGTCCGATCGTCGCCACCCGCATGAGTTCGTGGAGCGCAGCCGGAGCCTCGTCGACAAGGATCCGGAACTCATCTATGACCAGGATCAGGTGCGGGAGCCTGCAGTCCTTGGCGCCCTTCGTTCGTTGGTATTGTGCGAGGTCCGTTGCCCCCCAGTCGGCGAAAAGCTTCTCGCGGAGCCGTATTTCTCCACGCAGCGACTCCAATGCCCGATCAAGATGCTGCCGGCTCAGATCCGTCAGGATGCCCACGCAGTGCGGGAGGGCTGTTAACGGACCCAGCCCTGAACCGCCCTTGAAATCGAAAAACAGAAAAGCTGCGTGCTCCGGCGGGACGCTCAGCGCGATGGAAGCAACGAAAGTCTTCAGCAGTTCGGACTTTCCAGAGCCGGTAGTACCCGCAATCAGAAGGTGGGGACCGTCCATCTTGAGGTCGAATGTGACCGGGCCGGCCCGGCCTTCTCCCAGCACAGCTGTCAGGCTTTCCAGTCCGGAGGCAGTGCGCCACCTGCTAAGGATCCGGCGTTGGCCGTAGGGAAGAAGGGCCGCCAGTGAAGACCGGTCCGGAAGAACGCCGTGAGTACGCGGCGCTTGCTCGCTCAACCTTGCGGCAACTGTCCGGCAGAAGCGATCGAATACCTCGGCGGGAACGAGGTCGGGCACAAAATCGAAGCGCTCACCTGCCGACTCAAAAGATGCAGCCACGCCCGACGGTTCGATGGTGATGGCGTCCAGGGGGACTGAAGCCCCGGAGTGACAGTGCAGTACCTGCCACTGGGCCTGATGCGAAGCCTGGATGGCTCGGGAAAGGGCCTCGTTCTCCTGCCCTGTTGGGCTCTCCATCACAATAAGAGTGCCCTGCCGGCCATGCCGGAGCGTGTTCAAGGCAGCCACGGCCGCGTCAGCGTCCGCAGCGAGGGTCACCTGAGGGAGAAACCGGGCACTCAGGGGCAGGTCTTCGACTGCCCCCAGCAACACGATGGGAGCAGAGGCTGAGTTTGGGAAACTTACAAGCTGCATGACGATGAATCGAAGCAAGGCTGCCACGTGTTTGCCGTGGCCTTGTATAGCCACGCGCCGATGGCCAGGATCTAACGAGACAGGGCACGAGCCGACGGGTGGCGGTGAGAAATGTCGGTCGCCAGGGACGAGGCGGATATTGGCCGAGGACTGGGCGGTGCCCAGTCGCAACCAAACCCGGGGCTCAGCCTGGACACCTCCTGCATTGGTATCCGGCGACGGCGTCCCGGGGTTTCCGCCTGAGGCCAAACCCCTTGCGCCAGGTCCCGCGGCCGCCGGACGGCTTTGGCCGGCTACCAGTAACTCGGCGGCAGAAGGCGAGCAACGGTGGCGTCTGGCGATGTCTTCGCGAACCGCATGATCAAGCGCTCGGCGGTATTCCTGCCGTCCCTTTCCCCCAAGCAACAAGGGGAAAACCAAGCCAAGCGCGGATATCGCAGAGAACCCCAAGTACATCCACATCCCGGTGGCCGCCGCGAGACCGATGCCGGCAATCAAAGGCAACCCTGCGGCAAGCGCGATGGTGGCCCGGCTCCCGTGGTTCTTTGCGCAGGGCACCTCGATTGGTTCCTGCACCGAACGACCCGCATCCGCTGCGACGGCAGGAAAGCACTCGTTGTCCGGCGCGAGGCTGAAAGTTGTATGCCCGCAACGGAGGCTGGAGCGGGATGTGACCAAAGCGCGGCGGACGGGCCGACCGTCCACATCTATGGGGTTCGCTGCAGCAACGCTGGTTACTTCCAAGCGTTCACCCGAGACATCCAGTAATGCGTGTTCCCTGGACATTCCAGGATCGGGTAGCGAAATCCCTGCAGTTCCACGGCCAATGTGGTGTTGCCCACGCGGAATCCGGAAGACAGACCCTGCGGCAGGGCCGGTATGGGTGAGCAACATCAGAGGAAGCATGGTTGATGTTTCCGCCGGCGGCACGAATCCGTCCACGATCACTGCACCGGACACAAGAGGTGGCACCCCGACGGTCAGGTCGGCGAGATGTCGCCCTGCAACAGAAAGCTGCCCGGTGTTCCGGACGGCCTTGATCAGTGCCTCCAGCTGGGCACCGGACGCGCCCGGCGGTACTTCGATGGTCAATTCCTCCGGATCCGCTGGCATGGGCGCAGTGGGGCTCCGAACCAGTGTGCACTCCAACGTCATTGCCTTGTCCTCCCTTTGCATGCACCACCATCGTTATGGAGCTCAGGACGAAACCGCAGCACCCCATGAGGTGTATGTGGACAACTTTTGCCAGGGAAGGGTAAACGGCGCCTTGACGCTGTGGCTTTGTGTCTCAGCTAAGATGAAACTCGTTGTCGCGTGTGCTCAATGAGGAAGGACCTTCACCGGTGATAGTGGTTGCGGAGAGCGCCGATGTTTCAGACAAGGCGGTAATTGGTGATGGATCGAAGATTTGGCATCTTGCCCAGGTCCGCGAGCAGGCCGAACTAGGGGTCAATTGCATCGTCGGACGCGGGGCCTACATCGGCTCCGGAGTCAAGATGGGGGACAACTGCAAAGTTCAGAACTATGCGCTTGTCTACGAGCCCGCGGAACTGGAGGCAGGGGTCTTCATCGGACCCGCCGTAGTGCTGACGAATGACACATACCCCCGGGCAGTTGCACCCGATGGAACTTTGAAGAGCGCCCATGATTGGGAGCCCGTGGGCGTCACTATTCGTGAAGGCGCGTCCATCGGCGCCCGCGCTGTATGTGTTGCTCCGGTCACGATCGGACGCTGGGCTACTGTGGCCGCGGGTGCTGTCGTGGCCAAAGATGTTCCTGATTTTGCTTTGATGGTCGGAGTTCCGGCCAAGCGCCATGGTTGGGTCGGCAAGGCCGGTTTCCCGCTGCAACGCAGCGGTGACAACTGGGTATGCCCGGAAACCGGCGCCACATATGTTGAACAGAACGAGACCCTTCGAGAGGTAGAGGCATGAGCCCCGAATTCATTCCCCCCGCCAAGCCCATCATCGGTGATGAAGAGCGCAAGGCAGTAGAGGCTGTTCTGGCCTCCGGCCAACTCGCACAGGGTTCGGAGGTTGCGTCCTTTGAACAGGAATTCTCGCAGGTCCTCCTGGACGGCAGGGCAGCCGTGGCCGTCAACTCCGGAACATCCGGTTTGCACCTCGGCCTTTTGGCTGCGGGCATTGGCCCTGGCGATGAAGTCATCGTGCCGTCGTTTACCTTCGCGGCAACAGCCAACTCCGTGGCCTTGACGGGTGCTACTCCTGTCTTCGCCGATGTGGACATCGACCACTACACGCTGGATCCTGCTTCCGTCGAGTCGAAGATCACGGACCGCACCGCAGCCATCATGCCGGTGCACCTCTACGGTCACCCGTTTGACGTGGACGGAATCGGTGCAGTCGCCGCCAAGCACGGCGTGAAGGTCTTTGAAGACGCTGCCCAGGCACACGGCGCGGCAGTCAACGGCCGCAAGGTCGGTACATTCGGCGATTTCGCCATGTTCAGCTTGTACCCGACGAAGAACATGACCTCCGGTGAGGGCGGCATGGTCAGCACCGGCCTGGCCGACGTCGAACGGCGGCTTCGGTTGCTTCGCAACCAGGGCATGGAGCGCCAGTACGAAAACGAACTGGTTGGCTTCAACGCGCGCATGACCAACATTCACGCAGCAATCGGTCGTGTGCAGCTGACCAAGGTCGAAGGCTGGACGAAGACCCGGCAGGAGAACGCAGCATTCTTCGATGCAAACATCGAAGGTGTCGTTACCCCGAAGGTCGTTGAAGGCTACGAGCACGTTTATCACCAGTACACCATCCGGATTGCCGAGGACCGTGATGGCTTCGCGAAGGCCTTGCGCGAGGAGTACAACGTGGGCTGCGGCGTCTACTACCCGATTCCCAACCACCGCCTTGCGCCGTTCCAGACCTCCGATGACCTGCCGGTCACTGAAGAAGCGGCCTCCACTGTGCTGTCCCTTCCCGTGCACCCGTCACTTAGCCAGGATGACCTTGACCGGATCGTCGCTGCTGTCAACGCCGTTGCAAAGGCAGGTAGCTAGTGGCAAATCTGCGCGCTGGCCTCATTGGGCTGGGCATGATGGGCCGTCACCACGCACGCGTTATCCGCGAGCTCGAGGGTGTTGACCTTGTCGCCGTCGCTGACTCCTTTGGAGACCCCCACAACGTTGCCAGTGGGCTGGAGGTTTGCAATTCCGTCGAGCAACTCATTGAGCAGGGCATCGACATGGCTGTCGCCGCCGTGCCGACAATCCTCCACGAGGAAGTTGCCCTCCAGCTGGCCGAGGCCGGCGTGCACTGCTTGGTGGAAAAGCCGATTGCCAACGATTCTGTCTCCGGCCGCCGGATTGCGGAGGCCTTTGATTCCAAAGGCTTGATCGGCGCCGTTGGGCACATCGAGCGCTTCAACCCCTCCCTGCAGAGCCTCCGTGAGCGGCTTGAAAATGGCGATCTCGGCGAGGTCTACCAGATCTCCACCCGGCGCCAGGGCCCGTTCCCGTCCCGGATTGCCGACGTTGGAGTGGTCAAGGATCTTGCTACCCACGACATCGACCTCACCGCATGGCTGGCCCAGAGTAACTTTGTCAACGTCGTTGCGCACACTACATCACGGAGTGGTCGTCAGCACGAGGACATGGTCACTGCGATCGGGCACCTCAAGGACGGCGTAGTAACCAACCACATCGTCAACTGGCTCTCACCCATGAAGGAACGCACGACGGTTGTCCTGGGCGAGCGTGGCGCATACATTGCCGACACGATTTCCGCTGACTTGACGTTTGTCGAGAACGGCACCTTCCAGACGGACTGGGATTCCATCGCGGCATTCCGTGGTGTGTCCGAGGGATCGTCGACCCGTTTTGCCTTGGCCAAGCGTGAACCACTGAAGATGGAACATGAGGCTTTCCGCGACGCCGTTCTGGGCAAGTCCATGAACATTGTCACAATGGCCGAAGGCCTTGAGACCCTGCGCGTTGCTGAGGCTGTACTCAAATCAGCCGAAACGGGCGCTGTCGTCGCGCTGTAGCGCGGCTGGATTTTTGCACATTTGAACGGGAGGCTGGCGCAGGCCACGCCTCCCGTTCGTTTTTCCGGTCAATCGCTGCCCCCTTACGCGCGTTCCCGAATCGGGATTCGATCGTAACGTCGGGTAGCCTTGACCAGTAGACGTGGGCATTTTTGTGCCCGCACGCCAATACACAGGAGAGTTTGTGAACGCTGATCTCGTCGTCGTCGGCTCGGGTTTCTTTGGCCTGACCATTGCAGAACGCGCCGCTACCGAGTTGGGGCTGAAGGTTGCGGTGCTTGATCGCCGCCACCACATTGGTGGAAACGCCTACAGCGAGAACGAAGCGCAGACTGGAATTGAGGTGCACCGCTACGGAGCGCACCTCTTCCACACGTCCAACGAACGCGTTTGGGAGTACGTGAACCGTTTCACGACCTTCACGAAGTACCAGCACAAGGTTTACACCAGCCACAAGGGCGAGGTGTACCCGATGCCCATCAACCTGGGCACCATCAACCAGTTCTTCCGTTCGGCCATGAGCCCGACCGAAGCGAAGGCACTCATCGCCGAGCAGGCCGGTGAACTCGCCGGTACTGATCCGCAGAACCTGAACGACAAGGGTATCCAGCTGATCGGACGCCCGCTCTACGAAGCGTTCATCAAGCACTACACGGGCAAGCAGTGGCAGACGGACCCCAAGGACCTGCCCGCGGAGATCATTTCCCGGCTCCCGGTTCGCTACAACTACGACAACCGCTACTTCAATGACACGTACGAAGGGCTGCCGGTCGACGGATACACGGCCTGGATCGAGCGTATGGCGGACCACCCCAACATCGAAGTTGTCCTCAACACGGACTTCTTCGACGACGGCGAGTTCGGCCGGTCTTCCGTGCTGGGACAGGTGCCTGTCATCTACACGGGTCCCGTGGACCGCTACTTTGACTACGCAGAAGGTGACCTCTCCTGGCGCACCATCGACCTTGAAGAAGAGGTCCTGCCCATTGAGGACTTCCAGGGTTGCGCAGTGATGAACTATCCCGACGCCGAGGAAAAGTACACGCGCATCCACGAATTCCGCCACTTCCACCCGGAGCGGGATTACACCAAGGACGCGACGGTCATCATGCGCGAGTTCTCGCGCTTTGCGGAGAAGGGCGACGAGCCGTACTACCCCGTCAACACTTCCGACGATCGCCAAAAGCTGCTTGCTTACCGCGATCTGGCCAAGGGTGAGAAGTCCGTTCTGTTCGGTGGCCGCCTTGGAACGTACAAGTACCTCGATATGCACATGGCGATCGGTTCAGCTTTGTCCATGTACGACAACAAGATCAAGCCGCACTTCACAGGCGGCGCCAAGCTTGAAAGTGGGGGAGTGGACGCATGACCACCACAACAAACGAAAGCCAGGAGACTGCCATGACGGCTTCCACCGACGTGAATGCCCCCGGTTCAACTGAACAGAACCTGCGGATTGTCCAGCGTGTCATTTTCCCGGCGAACCGTGACCTCGACACCCTCCCCCTGTACGTAGACCCGGACACGAGCACAGTTCAAAGATCAGGCCGGGGAAGCTCGGATGTGCAGGCCGTCGGCATGACCCGGCAGCTCCACCCGGAGGACATCCTCGACCGCGGTTCCGTCCAGGTCCGCCGTGGCGAACGTCTTTCCTTCGGCTCCTACTTCAACGCTTTCCCGGCGAGCTACTGGCGCAAATGGACGATTGCCACAAAGACGGTCCTTCACCTCGAAACCGAGGGCGAAGGTACGATCATTGTCTACCGCTCCAACGCACGCGGTGCATCCCAGCGTGTCGATTCCGTGTTGGTCGAGGGTTCCGCCTCGAACGATTTCGAGCTGACTCTTGCCCCGTTCGGCGACGGCGGGTGGTACTGGTTTGACCTGATCGCCGGCGGTGACGGCATGACCCTGAAGAGCGCTCACTGGGCCGTTCCGGACGAGGGCCGCACCCAGGGGCGCGTGACGTTGGGTGTCACCACCTTCAACCGCGCAGACTACTGCCTGGAAACCATCAAGGCTATTGACGGAGACCCCGGTCTTCGGGAAATTCTTGCCGAACTGATCATCGTCGACCAAGGAAACAAAAAGGTCGCCGACGAAGCCGGTTTCGACGCTGTCGCTGAATCCATGGGAGACCAGCTCCGGATCATCAACCAGGGCAACCTCGGCGGTTCGGGTGGTTTCGCACGCAACATGTACGAGATGCTCGTTTCAGACAAGAGCGACTACGTCATGCTGCTCGATGACGACATTGAACTTGAGACAGAGGGCGTTATGCGCGCAGTGGCGTTCGCCGATCTCTGCCGCAAACCGACCATCGTCGGCGGACACATGTTTGACATGTACAACAAGTCTGTCCTGCATGCCTACTCAGAGGTGGTCAACTTCTACAGGTTCCTGTGGGGACCGGTGGAGGGCCTTGGCAATCATGACTTCTCCCAGGCCGGCCTGCGGTCCACGCCTCAGTTGCACCGCCGCTGGGATGCCGACTACAACGGCTGGTGGATGTGCCTCATCCCCAAGGCCGTGGTGGAGACCATCGGGCTCTCCCTGCCGGTGTTCATCAAGTGGGACGACGCTGAATACTCGCTCCGGGCCCGGGCCGCCGGCTTCCCGACAGTGACGCTTCCGGGTGCAGCTGTATGGCACGTCTCATGGGCAGATAAGGACGATTCCGTCGACTGGCAGGCGTACTACCATGAGCGCAACCGGCTCATCGCCACCCTCCTGCACTCCCCGTTCCCCAAGGGCGGACGAATCCTCCGCGAGAGCCTGAACACGGACATCAAGCACTTGGTGTCGATGCAGTACTACCCCGAGCAGGCCCGCGTCATGGCCCTGCGGGACGTCCTCGCCGGTCCCGGCGACCTGCACAAACAGCTGCCGACCACGATGCCGAAGCTTCGCGCCATGCGTGAAGAGTTCCCCGACTCCCAGGTCAAGACGGACCCCGCGGCGTTCCCGGAAGTTTTCCGGAAGCGCCCGCCCAAGAAGCCCCAGTCCTACAAGCAGCCGGGTGCGCTCGGTCTGTTGCCATGGGCAGTGAAAACCGTCCTGAAGCAGACGCTGGCTCCCGTCCGCGACACGGCCAAGGCCAACCCGGAGGCCCAAGTGGCCCACCAGGACGGAAAGTGGTGGAGCCTGGCCCACCTCGACAGCGCTGTGGTCTCGAACGCTGACGGCACCGGAGCTTCCTGGCACCTTAGGGACCCCAGGATGGCCCGCCAGTTGGTGGTTGAGTCTGCCAAGCTCCACGCACAGCTCTTCTCCAACTGGGAGACCCTTCGCGCGCAATACCGCGATGCCCTCCCGGAGATCACCTCCATGGAATCCTGGCGGGAAACGTTCGAAGCATCGGAGCCTAACAAGTAGCAATGGCCACTTCCACTGATACGTATGCTGTTCCAGGGGTAGGTGCCGGTCTGCTCGACGTCTATCGACGCCGGTACCTCCTCAAGTTGATCGTCCGCAAGGAACTCCGTGTTCGTTACCGGGGTTCGGTTCTCGGGCTGGCATGGTCCTACGTCAAGCCCCTGGTCCAGTACGTAGTGCTGTTCTTTGCGTTGGGCATTGTGCTGCGGGTTGGGGATCAGATCCCCAACTACGCGCTGTACATGTTCTCCGGCGTCATCGTTATCAACTTCTTCTCAGAAGCTTTCTCGAATGCCACGCGGTCCATTGTCTCCAACGCTGCGTTGGTGAAGAAGATCTATCTGCCGCGTGAGTTGTTCCCGGTTGCTTCAGTGTGGGTCGCTGCGGTCCATTTCCTGCCGCAGCTGGTGGTCCTGCTTGCTGCCGCCTTGCTCACAGGCTGGCATCCGGACATCCTGCAACTCATCGGGGCTGCATTGGGCTTCGTCATTGTGGCTGTCACAGCGACTGGTCTGGGGTTGCTGGCTGGTGCCATCAACGTCTTCTTCAGGGACGCAGAGAACATCGTCGACATGTTGATGATGATCGTTACCTGGACCTCCCCGGTTCTTTACGACTGGACCATGATCAGACGCCTGGCCCCGGAATGGGTGCTGGTGATTTACCAGCTGAATCCGATCACGGTGGCCGTCGAACTGTTCCACTGGGCGTTCTGGTACCCAACAGTCAACCGGCCCGTTGAGTTGCCTCCCCATTTGATGTGGACCGGTCTGCTCGGACTCGGTATGGCTGCTTTGTTCCTTATTATCGGCCAGCTCGTGTTCCGACGGCTCGAGGGCCACTTTGCGCAGGAGGTCTAAATGGGTGCTGCCGTAATCGTCAAGGACCTCAAGAAAACGTTCAATCTTCGCCACTCGCACTCCTTGAAGGAAACGCTTGTTTGGCTGGTGAAGGGACGCAAGGGCGATCTGACCCGAAGGTTTGATGCGCTCCATGACGTCAGCTTTGAAATCCAGCCCGGGGAGACTGTCGCCCTCCTGGGCTTCAACGGTTCAGGTAAGTCCACCCTTCTGAAGCTCATTTCCGGAGTCATCCTTCCCGACAAGGGGACGGTGCGCACGAAAGGCCGCGTCGCCGGCCTCATCGAGGTGGGCGCAGGATTCCACCCGGATCTTTCCGGACGTGAGAATGTGTTCCTGAACGCAGCGATCCTGGGCATGACAGAACAGGAGATCAACGAGAAGTTTGACGACATAGTCGCGTTCTCCGAGATCGAGCAGTTCATCGATACCGAGGTGAAATTCTATTCTTCCGGTATGTTCCTGCGCCTCGCTTTCGCGGTCGCGGTCCACACCCAGCCGGACATTTTCCTTGTGGACGAAATTCTTGCCGTAGGTGACGAGCCTTTCCAGAGAAAGTGCCTCGCCAAGATCAAGCAGCTCTCAGATGAGGGCCGGACACTGGTGGTAGTCAGCCACGACCTCGACATGATCTCCAGGATTTGCGACAGGGGAGTGGTGCTTTCATCCGGCACCGTGCAGTTCGAAGGGCCTGCCGAGGAGGCAGTAGCCTGGCTCCGCGAGCACTGATTCCGAGGGCAGCAAACTCCTTGTCATTAGGAGTCGCAGCCAACACAGAAAGGCCACCGTACCTCTTTTCACAGAGGCACGGTGGCCTTTTTTGCGCCCCACGGTCACGTGCAAGGGGCCATAGGGCGCCGGCAAGATAGGTGACCCTGCAACCCGGCGTTCCCAGGGCAACTGCCAACAGGTGGACAGTGAGATTCCTGTGTACGAAAAGAGCGCCCAAACCCGAAGGCGTGGACGCTCTTTTCCCTGACTGGGATGCCCTGGCTACACGGTGACCTTTTCGGCCGGTTCTGCGACTACCTGCTCAGCGGACTTTCCGCGGCGGTAGCGCCGCACATAGTGGAATACGGTGAACAGCAGAATCCCGAACCACGCAGCTGCCTGGGCGGCAAGTCCCATGGTGAGTCCCGGCGTCGTGAAGGAAATGTCAACGGACTTGGCGCCGGCGGGGATGTCCACCATGATGACGCCGGCAGGTCCCTGCGTGAGCTTCTGTGTCTCGCCGTCGACCTTGACGGTGTAACCGGGCCAGGCGAGCCGCGCGAAGGTCAGTTTTCCAGCGTTGCCGTTGCCAGAGAGCTGGACGTGTTCGTCGTTCCCTGTCCGCACTGAGTCCTGGACGGTGATGCCGTCAGAAACCCATGAGACAGTGCCGGGGTGTGGCAAGGGGTTCTGGCGCTGCAGGATGGTCCGGGTCTCGTCTGATGCAACAATCGACCATCCCGGCGCGATGTCCAGCTGGTCCGGAGCGATCAGGGTTTTCTGGACGGCGACGGTTTCAACCTGAAGGACGTCAGCCAACGTGGCGTCGATTTCAGGCGAGGCCTGTTTGAACAGCTCGGTGTAGGCCAGCGGGCACGTTTCGCCGCGGTAGTTCATGCACAAGGCATTGACGTACGTCGTGAAGCTGATTCCGCTGTAGCGGCCCATGCTGTTGTTGACGTCAGCGTTGAGGATCTGGTTGCCGTACAGGAGGCGTCCCTCGGTGAATTCCGCGCCCGTGATCTTCATGGTGTTGAAGACCTGGATGGTGTTTCCTTTGTAGTTGCTGGTGGCATCCCGGAGGGTATCGGCATCCACGGGAGAGCCGATACCTGCAACTGCATTGTTAGGGACGAACTGACGGGACTGCATGCCCAAGGTGGCGATGGTTCCGACCACCATGACGGCGGCAAGGCCCCGGTAACCGAAGCGCTTCCATCCCAGGATCGCAAGCACAACCAGCACCAAAGTCACGGCCAGCGTGAAGAACTGCCACTTGCCGCCCTCCGGAACCATGGACCAGGCCCGGTAGGTTCCGAAGCCGAGGATCGCGACGGTGATGAACAACCGTTTCTTCCAGGCGGTGGTTTTCAAGCCTGCTGAGGCCACTACGGCGACAAGGACGATCACGCCCAAGTACACGTACTCGATGAGACGGATGGGCCAGCGGAAGACCAGAACCTGTGACGGGGCAAACGTCAGGAGGAAGTAGATACCCGTAATGATATAGATGCTGAAGATCTGGCGGGACCGGTTCCTGAAGCTGCGGAAATCCAACCACGGAAGCAGGGGCAGAACGAACCATGCCAGGTAGCTTGAGGGGACGTTGTCGATGGGAGCCCAGAAGTTGTTGATCCGAGGTCTCATGGACGAGGTGCTCATCGTCAGGAGGGAAGACATGTCCGGCGAGAGGAAGAGATCGTTCAGGATCTCATTCTGCTGACGGACCGTTACGGCAGAGCTGAGGGGCAAGGGGAAGTACACCAGGACGGCAGTCAGGCCCACCAGAGCGCCCACGATGACGATCGGGATGAGGCGTCGCCAGTGCCGCATCAGCATCAGTTCGACGGCCACTGCTGCCAGGACGAGAATGACGCCGATGGCTCCGTAGGGATTGCCGGCTGTCATGGTGAGGAAGCCGAGCAGGAACGGAAGGAAGGGCGAGGTGTTGCGTCGGGCGTAGCGGCGCACTGACCACCAGAAAACCGTGATCCAGGCAAAGGCCATGAGACCGCCGGGCCAGCGGGCCGCCTCGTAGAACAGGGTGAAGCCGCTGAACGGAATCGCTACACCGGCAGCCAGGGCCAGTGGCCTGTTTGACCCGTAGTCCCGGGCGAGCATGTACGTTCCAAAAGCCAACAGGGCAATGAACTGGACGATGATGAAGTAGCTCGCCAGCGACAGGTTCTCGAAGTTGGAGACAATGACCGAGTTGACGATGTTTACGGGATTGAATATCCCGTAACCGACCTCGGCCACAATGTTGCCGCCCACCCAGCCCCCCGGTTCCATCAAGGGGAATCTGCCCGAACGAATCTCCTCACCCATGTGCCGCCACAAGGGAAGGAAGGACTGCATCATGTCGTCCCAGTAGTAGAACGTGGGATTGAAGAGCCTGGGGATGATGGACGAGATGGCCGCGATGATGGCGGTAACAATGCCCCAATGCCAATCATGCTTCATGAAGTAGCGCCGCTTGGTGACAGGCGGGCGCTGGGCAGTGGCCTCGGAGGTTACTGCTGTCATGGTGGTACCTTGCTCCTTAGCGCGCGGCATAAGTTTGATTATTGGCCCGAAGAACGCCCGGGAATCGTAGACACCCGGGCGTGGAAAAGACCCACAGCATCAGCTGGGCTCTGAGGTGGAATCTCCGGGGGTCTTGGAAGCGGACTGCCGCCACCGGAAGTGCACAAAAGCGATTCCTACGCAGAGCAGGTCCGCAACAGTGAACATGATCCGGGAAAGCGCGGCGATTGCGGTTGCGGCACCGGCGCTCATCATCCCCGCCAGGGCAAGGATCAGGATGGCTTCCCGTGCGCCAACTCCAGCGGGCAGCAGGAAGGCCAGCACCCCGAGGGTCATCCCGAGAGCGAGGGCACCGGTGAGGACCAGGAACGTCGCCAGGTCCAGGGTTGCCTCGTGACCTACCAGGATCCACAGGTGCAGGCCGAAGCACAGGTACATGAGGACGCCGAGGATGAAGGCTTTGACCATGGTGTTGGCCTGTATCCGCTCAGGCAGCGGTGGCCGGCGGAATACCTTGAGCACGAAGTTGACCAGGAAGGTCACAACGTTTGGGTTCATCGCCAGAATCACGACGGGGAGGATGACGTACAACCATTGCAGGTTCGGTTCCCGCTGGACAAGGATTGGCAGGGCTGAAGCTCCAACCACCAAAGCTGCGCCGATGGTGATGCCGGTACTGACCAAGGAAGCTACGAAGACCTGGGCCCGCGCGATGCCGTTTTTTCGGCCGAGCTCCATCTGGAGGACGAACGCCCAGACGGAGCCGGGAAGATATTTACCGATCTGGCCTACGAGGTAGATCTGGTTCAGGACCAGGCCCTGCGGCTCGATGTCAACAGACCTCAACAGGCTGGCCATGACAACCCGCCACATGTACATGCCCAGAAGAACCCCGGGGATGAGGGCAAGCAGCGAAAGCAGCACCTGCCACCATTGCAGGGCAAAGACCGTGGCTTGGACCTGTGGCCATTGGACTGCGATGAAGTACACCGCAGCGGCAAAGACGATGACCACCAGGGCGCGACGGGCAAAATCCACCAGTTTGGCTTTGGTGGTCTTGACCGGAGGCTGTTCCAAATTCACGTCGTTGTCGTTCGACGGTGTTTCTGCGATCGATCCCGTCATGGGGCGTGTGTCCCCGCGCTGGGAGCAGCTGCCAGTTCGCTCTTGCGCCGGCGCATGGCAACCAGACCCTTGAACATCTTTACGACGTCGGCAGTCCGGATGGTGGTTTCGCCGGGTTCGTCATCGGGCGCCAAAGTAACGGGCACTTCCACTATGTCGAAGCCCTGTTTTTCGGCGGCGTAGACAACCTGGGTGCTGAAAAGGAAACCAGGATCGTCAAAACGGTCCACCATGTTCCGCAACCAGCCGCCGTCGACGATGAGCGTTCCCTGGGAGTCACCGACCTTGGACCCCAGAATCACCTGTCGGAGAGTCTTGAACCCGAAAGTGGTGAGTCCGCGGAGGGGGCTGCGCTGGATGTTCGAATTCTTGTGCGCTTTGGAACCTATGACCACATGCGGTTTTGGTTCGAGCTTCGCGTCCTCGTCAAGATCATCGGTCCCGAAGGGAAGATCATCGGCGGTCAGGAGGACACGGCGTCCGGAACTGGCCTCGATGCCCCTCCGGTACGCGTTTCCCATCCCTTTTTCGCTTTGGAGAACGTGGAATGTCACGTGTGGAGTGTCCACCGCGTGCTCGCGGGCAACCTTGAGTGTGTTGTCGGACGATCCGTTCTCCACGATGATGATCTCGGAGTTGCCACTGGTTAGATAGCCGGAAAGGCGCGCCATTGTTGCCGCCAATATCCGTTCTCCGTTATAGACCGGGATCACAACGGAGAGATCCGGTTGGCCTGCCTGGTCGAAAGTCAAGACTCTCCTCGGTAGTTCGTGCCGACGAATTCTTGACGCCAGCCGCAGCCCGCAACTCTGGCGTCACGAGGTCCTTGCAAACCCTCAGTCTAGTTCATTCCGGCAAACGTTCTGCGGAAGCACGGATGGGCCCACGGAACCCGGCCAACGAAAGGGGTGCACCGGATATTCTCCGATGCACCCCTCGAAACGGCAAGCCGGGCGGTTGGATCCGCTATGGGAGGGAGGTGAATCCCTGCCAACCGTTGCCTACCTGGCTCCAGGCAAGCCACCCGCCGGTGCCATTACCCGGATAGATCCAGAGGTTGCCGCTGGCATCCCGGGCGAGGACATCGGACTTGCCGTTGCCATTGAAATCGCCTGGTCCGAGGAGCGCCGTCATGCCGCCCCAACCGCTGCCGATCTGGGTGCGGGTGCCCCAGCCGCCAGTGCCATTGCCGGGATAGAGCCAAAGCCCGCCGCTGGTATCGCGTGCAATCACGTCGGTCTTGGCATCTCCGTTGAAGTCGCCGGTGCTGAAAAGGGTGTTCATGACGTTCCAGCCGGCCCCGACCTGGGTCGAACCTGCTGTGAATTTACCGAGGCCGTCGCCCTTGTAGAGCCACAGCACGCCTGCCGCATCCCTGGCGAGGACGTCGGATTTGCCATCACCGTTGAAATCTCCGGGGGCAACGATCGCCGTCATTCCGCTCCAGCCACTTCCGACTGACACTGCCGGCTGCCAACCGCCGGTTCCGTTGCCCTTGAAGAGCCACAGCTGTCCGGCGCCATCCCTGGCGAGGACATCGCTTCGTCCATCACCGCTGAAGTCCCGGGTTGGAACGATCAGGTTGTAGTTGTTCCATGCGGTACCGGTGTTGACCTTGCCCAACCATCCACCTGTGCCATTGCCCGGGTAGAGCCACAGTGTTCCGGCTGAATCGCGGGCCAGGACATCGTTCTTGGCATCGGAGTTGTAGTCCTTCCAAGTGTTGGCGGGAGCTGCAGGCAAGGTGTAGGTCTGCGAGGCTACTGCCGATTGGTTCCCTGCAGCATCAACGGCAAAGTACTTCACCGTGGTGGTTGCAGCCGGTGTGATCGTGACTGTCGTGGTGGCTACCTGGCTGGCAACTGTCGGAGTGGTGTTATCCGTCGTGTAGTAGATCTTTGCTCCGGACTCCGTCGTCAAAGTGACGCTCTGTCCCAGGGCCAGATTGCCTCCGGCCGGGTTGGCCGTAACAGCCGGCGCAACGTTATCCAACACATACACCTGTGTCTGGGGTGCGGAGGCATTGTTCGCTGCATCCACTGCGATGTACTTGAGGGTCTTGCTGCCCATCGCAATCGGAGCCGTGTACAGAGTGCTGGCAGTGGTAGGTGTGCTGCCATCCTCTGTGTAGTAGATCTTCGCGTCGGCCTCACTTGCGGTGAGAGCGATCTTGCTGGAAGGACCGTAGGTGCCCGCGACGGGATCTGCTGTCACGGTTGGCGGTGTCGTGTCGGCGACGAAGACCGTAAAGTTCACACCGGCCACCGTCGTGTTTCCGGCCTTGTCCCTGGCTTCAACTTCGAACCTGTTCGGGCCATTGGCGATGTCCGCGTAAACCTTGGGGGAGGTGCATTCAGTGAAGGCATCTGTTCCCAACCGGCAACGGAATCCGGCAATGTCCGGCGAAGTGGAAGCAAACTGGAACTGGTACCCGGCACCCACCGTGGCACCACTGGCGGGAGCGGTGATCGCAACCTGCGGAGCCGTCAGATCCACTGTCACGGTCAAAGCAGCAGCAGGGCCGACGTTCCCGGCGGGGTCCGTGCTCCTGATCCGCAACGTGTGTGCACCCTCCGTGGTCAGCGTGAAGGTATCGCCCGGCACGCAAGCCTTGAAGTCAGCGTCAGCCGTGGAATCAACGGAGCAACTCAGTGTCGTTCCGGGTTCGAACGTCGCGCCGAGAACGGGTTTGCCGTTGACCACCTGTCCGCTGTTCGGTGCTGTGAAGACAGGAGCGGCGGGTGCCACTGTGTCTACGGTAAACGTGCGGGACACGGGAACGCCTCCTGGTGCAGGCCGGACGGAGAACGTCTGTGGCCCATTTGCCAGAACAGCTGAGGTGTAGGTGCCGCTGGTGCAATCTGTCCAAGCGCCGCCGACTGAGCATTCCAGGGCACTGCCACTGGGGTCTGCGCTGACACCGAAGGTGGGTGTGGTGTCGTTGGTGAACGCCGGATTAGGCGATTGGCTACCGTTGGCAAGCGTTGGGCCGGAGGTAATCTGGGCTACGACTCCACCCAGGAGGCTCATCTTTCCTTGGCCGGTGGCCGGTGGGTTGTTCAGCTGTCCTGCATCATCCAGTACCAGCAACTGTCCGGCACGCATGCCCAGGCCGCTGATCTTGCTGAAGCCCAAAGCCCAGGAATTGTCCACGGTCCCGGTGCTGAGATTGAGGCGGGAAACCTTGTCCTTGCCTGCATCGGCGGCAGTGGCTCCGCTGCTTGTGCCCGTGTAGATGATGTGGGCATCGTAGTCGTAGAAGATCGACGATGCGACACCGACATTGTAGGAGGCCAGTGGCACGTAGTTGGTCATGTCGCCGTCGTCGGGAGCCGAGAAGGCCCGCATCCCGGTGGATTCCAGGACGTATACGCTGACGTGTCCGTTGCTGTCCCAACCAGCCGCTACCAGCCCCAGGGCTTTCGTGGTGACCGAGGCGATGGATTCGATGCTGGGATGCTTGATGGTTGGATCAACAATCTTGATGATCGAACGGGCATTCGCAAACGAAAGGTAGATGTTGCCGTCAGGGCCGTCGCTGACGGCATTCGGCCTGACGTCGCCATCCAGGATGGTCAGCGTGCTGCTGTACTCGAAGAGATCCAGTGCGGGACTCCATACGGCACGCACCACATGCGAGCTTCCCACCGATGAATCCGGGATGAACGCCGTCTCGTCTCCACTGCCTGCCGAGGAAGGCGTGGGATCAAGGATGGTGGCGACGCCCGGTACTTTCGGGCCTTGTTGGGATCCGGCCAAGGATCCGCCCAGGCAGGTATCCTTTTCCACGGTGCCGGGCTGGCCATTGACTGGATCGCTCATGCGGCAGAAGCCTGCCACGCTGTCGGAGACCCATACTTTACCGACGGGATCGACTACCGTTCCGGCAGGCTTGGTGAGGCCTGTGCCTACCACCTGTCGTTGTTGGTCGGCATAGGCCGGGGTGCTGGAAACGACAGCGGTCATTCCGGCGACAGCCAAGGCAGCAGCGGCCACGATTGTGGTCAGCTTCCTGCCCCGCAGCAGGCGTTGGGATAAATTCCGGGCTGTGGACTGTTCCATTACGCCACTTCCTTCAGCCACTTGGTCAGCACTGCCGACTGCGGCGCCATGGGGGCCAGCGTCAGTGCGCCTTTGACTATCGGTGCCCCGCCCAGCCCGTAGAGTGCGGTACTGATCGTCGGAGGATTGCTGCGGGTGCATGCCTTGACGATTGCAAGGCAGATGTCCGCCCGCCCACCGGATGCGCCGGCTTCAATGGCAACATTGACGGCTGCGTTTTCCTCGGCTTCAAGAACCTGGGGCTGCGGGCCGACGTAAGCTACGCGGACATCGGCAAACTTCTTGTACTGGGTATTGGCCCAGACTTCGGGAAGGCTCGACAACACCGCGAGCGATTTTCCATCAGCTCCGCGGCAGTCGAACTTGTACCTTTTTACCGGTTCAGGTCTTTCGGGACGAGGAGTGTCGGCATCGCCGGCATTCGTTACGCCCAGCCTGAACGGCTCAACATTTTGCGTGACTTGGACAGAGCAGCCCGTAAGAACGAGACCGGCAAGGCCAAACTGGACGACAGCGCGTCTTGGCATATCCACCGAGGGATCCCCACTTCATTCGGATGCTCCCCAGCTCCGCATGCAGTTGGATTTTCGCCCCAGCCGTTGCCGGCTGCATTACTCCATCTTCTCCCAAATTCCGCATTTGTCACTACTTAAGACGTCTTTTTCTGCAAGAAGAATTCCGCGTTGGCCTTCGGCAGCGTTTCCGGCCGCTTTCTGACCACCATCTGGTCCCTTGACACTCCAAGTGCAGCCTTCCGGCGGCGTCTTCCGGAGGTGGAAGCTTCCGGGTGCCAGCCCGCCGTCGCCTACTACATGCTGACCGTCTCCAGCGCGGGCACCCGCAGCCCATAGGGCAATGATCTTTCCCTGGGGCGCTTTGGGGCACAGCTCGCTTGCTGCCTTCAGCAACTGCCGGCTGCTTCCACCGAAGATGTCCGAAGCAGAATCATCGCTGACGCGGGTACACAGCCCCAGTGCTGCCAGGTAGCTGTCCAGGCCTTGTGCGGGGTCCGTTCCGGGCGCCGCGACGGCAATGACATGGGCCTCGTCATCTGTGGGCTCATAGGGCTGCGGCCCGTCGTAGTTGGCTGTGCAGGAGTCCAGCCGCAGGTAACCCGAAGAGGCCCAGACTTCCGCCAGGCTTGAGAATGTGGTCTCGGGGACTGCGTTCAGACTGGTACAGGTATAGGAAAACCGGCCGGAGTCGTCCGGGTCGCCGGCGCCCTGTCCGCTGCCTTGTCCCTGCCCGCCGCCTTGTCCCTGTCCGCTGGTGGGTTCAGCAGAAGTTTCCGACGGCGGCGCGGACTGTGATGGTGACGTCGGGACCGTGGGGGCTGATGTGGAAGGCGCATTGCTCGAAGGTGTTGCTCCTGGAGCTGAGGAACAGCCCGAAGCAAGCAGCAGCACAGCTGCTGCTACCGCTGCAAGGTTATGAAATCGCATCGTGGCCTCCAGCTCCATGGTTGTCCGGAGCGAATGGCCGGGTCAACAGATTGCCCGGCGAATTGGGTATCGATACCGCTACGAATTGCGCGGCAGAGGTCCGCAGGACGTGCTGCGGTACGTCGAAGGCCCTGGCTTGTTGGCCAAGGCCTTCGACGGAGGTATGCCTGCCTAGGCGAGCATTGAGTTCAGAGTGTTGATGACAGTGGCCTCCACGCCACCAGTACCGCCGAGGAAGTGGCCGATGTGGCCGTAGACGGTCATGGATCCGCCAGCGATTCCAGGGTAGTCAGGATCCCATCCGCCCTCGTAACTGCCGCCCACCGAATAGGGAGGCAGGAATTGGGCGCTGGGCAGGTAGTAGCAGGATTCGTTGCCGTAGCCGCCCACAATGACGCCATTGGCTCCGCCGTACTTTGACCGGAAGTACGCTGCATAGCCACTGACGAGTTCGCCTCCCACTATGCCGATTTTCAGTTGTGGGCTGCCGCCGAATTTCCAAACCTGGAAGGGGCACGTGACGGAGGTGGAGTAGCTTCCGCTGTCGATCCGTCCGATCATCACTTGGGCGTGGCGTCCATACCAGGCCGGATTTCCATCCAGGTTGGGCAGCCTGGACGCGTAGGCCGCGCGCACGGCCGCCAGGTTGCCGGCTGTGGGCGTGATGTCCAGGGGAATCTGTACCTCTTGATAGCTCGTCTGGAGAGGGCTGCCGATGGTCCTTCCGGGGGTCTGCATGGCAATCGAGACGGCCGAACCCAGCTTGGTGGCATACTCGTCGCGAAGTTCCCAGCTGGGTTCGCCCATGGGATTCTGGTCTCCGGCCGCTCCCTGGAGGAAGAGCGCAAAGCAGTTCGTGTTGTTGTTCTCGATGTAGTTGCAGGCCCCCGCCGGGAAATCACCGTCAAAGAGTGTGCGCATGCCGGCAGCTACAGGGTGGCATGCGTAATTGAAAATGACCGCCCTCGCTTTGCCGTTTGCCCGACGCGCGACGATAACGGGAACGGTGTCTTCCAGGTACGGCAGACCTGCCCTGTTGTAAGCGATACTCGCCGTGGTGACTTTGTAGTCGAGAGTCACTGCCGTCTGGGCGTTGTTGAGCGCTTTTTGGGCTGCATCCACGAGGTCGTCTTCGAGCTGTTGGCTGTACGTTTCCACCATGGACAAATCCGACAGGCCGTAGCACATGAACGGGTGGAGGGTATCAACCACCACCGGCCCGTTATGTGTGTGGGTGGATTGGATCAGGATGTCCCCGTTGCTCCAGTTTGCGAGCTGGAGGATTCTCGCCCGGGCGCTTTGATGGAGTGAGTGCGGCAGCGCCAGGATGTCCACGCTCATGATCAGGTTGGGCGAGCCGTTTTCCCAGAGGATTATTGCCCTGGCCCACAGGGATTCGTAAGGTGCACTGCTGGTAGCCTCGCGACCACCGTCGAGGGTCCCGTACCCCGCCATGTATGGGTTGACATCCAACGGTGGGGAAATGCTGACCTTGGCCGTAGAAACGGTAAACGCCATGAAAGATCACTCCTTGATTGTGCGGAATGGTGACCTTCGTTTGCCCCCAAACAAAGCCCGTTTCCCATTGCGCTGAACAGCCAATACGTGAGACCACCTTCATTAGATCACGCAATCCGGAATATGAGGCCTATCCAATGAAGCGAACATCATTTGTTTCATTTGCGATGCTTTGCTACGAAAAACAGAAAGGACCCGCTCGCTCCGTTGTGGAGTTTGCGGGCCCTTCGCCAGTCGACGTTTGTTGGCTGCCTGGCGCTACCTGGATGCGGGGGAGAGGATCTTCAGCCCTGTCCAGCCGGATCCGATGACGCTGGTTGGACCCCATGCACGGTTTGGCCCAACGGGGTAATAGCGGAGCTCCCCGCCAGTTGTTCGACCTATGATGCCGGTTGAACCCGCTCCAGCAAATCCTCGGATTGCTCCAAAGCTGTTAATGACATTCCACCCTGTACCGATGGTTGCCGGAGCTTCCGGGATGAAACTCCCGGTACCGGTCGACCGGTAAAGCATGAGGTCTCCGGAAGCGGTTTTAGCCAGGAGATCGGCGTTTGAGTCCTTGTCGAAATCCATCTGCACTATGTCCAGCCCTGACCAGCCGGTCCCGATCTGGGTGCGCGTTCCAAGTGCCCCGCCTGATGGATTGCCGATCTGGAACAACCGGCCTGCGGGGTCGTATCCCACAATGCTTGGCCGGGGATCGGACTTCTTCCACGTCCCGACGGTCAGCGTCCAGTCCTGCCAGCCTGTACCCAGACTGATGGGAGAGCCGAAGCCGGCCCCCTTGAAGCCCGGGTAGAGTGTCAGCCGGCCGTCACTCCACTGGGCAAGGATGTCCAATGCGCCGTCGCCATTCCAATCAGTAAGGAAGCCCGCCTTCAATCCCGTCCATTGTTTCCCGATCAGTTCGGGAGAGGTGAGTCCGCCGGAACCTGAGCCCGCATACCGGTAAAGATTGCCGTCCTGCCGGATGGCAAGGACATCGGGTTCATCCACGCCCAGTGTTGCCTCGACGTTGACCGGGGCACCACCAATGAGCAGGGCATCGTTCCAGCCGAGACCAGTGAGGAAGCGGTTACCCCACGAGCCGTTCACCGCAGGGTAAAAGTAGAGGTCGCCGTTGGCGGCACGTGCCTGCAGTCCTTGCGAGCCGGAGCCGTTGAAGCCCGCTGCGGAGCTGACTGAAGTCATGGCGGACCATCCGTTTCCGATGACCCGTGCCGGCTCTGTAAGGAAGGACCCGAGCCCGTTGCTGCGGAACAACCGCATCGTTCCGTCGCCTGTTCTGGTGACGAGGTCCTGGCTGCCATCGCCGTCAAAGTCCAGGAGATTGAACTGGTGCCCACTGAATCCGGTACCTATCAGGACACCGCCGCCCAGAGCACCGCCCGAGGCGTTCTGGTATCGGTACAGGTTGCCGCTGCCGTCCTGGCCAATGACTCCAGGGAAGGCATCCTTCGAGTTCCACCATCCGGTGGCAAGCGACATTTCCTGCCAGCCGCTGCCTACTTGGATGGGCGTGCTGAAGCCGCCGCCGGAAGTGCCGCGGAAAACCTGGAGTGTTCCGTCGGCCCATTGGGCCAGGATGTCCTGGACTCCGTCCTGGTTCCAGTCAACGACGTGGACGGAGAGGGCGTTGCCCCAGCCGGAGCCGATGGTCACGGGCCCGGAGATACGTCCCTGGCCGTCGGCTGGAAAATTATCGAGTCGTCCCGAAGGCATCACCGCAAGCACATCCGCTCCGGAACGGATGGAGGGATTCGAAGGGGTCGGAACACCCCGGGCAAAGGTACGGAGCTCATCAAAGGTGCCGTTGAAGATGTTCGAGTCGCCTTCGAAGGGGCCCGTGCTGCTGTACTGCCACATTGAGTAGTCGTTCCAACTGGCCGGCAGCGAGCCCGGCGAATTGGTGGGATTGTTCCAATAGGAAGCAATCCACAACGGGTAGCTCCCAAAGGTGCTGTTGCCTACGCAGGTATTCCACCAGTCGGTCGTGCTGTAGATGACGGGGAATCGACCGGTCAAGGCCTTGACGGTGTTGCCGAAGTCGGCTGCCCACTGACCCAGTTGGGCCTTGGACATGTCGTAGCACGTGTTGCCGAAATAGAAGCCGTTGATGGTCCGGCCCGCGTAGGGGTTGTACTCGATGTCAAGCACCGGAGGAAGAGTGTAGCCGTCGGCCGACCAGCCACCTCCATTCGCTACGAAGTACCTGGCTTGGTCTGCTCCGGATGACCAGTTCGGGATGGCGAAGTGATACGCGCCGCGAACCATGCCAACATTCCGTGAACCGTTGTATTGCTGGGTGTAGTTCTCGTTGAGGTAGTAGTTTCCCTCGGAAGCCTTGACGTAGGCCCACCGGGAGCCTTGGCTCCATTGGCTTTGCCAGTCGACGTTGCCCTGGTGTGCGCTCACGTCCTGCCCTTGGATTCCAATGGTGGGCCGCCAGTGGCCTGTGTCTGCCGCCATCGGTACCGTGGCCTTGACCGCTGCTCCTACGGCCTTGCCTCGGGCCGGTGCCGCCGCCTCTTTGTCCTGTTTGTTCGTCACGACCCTCGGGGAGCGCTGGCCCATTTCCGCGCCGCCGGCCGGGATGGCGGCGCGCATGGCGGCCTTCATACTCTCGGCGTCGGGTGCGTCACCAGGCATGGACTTGGGTTTTGTGGCCTGCGCTTCGGCTTTGCCGGCAGGGTCAGGCGCAGGTTGGGACGCTACACCGGGTGTAAGTTCGACGCCGGTGATCGGCGCTTGCTGGTCAGGCAGCTTTCCTTGCCGTGGTGTGCTTTCAACCGGAGGTGAAGCCGGGCCGTTCCCAGCCGGCTGGGGGCCCTGAGATGATCCGCCGCCAGGAGCCTCAGAAGTGGGCGCCGGCTGCGGACCGGATGTCTGTGCCCATGCGGGCGCGCAAAGGAAACTGCCTGCCGTAAGGGCGAGGGTGAGCGCCAGCCCTGCCCGCACCATGGGGATGCGTCCGACCGGGTCCAAAAATTTACGTTTCATCATCACATCCGGCCCTGTACCGCGGCTCAGCGGTGCATGGTGTGGCTTAGGGACAAGCTCCGGGGCGCCTGCGCGTGAGACCAAAGGCCAGCTCCTAACGGGCTTTACCCTAACATTCTGAAACAGGAGTGACTAGTGGGATTCACGATGCCCCCGGGACCAGTGATCCCAAGTTATCCACATGCCGTCCGGACTGACTTGAGGCGGACCTTGGGCTCGCTTAGCGTAAGTCACTCGAGATGCGCCTCTCGTTTACGCAATCGTGACCATCGGGGGAGAGCTGTGGATGCTGTAAGGATCGTCGAGGGGGAGGTCAGGGAGCTCATCCGGCGTCGTGGCCTGGATCCACTGGAACAGGCTGGTGATGTCCGAAGCCTGGTGGACGCGGCAGTCAACGACTACGACGAACGGGCCCTCCTCGCTCCGCTTCCTCCCTTGGGTCACCTCGAGTCGGCGCGTCGTCTGATTTACGACGCTGTCGCGGGGTTCGGGCCATTGCAGCCGCTTCTGGACGATGAGTCGATCGAGGAGCTTTGGATCAATGCTCCCCACGAGGTCTACGTGGCCCGAAATGGTGAATCCGAGCTGACTACGATCAGCCTCAGTGAGCAGCAGGTCCGGGACCTGGTAGAGAGAATGCTTAAGACTTCCGGACGACGACTGGACTTGTCATCGCCCTTCGTGGACGCCGCACTTCCGGACGGTTCGAGGCTGCATGTGGCAATCCCGGACATCACCCGGAGGCACTGGGCGGTGAACATCAGGAAGTTCACCGCGCGCGCCAGCCGCCTGGAGCACTTGGTAGAGCTCGGCAGCCTGACACCACAAGCTGCGAGGTTCCTGGGCGCGGCAGTAGCGAGCGGCCTCAACATTCTTGTCTCCGGCGCCACGCAGGCGGGAAAGACCACCCTTCTCAATTGCCTGGGAGCGCACATAGGTTCACGCGAGCGGGTCATCACGGTGGAGGAAATCTTTGAACTCCAGCTTCCCTTACGGGATGTCATCGGACTTCAGTGCCGTCAACCGAATCTGGAAGGTGAGGGCGAAATCCCTTTGCGGCGGCTCGTCAAGGAAGCCCTTCGAATGCGGCCGGACAGGCTCATTGTGGGCGAAGTCCGCGAAGCCGAAAGCCTGGACATGCTCATCGCCCTCAACTCCGGGCTTCCCGGTATGTGCACTGTGCATGCCAATTCTGCCCACGACGCCGTAACCAAGATCTGCACATTGCCCCTTCTCGCCGGAGCCAACATTGCTAGCGCCTTTGTGGTCCCCACAGTGGCGTCGTGCATTGATCTGGTGGTGCATTGCGGCAGGCATCCGACAGGGCGAAGGCAGATAACGGAGGTCCTTGCTTTGGGGCGGAGGGTTGAAAACGGGATCATCGAATCCTCCACTGTCTTTGGGATGTCAGCAGGCCAACTGCAGCCGAGGCCCAACGCGATGCCCGCTGCGGAAAAGTTTGCCCGCGCAGGCTTCGACGTCTCCGCGCTGTTGGAGGTGAACTGATGCCGCCTCTCCTGGGCATTCTGTGTGGCTTGGGGCTTTTCCTTATCTGGTGGTCCACCTGGGATCAACCCACAGCCAGGCCACGGAAAAAGAAACGACGCCGCCTGGACCAATTGCTTTTGTCAGCAGGGATTGAAAAGGTCACAGGATCAGCCTTGCTCCTCACCTGCGGGGGTGTTGGGTGTGCAGTCATGGCGGTCTTCTTCCTCATCACAAGGGCGCCGGTGGTCGCGTTATGCTTCGGGTTGTTCGGTTCCTGGACCCCCTTGGCAATCGTGAGGCGGAGGGCGCGAAAGCGTCGTGCGGCGCTTCGCTTGTTGTGGCCGGATGTCGTGGACCACCTGCGCTCGGCTATTCGCGCAGGCCTTGCCCTGCCTGAAGCGCTCATTCAGCTTGGATCCAAAGGACCGGAGGAATTGCGGCCGCTTTTCCTGGATTTTGGTGCCGACTACCGCTCCGGTGGGCATTTTGAGACTGCGTTGGACAGGCTTAAGGACCGTCTCGCGGATCCGGTGGCCGATCGCATCATTGAAGCCCTTCGAATGACCCGCGAGGTTGGCGGATCCGACCTGGGCCGAATGCTGGGGACTTTGTCCGACTTCCTCAGGGACAACTCCCGCACCCGGAGTGAGCTGGAAGCCAGGCAATCATGGACTGTCAACGCTGCGAGGTTGGCAGTCGCGGCCCCGTGGATCGTCCTGGTGTTGATGGCCAGCCGTCCGGAAGCGATGCCGGCCTACAACTCAACCGTGGGAGCAATGGTGCTTCTCGCTGGCTTGCTGGTTTCCGTGTGCTGCTATTCCTTGATGCTTCGTATTGGTGCGTTGCCTGATGATGAACGCGTTCTGCGATGAGTACGTCGACGGCTTGGGCCGCGGTCTCCGGCGCCGTCCTTGGAATTGGATGCTGGCTCGTCCTGACGCGTCTGCCGTTCCTGCGGGGATTGACTTTTACGGAGCGCATCAGCCCTCAGCTGAAATCCAGGAACCTCGAGTCACGCCTCCTGCTTGCGCAAGAGCCGGACCTCACACCTTTTGGACCATTGGAACGAATCCTTCGCCCCATCTTTTGGGACGCGGTGAAAAACATGTCGCGGTTGAACGTTGGCTCCGCCGTCGCGGCAAAGAGGCTGGCCCGCTCCGGGTCCTCCAAAACGATCCTTGACTACAGGGTCGAGCAGATCCTTTGGGCCAGCGGAGGTCTGGTCGTGGCGTTGCTCGTGGTCACAGCACGCGCGGCATCCGGGCAGTTCAATCCGGCGGTGTCCTGCGTCTTGGTCGTTGGGGCCGCCTTGGGAGGGTATGTGCTCCGCGACATGGTTCTGGGGCAGCAGATCAAGCGACGTGAGAGAAGGCTGCTGTCCGAGTTTCCAAGCCTTGCTGAGCTGATGGCTCTGGCCGTAGCTGCGGGCGAAAGCGCAATGGGCGCGATGGACCGGGTGAGCCGTAGCTCCCAAGGGGAACTCTCCAACGAGTTCGCGCTGATTCTTGCGGATGCCCGGTCCGGCAAGCCTCTGGCGGAAGCACTTCAGTCCTTTTCCGGCCGAGCGGAGTTACCACCACTGGTCAGGTTCTTTGATGGCTTGGTGGTGGCTGTCGAACGCGGGACCCCACTGGCAGATGTGCTTCGGGCACAGGCCGCCGATGTCCGGGATGCCGCCAAACGGGAGCTGATGGAATCGGCAGGCCGCAAGGAGATAGCCATGATGGTGCCCCTCGTCTTCGGTGTGCTGCCACTAACGGTCGTGTTTGCCGCTTTTCCAGCCATCGCAGCCCTGCAGATGAGCCTCTAGTCCCTTGCATCTCCTCCTGCAGGAATGCGGCCCGGAACAAGCGGGAGCAGCAGCGAGCCACAGTCACAACAAAGCAACACAGCAATACAGCAATACAGCAACAACACAGCATCACTGTCACTCAGCACCACAGCGACAACGCCGTATCACCGTTATTGGGGAGAATCATGAAAACATTTGCCAGCAGGTCGCCCATTGCACCAGTCCGTACCGTGTCGGGGCGGGCTTTGCTCACTGACTTCGTTTTGCGTGCGGCACCGCAGCCAGAGGAGCAAGAACGAGGAGACGTGCCTGGATGGGTCATGATCACACTCATGTCAGCGGTCTTGGTCGCTGGACTTCTTGCCCTCGCCACACCTGCCTTGAATGACTTGTTCACTCAGGCCATGTCGAAGGTGGGCAAATAGGCCGCGTGGAGGGGCAGGCCCTGTTCTCCACTGTCCTTCGCCCTTCAGGCTCGACCCGAGCCACCCGAGAACAAGGAACGGCTGTGGTGGACTTCGTATTGGTTGGAGCGCTGTTGACCCTACTCTGCATGTCGGTCATTCAACTGATGCTGGTGTTGCATGTACGCAACACGCTCATTGACGCTGCAGCTTCGGGAGCGAGGTACGGCGCGCTGGCCGACCGGACGTCATCGGAGGCAAAAGCCCGGACGGCGGAGCTGATTACCGCGGCCCTGAACGAGGGTTTCGCGCAAAGCATTACCTCGAGCGAAGAGGTAATGGACGGCATCCGGACGCTGGAGGTGACGGTGAAGGCGCCGATGCCGGTCCTCGGGTTGGTTGGACCTGAAGGCCTGATGGAGGTGCACGGCCATGCCGCCCTTCCTGGTTGAAGCGGCACAGTCATTTGGCAAAGCGCTCCGGCTAAGGATGTGCTACGTCCTGTGCTTATCCGAACTGTCGGTCGAAGGGCGCGACCGGAACATCGAAGGACAAAGGGGGAGCGCCGTCGTGGAATTTACCTTCCTCGCAGTCCTGTTGATGGTGCCACTGATTTACTTCGTGGTGACCATTGGGCAAATCCAGGGCGCATCGTTTGGAGTGGTCGGAGCGGCCGACCAGGCCGCGAAAGTTTTCGTCCTTCAGAACGACCCGGCAAGCGCGAGGAAAGCGGCGGAGCAGTCCGTAATTGTGGCGCTGGCCGACTACGGGCATACGCCGGATCAGGCCACCGTGGAGATTTCGTGTGATCGGGAAAATTGTCTGACAGCAGGGGCAAGTGTCACCGTTACTGTCCACGTCGATGTTCTGCTTCCCATGGTCCCGTTCGGTGACACCCTGAAGCTCAGTGCCAGTAAGGCATCCGCCTCGGCCACGCAGATAGTGGGTCGCTACCAATGACGCGGAAACAAAAGGTAATAAGCCCTCGACCCCTCACAGCGTCCATGCCTCCCGGGGGACGCAGATACGGCGGCCCGCATCGCTTTGGCATTCTGCCTCGCAATGGCGTCCTCCACCGCGATGACGGGCAAATTACAGTGCTGATTCTCGGATATGTGGTGCTGGCACTGCTCCTGGCCACAGTGGTGATGGCCGCTTCCTCCGTGTACCTGGAACACAAGAAGCTCTTGTCCTTGGCTGACGGAGCCGCGCTCGCAGCCGCAGACTCGTACCTGGTGGGTGACCTGGAGGGCGGGAGCCTACCTGCTGTTTCTCTGATGGATGACCGGGTGCTGGCGGCTGCAGGCTCATATCTTGGGAAAAGCAACGCCTTCGCAGGCCACGAGCGATTGGAAGTGGGGGAGGGAACCGGAAGTGAGCCTGGCGGGACGGCAGTGGTGGTTCTCAGGTCCGTCGCCCACCCGCCGGTGATCAGCTTCCTGGTGCCGGATGGAATCGTCGTCGAGGCCAGGGCGACGGCGCGGTCGAGGCTCACGCAGTAATGAATCTACGGACAAAAGCCGGACAGCCAAGGGAGCCTGATGGATAGCGTACGCTGGGATAACCATGGCTGACATAGATTTTCCCGCGGAAATCCGCGCACTTCGAGCAACTTACGGCTCCATCGAAAACGTCACTGACGTTGACGCTCTCAAGGCTGAAATCGCCGAATTGAGCGAGCAGGCCGGGGCCCCGGACCTCTGGGATGACCCCGCATCGGCCCAGGTGGTGACATCCCGTTTGTCACACCGCCAATCGGAAGTCGAACGACTCGAAAAGCTCGCAGCCCGGATTGACGACCTCGAGGTCCTGGTCGAACTTGGGCAGGATGAAGGCGACGAAGCCTCAATGGCCGAGGCCGCCAAAGAGCTGGCGTCCATCCGCAAAGCCCTCGCGGAGCTTGAAGTAGTCACCTTGCTCTCGGGCGAGTACGACGAACGCGAAGCCGTGGTGACCATCAGGGCCGGAGCGGGTGGAGTCGATGCAGCCGACTTTGCCGAGATGCTGATGAGAATGTACTTGCGGTGGGCTGAACGCCACGGTTATCCCACCACGGTGATGGACACGTCCTACGCTGAAGAAGCCGGCCTGAAGTCCGCCACGTTCGAGGTCAAGGCCCCCTACGCCTTCGGCACCCTGAGTGTGGAAGCCGGCACTCACCGGCTGGTGCGCATCAGTCCGTTCGACAACCAGGGCCGCCGGCAGACATCCTTTGCAGCCGTTGAGGTCATCCCGTTGATCGAGCAGACGGATTCAATCGAAATACCCGACAACGAGATCCGGGTTGACGTCTTCCGTTCCTCCGGCCCGGGCGGGCAGTCCGTTAACACCACTGACTCCGCAGTACGCCTGACCCACATTCCCACGGGCATTGTGGTCTCCATGCAGAACGAAAAGTCCCAGCTCCAGAACCGGGCAGCCGCCATGCGCGTGCTGCAGTCCCGTTTGCTCCTGGTTAAGAAGGAACAGCAGGACGCAGAGAAGAAAGCGCTGGCAGGGGACGTCAAAGCCTCATGGGGCGACCAGATGCGCTCCTACGTGCTGAACCCCTACCAGATGGTCAAGGATCTGCGGACCGAACACGAAGTGGGCAACACTTCGGCCGTACTGGATGGCGACATTGATGACTTCATCGACGCCGGCATCCGTTGGCGCACCGGTAACCGCAACGCAGCGGCCAACCAGTAAGATGCAGCAGCCAGCCAATTAGCAGGAGGCTGGCAGGGCGCTCCCAGACTCGGCCCTTATTACGCGACACGCCCCCGAAAGCCCCGTAATGGTGGCTTACCCGTGCGTATAGTCGAGTGGCCGGTGCTCTCACTTCCCCCATCGAAAGCCCGCGCTCCGGCTGTTGGACTGGGCGACTCATGTCATGTCCGGCGGGGTACTAAGGGCCATGATCAGATTTGAGAATGTCACCAAGGTCTACGAGCAGAATGCCCGACCGGCGCTCGATTCTGTCAGCCTTGAGATCAACCGAGGCGAATTTACGTTCCTTGTGGGCGCCTCTGGTTCGGGCAAATCCACTTTCCTGCGGTTGATCCTCAAGGAAGACAAGGCCTCAGCCGGATCCGTGTACGTTGCCGGCCAGAATGTCGCCAACATTTCGAGTTGGCGTGTGCCCAAGCTGCGCCGTGGGATCGGCGTCGTGTTCCAGGATTTCCGCCTGCTGCCGCAAAAGAACGTTTTCGCCAACGTCGCCTTCGCCATGCAGGTCATCGGGAAGAGCCGCTCCATTATTCGCGAAACGGTCCCCGAGGTCTTGAAGACCGTGGGCCTTGAAGGCAAGGAACGGCGCATGCCGCACGAGCTTTCCGGTGGCGAGCAGCAGCGGGTCGCGATCGCGCGCGCCGTCGTCAACCGTCCGGGAATCCTCCTTGCCGACGAACCGACCGGAAACCTGGACCCTATTACCTCGATGGGAATCATGGGCGTCCTGGACAAGATCAACCAGAACGGCACCACTGTGGTCATGGCCACCCACGATGACGACATTGTCAACGAAATGCGCCGCCGCGTTGTGGAGCTCAAAAACGGAAAGGTCATTCGCGACGAAGCGAAGGCCCTGTACACGTCGATGATTCCGGTAGTCGGCGAATCGCGCCGGCTGCGGGACGCCAGCGGCGAAGAACTGGACCGCGCGCAGGGGGCACAGCTGTGAGGCTCCTTTTCATCCTCGGGGAAATCGGCAGTGGTCTGCGCCGAAACCTGTCCATGGTTATTTCCGTTGTGCTCGTGACCTTTGTTTCGCTGACCTTTGTTGGTGCGGCGGGAATGCTGCAGATGCAGATCAACCAGATGAAGGGCTACTGGTACGACAAAGTCCAGGTGGCGGTCTTCCTCTGCAACGACGGTTCGACGGCGGTCGGCTGCGCGTCGGGACCGGCGACGAAGGAGCAGCAGGAAAACCTCCAGGCCATGTTGGAGTCTCCTGCGGTGAAGCAGTACATCAACGATTTCCAGTTCGAATCCCAGGCCGAGGCGTACAAGCACTTCAAGGAACAGTTCTCGAACTCTCCGATCGTTGATTCGGTATCAGAGGACCAGTTGCCGGCCTCATTCCGTATCAACATGAAGAACCCGGAAAAGTACCAGATCATCAGCGAGACGTTCTCCTCCCAGCCAGGGGTTGAAACAGTCAGCGACCAGAGGCAGGTCCTGGAACGGATCTTCTCGTGGATGAACGGAGCCTCGGTAGCGGCTGTCGGCGTGGCCGCGGTGATGATTTTCTGCGCGGTCCTCCTGATAACCACCACCATCCGGCTATCGGCCTTCAGCCGACGGCGGGAGACGGGCATCATGCGGCTGGTAGGTGCTTCAAAGACGGTGATTCAGCTGCCGTTCATCCTTGAAGGTGTCATAGCCGCCGTCGTTGGAGCGGTTTTGGCCTCTGTTACCCTGTGGCTGATGGCGCACTTCTGGCTCAACGGCGACCTGTCACGGCAATTCCTGAATACTCCGTTTATCTCCTCCACACAGGTCCTGGTGATCGCCCCTGTGCTCATCGCCCTGGGCGCGGGCCTGGCGGGGGTCTCGTCGCTGTTGACTCTCCGGCGATACCTGAAGGTTTAGCCATGAAGACCATGCCCCTCGGACTTACCACTGCTGCAAGCGAAAAGGATTCCTGATGACCACGTTGGACCCGAACTCCCTGCGTCGGCGCTTTGCGTCGGGCCAGGCTCGGATGCTGGGTGCCGTCCTCGCCGTCGGGCTGGCTGTCAGTCTCCTGTCGGGAGCGCCTGCAGCGCATGCGGACAACCTCGAAGACCAGCAGGCCGCACTGGAAGCAGAGGCCGCACGGGTACAGGCATCCTTGGAGTTCGTCGACTCGAATATTGCGAAAGCCGCCGGCGATCTTGTGATCTACCAGGGCCGCCTTCCCGGCGCCCAGCAGGCTTTGCTTGAAGCGCAGGGCCGCGTCGCGAGTGCCGTCAAGGAAGTGGAGGCTTTGGCCGCCAGGGTGGAACTCGCCCAGCAGAACAAGGCCAAGATTACCGAGCAGCTGGAAAACGACAAGCAGAAGATCACCGATACCAAGAAGCTGATCGGGCAGATCGCGTCGCAGGCCTACAAGTCCGGCGGCGTGCCCACGAATGTCGCCCTTTTGTTCGGTTCCAGCGAGTCCGGCAACCTGACCGAGTCCATGGATCTCGCTGACCAGGCCATGCGAAGCCAGAACGCGGCCATGACCAAACTGACCCAGCAGAACGCCACCAACGTGAACTCGCAAGCGCGACTGGTGGCGGTCGAGGAAGAAATCCAGGATCTCAAGGCCAAGGCAGACGCGGCACTTGAGCGGGAGAAATCAGCACGGGACGAGGCAGCCAGCAAGAAGGCTGAAGTGGACAAGCTGATCGAGGACACCACGCGCCTCAACGGACAGTTGCAAGCGGCCAAGCCGGGGATTGAAGCGAACCTCGCGCGGGTAAAGGCGGAACAGGACACTGTTGCTGCCGAGATCGTCGAGCGTGACCGCAAACTGCGGGAAGCCTGGGAAGCGGAGCAGCGCCGGCTCGCCGCCGAAGCAGAAGCCGCGGCCGCTGCGGCAGCCGCTGCCGCAGGACGCCCGGCACCTCCTGAAGCTCCTTATGTTCCGCCGGCTGCCGGTTCGCCGTCGGCGTTCGGCCTGCGCCATCCCTTCGCCAGCTATGTTCCGATCACCTCGGGCTTCGGATGGCGCGCGACGCCGCCCGGCACCATCGACTTCTACGGCACCGGCGGATACATGCACACCGGCATCGACTTCGGCGCCCCGTGCGGGACTCCCGTTTACGCCGCAGCCGCAGGTGAGGTCTTCAACTCAGGCTGGAACTCTGCCGACGGCGGTGGATGGCGCGTCAAGCTATCCCACGGTGTGGTGCAAGGCAACTCGCTGACCACGATTTACTACCACAACAGCAGCATCGTGGTGGCGAACGGGCAGAGGGTCGCGCAGGGCCAGCTCATTGCCTACTCGGGCAGCACGGGTAACTCCACAGGCTGCCACGCGCACTTCGAAACCTGGCTGAACGGTACAGCGGTGGATCCCATGACCCTTCTCTAGGGTCCGGGAAACGGCCCGCTCTGGCGTACACTGGTTCAAATCCGCAACTAACAAGGAGTTCTACCGTGCCCAAGGAAAGTGGCCGTAAGGTAGTGGCCACCAATCGGAAGGCCCGGCACAACTACCTCATCCTGGATACCTACGAAGCCGGCATCGCGCTGATGGGGACAGAAGTGAAGTCCCTCCGCGAAGGCCACGCTTCAATGGTTGACGGGTTCTGCACGTTCTACAACGACGAGTTGTGGATGGAAGGTATCCATATCCCCGAGTACCACCAGGGGAGCTGGACCAACCATGCCGCGCGCCGGCGTCGCAAGCTCCTGTTGCACCGTGACGAACTGGACAAGATCTCGCAGAAGATCCGCGAGTCCGGCTTCACAGTAGTTCCGCTGCAGTTGTACTTCCTGGACGGACGGGCAAAGGTGGAAATCGCCATCGCCCGCGGTAAAAAGGACTACGACAAGAGGCAGACCCTCCGTGAGCAGCAGGACAAGCGTGAATCGCTCCGTGAGCTGCGTGAACGCAACCGCCGGTAGGCACGTGGGTGTACCAGGGGGAATTACTTGCCTGCTGGATGCGTTATGATGAGTAGTCCGACAGGAGATTAACCCTTCTGTCGGGTTTGGTAACAAAATACGGGGATGATCGGTTTCGACGATGTTAGTCGCGACAGGTGAAGCGGGCCGAGGATGCAGAATTATCTCGTAAACGCTGTCTGCAAACCAATAAGTGCCGAATCTAAGCGCACTGACTTCGCTCTCGCTGCCTAAGCAGTAAGACAGTCCGTCAGCCCGGGGTTGCTATCGCCCCGGTTCCTGGCGTCATTTAGATAGCCACTGCTGTTTGCCTTCGTCATTGAGGTAAACGGGACTCTTAGATGACTGGGCCCGGATCAGCTACCTGTTTGCAGGATGGCTGGGGCCGAGAAAATCCGACGCAAACTGCGCCCGGAGAAGCCCTGACAACACGACATCGGACGGGGGTTCAATTCCCCCCATCTCCACACCTGGGAAAGCCCCTGGACCCTCGCGGTCTGGGGGCTTTCCTGTGCCCCGAACCGGATGCGTTCACCTAAGGCGTACTGCGGCAAGGACTACCTGCATTCCGTGGATCGTTGAAGTGAATAGGCGCATCGCCCGGCAGGCGGCGGAAAGCGCCGACGAGGCAGCGGGAGGCACAGCATGAGCATGGAGCCGGAATTTGTTCAGGAACCGGACGAGCAGCAAGCCCTGGATGCCTACTCACAAGTGGTCATACGGGTGGCGGAATCCGTGACACCCCATGTCGCCGCCATCGAAATGATGAGCACAGGCCGCAGGGGCCAGGTCCGGGTCGGCAGCGGGTCCGCAGTGGTCTTCACCGCCGATGGATACATGCTGACCAACGCCCACGTGGTGGCAGGCCTCCAGTCCGGCAGGGCCGTCTTTGGCGATGGCAAACATACTGACGTGGAACTGGTGGGCGCAGATCCGTTGTCCGACCTGGCCGTAGTCCGCGGCTTGAAATCCACACCGCCGCCGGCCCTGCTGGGCGACGCCGATTCCCTGCGGGTAGGTCAACTGGTGGTCGCCGTGGGCAATCCCCTGGGGTTGTCCGGCTCTGTCACCGCCGGCGTGGTGAGCGGCCTGGGAAGATCCATCCCTGTCCGTGCAGGCGAGCACAGGAGGGTCATCGAGGACGTCATCCAAACCGATGCAGCGCTGAACCCGGGAAACTCCGGCGGTGCACTGGCGGATACCAAGGGACGCATCGTGGGAATCAACACTGCCGTGGCAGGTCTGGGGCTGGGCCTGGCGGTGCCCATCAATACGACAACGCAACGCATCATCGCCTCCCTGCTGAGGGATGGCCGAGTGCGCCGTGCCTATCTGGGCCTGGTGAGCACCCCAATTCCGCTGGATGCAAGCGCAGTGGTGAGGACCGGCCAGAAGGAAGGCCTGAGGGTGGTGGAGGTCATTTCCAATTCGCCCGCCGAGAAGTCCGGATTACTGGCGGGGGACCTCGTGCTCCGGGCGCAGGGCAGGGCCGTGTCCAGCGCGGAAAGCCTGCAGAAACTGCTGTTCGAGGGTGCCATCGGGCAAGCTTTTCCGCTGACAGTACTACGGGACGGCAAAACTGTTCAGCTCACGGCCTATCCATCGGAAATGAGCCAGCAGTGAAGGTTGCCTAGGCTTTGTTCTCCGGAACATCCACGACGCCGACAAAGCGGCTGCCGACGCCTTCGTACTCGCTCCGGACCTCGCCCAGGAAGAGTTTCGGGAGTTCACTGTTCCGGTGGGTTCCGCAGAAGACGAAGGAAAAGTCCGGCCACCATTTCTTGGGTCGCACAGCCTCGGAATAGCCGCAGACGGCGCAGGTGAGGTGGACCCAGACAGGTCGCTTTCCTGTTCTGTTGGCCCGGGACTGTGCCAGCCAGGCCGGCGGATTGTCCTGAAGGTCGCGGAGCTCGGCTTCGGAGAGTCGGGACGGAATGCCGTGGCGCTGAGCCATTTCCATCGAAATATCAAGGGCCAAAGCGGCATCACGTCTGCTGATCACCATTCAACGATACGGGACTTACGCGGCGTAGGCTGTGCACATGACTGACGCTCCTGTCCTGTTGCCGAGTACGCCCCTCCAAAAACGGGTCCTTGTGGTGGCAATCGTGGCGTCGTTCATTGCCATCCTGGACGGCTTTGTGGTGAATCTCGCACTGCCCGCCATCGGCCGGGAGCTGGGTGGCGGCCTGGTGATACAGCAATGGGTGGTGGACGCATACCTGCTCACGCTGGGGGCTTTGATTCTGGTGGCGGGGTCGTTGTCGGACCATTTCGGGCGGGCACGGATCCTTGAATGGGGCCTGGCAGGCTTCGCCGTCACGTCGATGCTCTGCGGCTTGGCGTGGAGCGGTGAAGTCCTGGTGGTCTCACGGGCTCTCCAAGGGATCGCAGGTGCGCTCCTGGTGCCAAGTTCGCTGGCCATGATCATCACGTCGTTCTCCGGGCCGGCGCAATCGAAGGCCATCGGCCAGTGGTCAGGATGGACCAGCGCGGCGGCCATTGTTGGTCCGCTGATCGGTGGCGCCGCCGTCGATCTTCTGTCCTGGCGGGTCATCTTCTTCATCAATGTGGTTCCGGCCTTGGCCATCTGGCCCATGCTCGCCGGTCTTCGCGCCTCCGACGCCGCCAGGGACAAGACGAAGCGGATCGACTATCTTGGGGCGTTCCTGGCCATGGTTGCTTTAGGCGGTCCGGTCTTCGCGTTCATCGAGCAGGGACGCATGGGATGGGGGAGTCCGCAGGTGTGGGTGCCCCTGATTCTCGGTGTGCTGGCCATGGTCCTGTTCTTGTTCCACGAAGGCAGGACGCCCGAGCCCATGCTGCCGCTCGGACTGTTCAGGATCCGCAATTTTGCCTGGGGCAACGTCGGCACGTTGTCCATCTATGCTGGAATATCCCTCGGATTCTTCGTGTTGGGAATCTACTTGCAGCAGGTCGGAGGGCTGGGTGCCACCGTGGCCGGCATGGCTTTGCTCCCGGGCACCGTCATCCTGATGCTGGGAGCCTCTTACTTTGGTGGCCTGGCCGGCAAGTACGGTCCTCGATGGTTCATGACGATCGGTCCGTTGCTGTGCGGTGTGGGCTTCCTGATGTCCCTGTCCGTGCAGGAGCCCCTCAATTACTGGACGCAGGTGCTGCCCGGCCAGATTGTCTTCGGACTGGGGTTGGCGACGCTCGTAGCGCCTCTGACGGCCGCGATCCTCGGCGCTGTTCCGCCGACGGAAGCCGGAATCGGCTCTGCCGTCAACAACGCGGTTGCCCGTATCGCAGGCCTTATTTCGATCGCTTTCGCGGGTGTGATTGTGGGGCCGGTTTTCACCAGGCAAGGGCTGTACAACGCCTTGGTGGTGACCGCCCTGCTGTTCCTGGCCGGCGCGGTGGCGTCCGCCGTCGGGATCCGCAACCCACCACGCGAGGCGGCGGCTGCTGCTGAACGGGAACCGGATGCGGCGTCCGACGACGGCGGTCCGGTCGGGCAGCCCGGCTGACCACCCGCGCCGCAAGGGTCAGCGCGCCGGGAGCACGCAGCCTTGGTGGGTGCCGGCACTCTTCACCCACAGCGCGGAGGCGACTTCATCTGCCAGGTCAAACTCCCGACCGGCAGCGCCGCTGCCTATCCGGACCACCAATGCCCCGCCGAAAGGCTTGCGCCCCATCACTTCAACGGGTGCGTCGAGCGCGATGTCCTCCGCGGCAAGGTACCGGAGGAGTTCGGGGTTTTCGTCGCTGATGCGGGTTATGCGGCCCGAGTGGCCCTGGTCGAGTTCGATCATGCGGTACGCATGCGGCAAGTCAACGGCACCGTCCGCTGACGGGATCGGATCGCCATGGGGGTCCCGCACGGGGTGGCCGAGCTTGGCTGACATGCGTTCGATGAAGGTGTCGGACACCGCATGCTCCAGCATCTCGGCCTCGTCGTGGACCTCGTCCCAGCTATAGCCGAGTTCCTCCACCAGGTACGTCTCAATGAGGCGGTGCCTGCGAACCATCGAAAGAGCGAGGCGCATGCCTTCGGAGGTCAAACGGATGGCGCTGTAGGGCTGATGGTCAACGAGGCCTTGGTCCTTGAGCTTTCGCACCATTTCCGACACCGAGGAATTGGCGACCCCGAGCCGCAGGGCAAGCTGTGAGGACGTGATCGGCTTGTCCTGCCACTCCGTATAGGAGTAGATGACCTTGACGTAGTCCTCGATCGAGGAGGAGGGCGTACTGGTCTTCACCCCCCTAGCCTACCGTGGTGTGGCATCGTGGACTTTGTATGCACGCCAGGTCTGCGTCAGGTAGGGCAGCGGCACCGTGTCTCCCGGCGCGTGGCCAAGGTGTTCGTAGAGGTACCACTGGAGGTTGCCCATGACTTTGGCCCGCGTCGCTTCGTTGGCGCGCAGGTAGTAACTGCGCGACTTGGTCAACTCCATGATGTCCTCGGGCGAGAGCGGGTCCTCCCACCTGGTGAGGTGGCGTTCCAGTCCGTGAAACTCCGGGCCGATTACCGGCCGGAATCCCGGCTTGTGGACGTCGCCTGCATGCATGATGCGCGAGAGCCTGTGGACCCAGGGAATTGAGGTGTCCAACTGGTTCCAGATCAGCCCCAGAACCCCTGCGGGGCGCAGGATACGGGCGATCTCCGTGCTCGCGGCAAGGGGCTCGCACCAGTGCCAGGCCTGGGCAACGCTGACGACGTCGAATGCTGAGTCCGCCAGTCCGGTTGCCTCGGCCGTCCCCTCCGTCGCGTGAACATCGGGGTAGGCCTTTCGCAGTTGCGCCAACATATCGGTGGAAGGGTCGACGGCGGCCACCTCAAGTCCGCGTCCGGCCAGGAGTGCCGTGAACTTGCCCGTTCCTGCGCCGAGGTCCGCAGCTGTCGATGCCCCTTCAGGTAGGAGCCAATCAACGGAGTCCACAGGATAGCCCGGCCGCACGCGATCGTAGTGCTCTCCGCCATCCTGGAAGCTTTGGCCAAGTTCATGGCGCCGGGAGGCATGGAGTTTGGGTCCGCGGGGACCGGCGGGGCCGGGAGTGACTGGAGCGCCGTTCGCTGAGCGCAGGGACACGCAAACTCCTTCACAGGGCCGTTAGAGGTACCCTACGAATTTACCCTCTAGTCGACCGTGCAGGGAGCGGCACCGGCTGTGCCCGGGGTGTTGGGCGCCCACTCGGGGTAGCTGCGGTGGTCGTTGGCCGGTACCCAACGGCCCTCGTCCACCACATAGTCCCAGCCCAGGCCGTTGCGCTTGAGTTCCTCGATGCCTGCCAGCAGCCTGGTGGCGTCCTCCAACCGGGAGCCGACGCCGAAGCTTGCGCGCAGGGAACCCGAAGGCAGTCCCAGCCGCTTGAGCAACGGATGCGCGCAGAAACGTCCGTCGCGGAGGCCCACTCCGTGTTCGGCCGCCAGATATGCGGCGACCAGTCCGGCGTCGAATCCTTCTACGGAGAAGTTGACCACGCCTATGGTGTCCTCGGAATCGCTGAAGATCCGGTGGACTGTTACGCCGTCGATGGCTTCCAGGCCCTCAACCAGGTAGCTGCGGATGCCCGCTTCGTGTGCGTGCCAGGCGTCCTGGTCGAGGCCGGCGAGCACCTGCGTGGCGCGGGCGAGCGTCGCGGCGCCCAGGACGTTGGGGGAACCGCCCTCGTGCCGCGCCGGACCCGTGGCCCAGCTGACCGAGTCCAAGCGCGCTTCGCGGACAGCGCCGCCACCTGCCAGGTGCGGGATCCCGGCGTCGAGCCAGTCCGGGCGGCCCACTACCACTCCTGCGCCGAACGGCGCATAGAGCTTGTGTCCTGAGAAGACGATGTAGTCGACGTCAGCCTCTGCGATGTTGACGCGGCGGTGCGGAGCGAGCTGGGCTGCATCCACCACGATCCTCGCGCCGTACTCGTGGGCCAGCGCGGCAAGCCGGGCGATCGGCAGGATCTCTCCGGTGACGTTCGAGGCGCCCGTGACGGCGAGCAGGCTGACGCCGCCCAGGGCCAATTCGGCTTCGATCTTGTCCAGCGTTCCGGCCAGGGTCGGCGCCGCAACCACGCTGCGGTGCGGCACGCCCTGCCACGGGAGCAGGTTTGCGTGGTGCTCAATGTCCAAGTACAGGACCTCGCCGGCAAACCCGCCGTCGACCTGCGGGAGGCAGCCGGCCAGCAGGTTCAAGGAGTCCGTGGTGTTCCGGGTAAAGATCACCGAATCGTCGGCACGTCCGCCAACGAAGTCACGGACGATGTTCCGGGAATTCTCGTAGACGGAGGTGCTGATCTGCGAGGCGAAGCCTGCCCCGCGGTGAACGCTGGCGTAGTACGGGAGGACCTCGTTGAGGTAGGCGGAAACAATCGTCAGCGCAGGGGCTGACGCACCGTAGTCGAGGTTGGCATAGCGGACGTGGCCACCTTGGATCAGAGGCGCCTGAAGCTCCGCGCCCGTGACGGCGGCGAGGGGACGCGCAGCTGCCGATTCGAGGGCGGCTTCGTCAACAAAGGAAGGGATGGTGTTTGCGTTGAACGTGACTGTGCTCATGGGACCTCACTCAAGAGGGACCCCCACAGGGGGATCCGCGCTTGCCGCATCCGTTCCGGACCGGCCGGGTCGTCACCCGGGGCACCCCACCGCGAATGGAGGGTTGCCGGCCAGCAAACCGGGGTTTAGCGCTGGCACTCGTGACCTGTAAAAAAGGCTAAGGCACGTCCGGGGGACGATCCAAAGCCGTGGGGTTTTGTTAAGCGCTTTGTTACGCGGAATGCCAAATCCCAGTTTCCGCGAACAAAAAACGGCGGACGCGCACAAAAGCGGGCGTCCGCCGTCGAAAATTCGGCAATCCGGAGTAGTGCCGGCCTCAGGCTTGGGGCTGCAGGAGGTCGTCCAGTCCGGGGTTCAGCCGCTTCAGGACTTCCGAATGCAGGATGGAGTTGGTGGCCAGGGCGTTGCCGCCGAACGGTCCGTCTTCGCCTTCCAGGGAAGTGAAGCGCCCGCCTGCCTCCGTCACGATGGGGACGAGCGCCGCCATGTCGTAGAGGTTCAGCTCCGGTTCGCAGGCGATGTCCACCGCGCCCTCGGCCACGAGGCAGTAGGACCAGAAGTCACCGTAGGCACGTGTGCGCCAGACGTCCTCCGTGAGGTCCATGAATTCGTCCAGATTGCCCCGCTCCTTCCAGCCGGACAGGCTGGAGTAGGACATGGAAGCGTCGGCCAGGCGTGAAACGTTGGACACCTTGAGGCGGGTTGCTGAAGCGAGGGACCGACCCATGTAGGCGCCCATGTCCTTGGCTGCCCACCAGCGTTTGCCCAACGCCGGAGCGCTGACCACACCAACGACGGGCTCGCCTTCATCGACGAGCGCGATCAGCGTTGCCCATACTGGAACGCCGCGGACAAAGTTCTTTGTTCCGTCGATGGGATCGATGATCCAGCGCCGCGATCCGTGGCCACTGCTGCCGAACTCTTCACCCAGGACTGCATCACGTGGACGCGAGCGCGACAACTGACCGCGGATAGCCTCCTCCGCAGCCTTGTCGGCATCGGTGACAGGGGTGAGGTCCGGCTTGGTTTCGATCTGCAGGTCCAGGGCCTTGAAGCGATCCATGGTTTGGGCGTCGACGGAATCGGCGAGGACATGGGCCAGGCGCAGGTCGTCGTTGTAGGTGGAAGCGGGTTGGGTCATGGCACCAAACTATCCTGAAATGCTGGCGGCGGTGGGGACGTTACCGCTGCACCTTCAGTTTTCCAGTGTCATCAAGTAACCGTGCCGAGCTCTTTCGCTTCTTTGGCCTCCAGGCGCGGGTCCGCGCCCAGCAGGCGACGCAGTGACGCCAGGCGCGCCACCCCTGAAGGGCCCGCATGTCCTTCATTGACCCAGGCGTCCAGCCCGCAGTTCACTGCCGTAGCGTCGTGCTTGCATCCCCGCTCGCATGCTTCGGTGCCGGGTTCGAGGTCCGGGAAGGAATGCAGGATCCGGTCCGGATCCACGTGGGCCAAGCCGAAGGAGCGGATACCGGGGGTGTCAATGATCCAGCTGCCCGAGGGGGCATCCGCGAGCTTCAGCGCCAATGCCGACGACGAAGTGTGCCGGCCACGTCCGGTGACGGCATTCACGCCGCCGGTGGCCCGCTCGGCGCCCGTCAACGCGTTGACCATGGTGGACTTGCCCACACCGGAGTGGCCCAGCATGACGGTCACTTTGCCACCGAGGTGTGCGCGGAGCCGGGAAACAGCATCCCTGTCCAACCGGGCCGACAGCCCATCATCGGATCGGGCATCAATGCCGCCGGCTTCAGAATCGGCTGTCCGGCTGATAATCACCGGGAAATCCAGGCTGACGTAGTTGGCCAGCAGTTCAGTGGGATCCTTCACGTCGGCCTTGGTGATCAGCAGCAACGGCTCAATACCGGCGTCGTACGCCGCCACAAGGGCGCGGTCGATGAACCCGGTCCGCGGTTCGGGATTCGCGGCTGCAACAACCACCACCAGCTGGTCGGCGTTGGCCACGACTACCCGCTCGATCGGATCCGTGTCATCGGCGCTGCGGCGAAGGAGGGTCCGGCGTTCTTCCACCCGGACCAGCCGGGCCAGCGTGTCCGGAGACCCGGAAACGTCGCCTACAAGGGCCACGAAGTCACCGGGCACAACAGGGTTGCGCCGGAGTTCGCGGGCGCGTGCGGCGATGATGATGCGTTCGTTGGGGGAGTCTTCGTCAACGATTGCCCGGTACCGCCCGCGGTCCACCGTGATGATCCGTCCGATCACGGCGTCATCGTAGCTGGGACGGTCCTTGGTCCGGGGTCGTGATCCTTTTTTGTTGGGACGGATCCGGACATCGGATTCGTCCCAGGAACGTGCGTCGCGGCCCATGGTCAGTTGCCGGCCTCATTCGTGCCGGCGGAGTCAAGCATTCGTGCCCACATCTCCGGGAACTCGGGCATCGTCTTGGATGTTGTGGCGATGTCTTCAACCTGGACGCCGTCGACGGCGAGTCCCAGGATGGCGCCGGCAGTGGCCATTCGGTGGTCTGCGTAACTGTGTACCACTCCGCCATGGAGGGAAGCTGGGCGAATTACCAGGCCATCGGCAGTTTCTTCCGCATCGCCACCAAGGCGGTTGATTTCGGCAACCAAGGCAGCGAGGCGGTCTGTTTCGTGGCCGCGGAGGTGGGCGATGCCCGTCAATCGCGAAGGGCCGGTAGCCAGAGCGCACAGTGCGGCTACAGTCGGCGCGAGCTCGCTGGTTTCGTCGAAATCAGCACCCTTGATCTCATTGCCGCCTGTAACCGTCAGTGTTCCCCCGTCAAGGGTGACGCTTGCGCCCATGGCAGCAAGGATGGTCCGCCAGAGATCGCCCACCTGTGTGGTGCCGGTGGGCCAGTTGGGAATGCGGACAGTGCCGTGCGTTGCCAGGGCGGCGGCCAGGAAGGGGCCGGCGTTTGAGAGATCCTGCTCGATCCGCTGGTCGAAAGCACTGATCCTGCCGGGCGAAACGCGCCAGTGGTTGGGTACGGAGTCATCGACAGTAACGCCCACGCTCCGAAGCACCTCAACGGTCATGGTGATGTGGTCCAGGCTTGGAACGGGTTTGCCCACGTGCTCCAAGTGCAGGCCTTCGGTGAAGCGGGCGCCTACCAACAGCAACGCCGAGACAAACTGGGAGGAAGCGCTCGCGTCGATGACCAAGTGACCGCCGCGCACCTCGCCGGTGCCTTCCACCGTGAAAGGAAGGGACGACGGCGTCCTGCCGCCTTCGGCTGCGACCGGAACTCCCAGGGCGATCAGTGCCTCGATGATGGTTCCCATGGGACGGTTACGGGCATGGGGATCGCCGTCGAAGACTGTGGCGCCGCTGCGCAGGGCAGCCAGCGGGGGAACGAACCTCATGACGGTACCGGCCAGACCGCAGTCGATGGCTGTCGTTGAGCTCGAAGCAGAGGGGTCCAGGGGAGTGATCTCCAGGTCGGGCCCATAGTCACCGTCACCGGGTACCTCGGTGACGGTGGCACCCAACTGCCGGAGGGCCTGGATCATCAGGGCCGAATCGCGTGAATGCAGCGGAGCCCGGAGCCGCGAAGGACCATCCGCCAAGGCTGCCAGCACCAGGTACCGGTTGGTCAGCGATTTTGAACCTGGGACCGTCACTGTGGCGTCCACGGGCCCTTTGGCATAAGGGGCCGGCCATAGCGGGAGGCTGGCGGCTTTGTCCGGTTCGGTATTGGCGGCGGTGGTACCTGTCATGCTTCCTTATGCTCCAACTGCGTTGTCTACGGCCTTGCGCACTGCTTTGTCTGCCTTCTTGATCTGCTTGCCGGTGACCTTCCTGGCGTCGGCGGCAAGGTGCTCGGCCCGCCAGGCGATGCTCGGACGGCCGTCGGTGTCCACCGACGCCAACAACACGCCGCCGGTAAGTGAGATGTTCTTCAGGAGCTGGGCCTTCCGGGCGGTGCGCCCCTCCTTGGTGCTGATGTCGGCTGAACGCCATTCGACGTAGGAGTTCAGGGCGGACGTCAGCGCGAGCACTGTCGCTGCGAAACGCGAAAGCTTACCCAGTCCGAGCAGGGCTCCGGCGCCGAGCTGGGCTCCACCCAGAACCCGGGCGAGGGTCTTCTCGTCCGCTTTGAAGGGCAGCGATTCAGAGGCTCGTCGAAGGACCGGTGACAGTTGCTTGGCGGTGTCGTCAGCGTTCTTGAGCTTGTCCAGACCTGCAACGACAAAGCTGGATGCGAGCATGGGCCGCGCGAGAAAACGGATAAAAGACATGTTTTGCCTCCTGGGTGGCTTGCCACACTGTTCGATGAGTGTTGTGTTCACGGGGTGCAGTCGGATCTAGTCTTGCACTTTTGCGGAATATTTACCCAGCAGCGGCCGTTGTGAGTTTCAGGTGCGGTGGAGACCGGACTGCGGCACGGCGTTGCCGCTCGCTGAACGGAGTTGGTTTTTTGACTTTGGTGAAGGACCGCATGGTTCTACCGGAGGCCGGGTACGGGGTGCAGCCGGATTCTCCCAAGCTGACAGTAGACTTGGCAACGATGAGCACCATTGAACCGGCCGCAGCGGCCATGTACGAAGCAGCCGACGCGACGGACGACGATAACGCCCCGGCGCCGGCCGCCGTCGATGTTGCAGCGGAGAGCCCGGAGCAGCGGCGCGAGCGTTTTGAGCGCGACGCAATGCAGTACGTCGACCAGCTGTACTCGGCTGCCATGAGGATGGCGCGGAACCCTTCTGACGCGGAGGACCTCGTCCAGGAGGCCTACACCAAGGCCTTTTCAGCGTTCCACCAGTACAAGCCCGGCACCAACCTCAAGGCGTGGCTGTACCGGATCCTGACCAACACCTACATCAACCTCTATCGGAAGCGGCAACGAGAACCGCTGCAGTCCAATTCGGACACGATCGAGGACTGGCAACTGGCCAAAGCAGAGTCGCACACTTCGGCGGGCCTGCGTTCAGCCGAAGCCGAGGCTCTTGACCACCTGCCGGATTCCGACGTCAAAAACGCGTTGCAGGCAATTCCGGAAGAATTCCGGTTGGCTGTCTATTTCGCGGATGTCGAGGGATATGCCTACAAGCAAATCTCGGAGATTATGAATACCCCGATCGGCACTGTCATGTCGCGGTTGCACCGTGGCCGGAAGATGCTGCGGGACATGCTGGCGGACTATGCCGCCGAACGGGGCTTCAAGGCCCACACCGAAGATCAGGCTGCGGCCGGAAGCAACAATCAGGAGAAAGAGAAATGAGCGACTGCCAGGGATTGGGCGATTGCGACGATACGCGAATGCAGCGGATCTATGAGTATCTCGACGGTGCGTTGACACGTGAGGACCTCACGGAAATCAAGCAGCACCTGGATACGTGTGAAGAGTGTGCAGAACAGTATGACCTTGAGTGCCTCATCCGCACCATGGTCAAGCGTTCGTGCACCGAATCCGCTCCCGAGAACCTCAAGAATTCCATCCTGGACAGGATTCACTCGATCAAGCCTGTTGACGCCTGATCCGGCCGCTGGCTGGCACGGCCTGGTCTTGTGAGGGCTTAACGCCAAGGGCCCCGGAAACCGCATGGTTTCCGGGGCCCTCGCTCTTAAGCCTGTGACGCTAAGCCGTTGGCTTAGGTGTTGGGACGCTTGCCGTGGTTCGCGCCGCCGCGCTTACGGTCACGACGCTTACGTGCACGCTTGCTCATAGCTGGCCTCCTTCAATGATTGATACTCAATAGAGCTGCCCTCCAGTTTCGCACATCCGGGTGCTGCGCCGCGAACCGGGAGGCGTCCGCGCGGCGGGGCGCTTTGCCTCAGCTCAGTTGTTGAGTGAATTCCTGATGGATATTCGAGCCTGATCCAGGACCGCGCGGACCGTTTCCAGTGCCACTGGCGTCAGCGGGCGGGCAGCCCCGTGTTGACGCAACTCTACGCGGATATCGTCCCGGAAGGCCTGCACCATCAATTCTGCTTCCTTGAGGATGCGCTGGCCTTCCGGTGTGTAGCCCGCCGTCCGACTGCGGAAAGCGGCGGAGGTGGCGTTTGTGCGGGCTGCTTCCGCCGTAGCGGCAAGATCGGCACGAAGGCCGCGCATGTTGCTGCGAATGTCCTCGCGTAAGTTGTCGGCGAGCCGCCTGACGGAGGCGGAGATGGTGTCTTCGACGTCCGCCAGTTCCTCCCGTCGGCTGTCCAGCTCCGCGCGCCCGGCTGAGGTGATGGAGTATTTCGTGCGCCGGCCCTCGGTCTCTGTAGCGACGAGTCCTTCCTCTTCCAGCTTGCCCAGTCGCGGATAGATGGTTCCGGCGCTGGGGGAGTACGTTCCGCCGAAGCGGTCGCCGAGGGCCTTGATCAGTTCGTAGCCGTGCTTGGGACCGGTTTCCAAGAGGGCAAGGAGGTACAGGCGCAGTGCGCCGTGGGCGAAGACGGGAGGCATCAGAGACCAGCTTCCCCTGGCGACTGCCGGCTGTTGTCCGGTGACGGTGCCGAGCCGTGGATGATGTAGGTCTTGCCGGAGACCGTATTGGTGCGGACAAGCATGAGTCGTTCGTCAGGACCAACGATTGTGTGGACATTGCTGCCGGGCTGGGCGTACATCTGGTCATCGATCACTACGGTTCCACTGGCTGATTTCGCCACGATATCCAGGCCAACGTCGTGGGGGAGCCGGATGGTGAGGTCGCCGGAGACCGAGTTGGCTCCAAAGTCGTTCGTGTAGTCCTGGAGATCGAAGCTGAGGTCGCCACTGACTGTGCTTGCCCGGACGCTTTTGAAGGTGCCCGACGCCGTGACTTCGCCCGAGACGCTCTTGGCGGTCAGGACGCCGTCGTGGTTCCTGGCGATGACTTCCCCGCTGACGGTGTTCACGTGGAGTTCGCCGTTGGTGCCGTCCGCCATGACGGAACCTGACACAGTGTTCAGGCGCGTGCGGCCGCTGACGCCGGACACCATTCCGTCGCCGCTGACGGTTCCGGCCTCGACGTCGACGCCGGGTGGCAGCGCGATCCCGACCACCACCGAGTTGGTGCTGCTGTTGTTGACGGTCCCCATGAGGTTGCGGAACCAGCCCTGCGGCCCCTGCAGCTGGTGGCGCACTTCCAGGCGCCCGTCCACCAGTGTCACCGTAAGGGGGTCGCCGGTGATTTCGCTGATCTCGATGCGGACAAAGGGTTCGTCGTGGGCCACGACGTCGAATCGGCCCTTCACTATGCCCAGCTTCAGGGAGCGGACGTTATCCACTTCAATGGTTTGCGGGCCCGTCACGGTCCATAGTTCGTCTGACATGATCCCTCCAAGTTGCGATATATCGCGTTGATGAAAACACGATATATCGCGTTTCCCGGCGAATCAAGAGGTCCAGCGAATCAAGAGGTAACGCGCCCGGCGTCAGCTCCCGGCTTGGTAGACCTTGCCGATGAGTGACCTCGCGATGGTCACGGCAGGGTCCCGGCCATCGGCCGCCGGTGCCAGATTTGTCCACACCACGAGGGTCACTCCGTTGGCGGGATCGCTGCCCATGAAGGTGTTGAAACCCGGAAGTTCGCCGGTATGGCCGTAGAGCTTCCCGAACTTCGCTATGCCCCAGCCGTAGGAAGCACGGTCGGGGTTTTCAGGGTTGGTGGGGATGACGCTGTCGAGTCGTTGTTGCTGGAGCCCGGCATCGAGCAGCTTCCCATTAACGAGGGCTTCGCCGAGGATCTTCAAGTCCGTGGTCGTGGAGATTCCGGACCCTGCTGCCCAGGCCCATGACGGATTGACATCAGTAACGTCGTTCGGGGCCAGGGTGCCCGCGGCGGCTTCCTTTTGCATGTCCTCGGGAAGGGCAGGATTGGTCATCGTCAGGACGTTGTCACCGTAGAAATAGCCCTGGGGATGTGGCTCCGGAATGCTGTTGGACGAAATATCCGGAAAGACCGTTCCCTTTAAGCCGAGGGGCTGGAAAATGCGCTCCTTGAAGAGATCACCGAGTGGCTTTCCTGCGACCTTCTCGGCGATGAGGCCCAGAAGGACCGTGTTCGTGTTGGAATAGTGGAAGCCTTGCCCCGGCGCGAAATATGGCGGATGGGCAAACCCCAGCGCGAGGAGCTCTTCCGGTTTCCACTCCCTGCGCGGTTCTTTGTCCATGGCTGAGTTGAGCTCAAGGGTTTCGGTGTAGTTGAACAGGCCGCTCCGCATGGTCAGGAGCTGCTCGAGAGTGATGCCGTCACCATTGGGAACGTCTGGACGGTACTTTGAAACGTGATCGCCAAGGGCGAGCTTGCCCTCCTGGACGAGCTGAAGAATGACTGTGGTTGTCCAGGTCTTGGTGACCGAACCCACCCGGATGTGGTCCTCCATTGAGACCGGCCGTTCGGCGCCGCGGGTACCTGTGCCGTAAGACGCAGTGAGGGTTCCCTCGGGAGTTTCCAGCAACACCATGGCTCCCGGGACAAGGACTTCCTTGGCTGTCCGCTCAAAGTCCGCGCGCAAGCCCTCTGAATCGAAGCGCTGCAGCGCCGTGGGCGCCGATGTTGGAGAAGCAGTGGATGCCGGTGCCGATGCGGCTGTCGAGGACGCCGGGGAGACCGGGGGACCGGAACTGCAGGAAACTGTGGCTGCCACTGCGGCAATTACTGCCGCCGCTGTTGCTGCTCTGACAGAAACCTGCATGTTCCGCGTCATGGCTACTCCGGTTGAGCGATATTAAGCCACTGGAACCAGCCACGGTGCAGGACAAGCCACGCAATCAAGCCGTAGCCGGCCTGGCCCGGTGTTCCCCCATTGGCTGCGAGGTCCGTCCTCCACTGCTCATGATTGAGTAACGGGGAGAACGTGTCAACGTAGTGGTGGTTGCGCCGCGTGGTGACATCGGCAAAAGCTGTGTTGAGTTCAGCAAGACGCTTGTTGCGTGCCGGATCCAAAGTGGGAGGCGGACCAACCACGAAGACCTCCACGCTGCTGTGCGAAGCTCCGTCGAGGATGTTGGCCAGATTCAGCCGGCTCCGCGCTGTGGAAAGGCCAAATTCGAGATCGCGACCCGAAAGTCCGATCACCAGCCGGTTCTCATGGGTATCGCTGAAGCGCCTGCCGGCTTCTTCCTGCCAGCGGGCGGCCAGGCCCTCTGTACCTTCCATGGGACAAGGGAGCGGAAAGCTCTCCACCACGACGGAGTCCTGGGGTGTGCGGGCCAGGACTCTACCGAGCCAGCCCAGGGCGCGGGGATCCCCCAGGCCCGCGAGCAGTTCATCTCCAACAGCTGCGATACGCAGCTTCCTGTCTTCCACGGTTACCTCTTCACACTCGTTACGGTCCTTGCACAGTTTCCGGATCATCGGCCGGTTTTGGGACCGGGTACCTGTCCCATTAAACAGAACTGCCCGGCCTGAGGCGTGCTAATCGCTCCTCAGGCCGGGCAGTTTCGTTTCTACTTACGTTCGAATGCCTGCTTGATCAGGGCATCCTGTTCTGCGGCGTGGCGCTTCATGGAACCGGCAGCCGTGGATGCCGACGCCGGACGCGAGACCAGGCGGAGCTTGCGGTCAAGTTCCGGTGCCAGGTTCAGGCCCATGAAGGGCCACGGGCCCTGGTTGGCGGGCTCGTCCTGCGCCCAAACGATGTCAGCGTTCGGGTACTTGGCGAGCTCGGCCTCGATCTCAGCCTTCGGCAGCGGGTACAGCTGCTCCACGCGGATGATCGCCGTGGACGTGTCACCGGACTTCTGGCGGTTGGAGAGGAGGTCGTAGTACAAGCGACCGGAGACCAGGATGACCCGGTCCACGTTTGCCGGCTGGACTTCCGGATCGCCTATAACCGGCCTGAAGCCACCCGTGGTGAAATCTTCGACGGCGGAAGCGGCACCCTTGAGGCGCAGCAACTGCTTGGGTGTGAAGATGATCAGCGGCTTGCGCGGACGGCTGTATGCCTGGCGGCGCAGAAGGTGGAAGTGCGAGGCCGCGGTGGTGGGGTTGGCCACGATCATGTTGTCTTCTGCGCACATCTGAAGGAAGCGCTCAATGCGTGCCGAGGAGTGGTCCGGGCCCTGGCCTTCGTAGCCGTGCGGGAGCATGAGCACCAGTGAGGAGCGCTGGCCCCATTTCTGCTCAGCCGAGGAAATGAACTCGTCGATGATGGTCTGGGCGCCGTTGACGAAGTCACCGAACTGGGCTTCCCACAGAACGAGCGCATCCGGACGCTCCACCGAGTATCCGTATTCGAAGCCCATGGCCGCGTATTCGGACAGCAGGGAGTCGTAGATCCACAGCTTGGCCTGGTCATCGGAGAGGTTGCCCAAGGGCAGCCACTCGTTGCCGTTGGCACGGTCGTGGAAGACGGCGTGGCGCTGAACGAAGGTGCCTCGGCGCGAGTCCTGCCCTGCAAGGCGCACAGGTACGCCTTCCATGATCAACGAACCAAAGGCAGCGATTTCGCCGAAGCCCCAGTCGATGCCGCCTTCACGGGACATCTGCTCGCGCTTCTCCAGCAGCTGCTTGAGCTTGGAGTGGACGGTGAAGCCCTCGGGGATTTCCAGGTGGGCCTTGCCGATGCGGGCAAGAGTCTCAGCGGAAATCGCGGTCGACGTGGGGGCATTGGTCCCGAAGTCCGCCTGCTGGGCAATGGGACGCTCGATGTCCGAAACGGCCGCGGAGTCCGCGGTGATGATCGGGATCGGGGACGTCTGCGCGGCGTGGGTCTCGGCGAAGACCCGCTCCAGGCGCTCCTGGTAGTCGCGGAGCAGCTGCTCTGCTTCTTCTTCGGTGATGTCCCCACGGCCGATGAGCGACTCTGTGTACAGCTTGCGGACGGAGCGCTTGGCTTCGATCAGGTTGTACATGAGCGGCTGGGTCATCGAGGGGTCGTCGCCTTCGTTGTGGCCGCGACGGCGGTAGCAGACCATGTCGATGACGACGTCCTTGTGGAAGCGCTGGCGGAACTCGTAGGCGAGCTGAGCAACGCGCACCACGGCTTCGGGGTCATCGCCATTCACGTGGAACACCGGTGCCTGGATCATCTTCGCGACGTCGGTGGAGTACGTGGAGGAACGTGAAGAGGACGGCGCAGTGGTGAAGCCGACCTGGTTGTTGACGATCACGTGGATGGTACCGCCGGTACGGTAGCCGCGAAGTTGCGAGAGGTTCAGGGTTTCCGCAACCACACCCTGGCCGGCAAATGCGGCGTCACCGTGGACCATGATGGGCAGCACCGGGAAGGACTCGCCCTGGTCCAGGCGGTCCTGCTTGGCGCGGACGATGCCCTCAAGCACCGAGTCGACGGCTTCAAGGTGCGACGGGTTGGCGGCGAGGTAGACCTTGGTCTGCTTGCCGTTGTCCGAGGTGAAGGTACCTTCGGTTCCCAAGTGGTACTTGACGTCGCCGGAGCCCTGGACGGAGCGGGGATCCTGGGTGCCTTCGAATTCGCGGAAGACCTGTGCGTAGGTCTTGCCAGCGATGTTGGTCAGCACGTTGAGGCGGCCACGGTGGGCCATGCCGATGGCAACTTCATCCAGTCCGTCGTCAGCGGCATCCGAAATGACGGCGTCCAACAGCGGAATCAGGGACTCGCCACCTTCGAGGGAGAACCGCTTCTGGCCGACGAACTTGGTCTGCAGGAAGGTCTCGAAGGCCTCTGCAGCGTTGAGCTTGGAGACAATGCGCAGCTGCTCTTCGCGGCTCGGCTTGGAGTACGGGTGCTCCAGCTGGTCCTGGAACCACTTGCGTTCGGCCGGTTCCTGGATGTGCATGTACTCGATGCCTGTGGTGCGGCAGTAAGCATCGCGGAGCACGCCGAGGATATCGCGGAACTTAAGCTGCGGCTTGCCACCGAAGCCACCGGTAGGCCACTCGCGGTCGAGGTCCCACAGGGTGAGCCCATACGTCAGGACGTCAAGGTCAGGGTGCTTGCGCTGCACGTACTCCAGCGGATCGGTGTCAGCCATGAGGTGGCCGCGCACGCGGTAGGAGTGGATCAGCTGCTGGATGCGGGCAACCTTGTTGATCTCGTCCGCGGGATCCACCTGCAGGTCCGGGCTCCAACGAACGGGTTCGTAGGGAATGCGCAGGGCTTCAAAGATCTCGTCGTAGAAGTTCTGCGCGCCGAGGAGGAGCTGGTGGACGAGCTTGAGGAATTCGCCGCTGCCTGCGCCCTGGATGACCCGGTGGTCGTAGGTGGAGGTCAGGGTGAGGATCTTGCTGATGGCGTTCTGGGCGATGATCTTCTCGCTGGCGCCCTGGAACTCGGCCGGGTAGTCAAGTGCGCCGACGCCGATGATGGCCGCCTGGCCCTTGGACAAGCGCGGGACCGAGTGCACGGTGCCGATGCCGCCGGGGTTGGTCAGCGAGACCGTGGTTCCTGCGTGGTCGTCAGCCGTGAGCTTGCCGTTGCGGGCACGCTTGATCAGGTCCTCGTAGGTGTGCCAGAACTCCGCGAAGTCCATGGTCTCGGCCTTCTTGATGTTTGGAACCATCAGCAGGCGGGTGCCGTCGGGCTTGGGCATGTCGATTGCGATGCCGAAGTTGACGTGCGCGGGCTGCACGGCGCTCGGCTTGCCGTCAATTTCGTCGTAGTAGACGTTCATTGACGGGAACTGGGAAAGCGCACGGACAACGGCGTAACCGATGAGGTGGGTGAAGGAGACCTTGCCACCGCGGGCACGGGCAAGGTTGGAGTTGATGACGACGCGGTTGTCGATGAGCAACTTGGCCGGAACAGCCCGGACGCTGGTAGCGGTAGGCACTTCGAGGCTGGTGACCATGTTGGTGGCGATGGCCTTGGCCGGGCCGCGGAGGACGGAAACCACGTCCTCTTCCGGCGCTGTCGGGGCCTTGTTGCTCTTGGGCAGCTGGGCAGGGATCGGCTGTGCAGCGGTGCCGGCGGCGGGCTTCTTTGCTCCGTCCCGGGCAACCGTGGCAGGTGCTTTTTTCGCCGGAGCGGGTGCGGCCGGAGCCGCGGGGGCGGCGGCCGGCGCTGCTGCGGGGGCCGCCGGCGCCGGTGCCGGTGCCGCTGCAGCCGGAGCTACGACGGGAAGTACTTGGGTAGGGGGATTGGCAGCTGATGGGGCTGCAGAGGTTCCGTTGGAAGAAGTGCCGTCAGCGGAAGCAAAGGATTCGAAGAGCGGCCACCATTTGGTGTCCACCGAGTTCTTGTCCTGTTGGTACCGCTCGTACAGTTCGTCAACGAGCCACTCGTTTCCGCCAAATTCCTCTGGTAGACGGTGGCTGGGCTGCTCTGGCACTTGAAATACGCCTCTTCCATGAGTGTTGTTTTCCCGCTGGCCAAAGTTGCTTTTCCGCAACGATGGGACAGGGTCCGGGTCCCGCGAACTCAGACCCCTGACAGTCTAGTTAGGATCGTTGGTTAACTGCCAATAGTGGTGACCTAAATCATGTTGCGGCTGACTTAGTGGCGTGGCTCTGCTTTTTTGTTGCGAAGTTGGCCCTCCTGAGGGAGACCACGGTTGCCGGACTGTAGACTGAAAGTCTTATGGACAGTAAATCTAGGTGCCGGCCTGGGAACTGTCGGGGGAGCCAATCTGGCAACTCCGCACAGCGTGCCCGTCGAGCCGGCAATACCCGTTCACATGCCCATCACGCGCCGGCGTTCACTGCCGGTGGTGCCGCAGACCATGCGTCCGCTGCACCCGACCAGCCTCCGCCGGGGCGATTCCCCGAGCCGAAGGCCTTAACCCCATTGCACGCGCCTGCCCTTGGAGGGATGCGCTAAGTGGAATGGATTCTTCTTCTCGCCGGTTTTGCCCTCATCCTCGGGACCGGCTTCTTTGTAGCTGTTGAGTTCTCCCTGGTGGCCCTCGACCAGGCAAGCGTCCAGCGCGCTGTTGACAATGGCGACCACGCTGCGGCTCCGTTGCTGAAGTGCCTCAAGTCGCTCTCCACCCAGCTCTCCAGTTGCCAGCTGGGCATCACACTGACCACGCTGCTGACTGGTTTCGTCATGGAGCCTTCTGTCGGGCAGTTGCTCCTCGGGCCGCTCGGCCTGCTGGGCCTCCCGAGCGAGGTCGTGCACTCCGTTGCCCTGATCGTGGCCATGGCCTTCGCCACGCTGCTGTCGATGCTTCTGGGCGAATTGGTCCCCAAGAACATGGCCATCGCCCTCGCCTTCCCGCTCGGGAAGCGGCTTGCCCGACCCCAACTGATGTTCACTGCCGTCTTCAAGCCGGCCATCGTGGTGCTGAACGGGTTCTCCAACAAGGTCCTGAACCTGTTTGGCCTGGAGGCCAAGGAGGAGATCTCGGGAGCCCGGACACCTGCTGAGCTCGCATCCTTGGTGCGCCGGTCGGCCGAACTCGGGACGTTGGATGCCGGTACGGCCAACTTTGTGGCCCGTACTTTGAACTTCTCCGGAAGGACCGCGGCGGACGTCATGACGCCCCGGATCCGCATGGAGACCATCGACGCCGACCAGCCGGTGACTGACATCCTTGACGCCGCGAGGCGTACCGGATATTCCCGTTTCCCCGTCATTGGCGATTCCACGGACGATATCCGCGGCGTGGTCCATGTCAAAAAGGCTGTGGCCGTACCCGCTGAACGTCGGGCCAAGCTCCAGGCCGGTGCCATCATGACCGATGTCCTTCAGGTCCCTGAGACCATCCACCTTGATGCCCTCCTGTCTGAACTGCGCGAAGGCAACCTGCAACTCGCCGTCGTGCTTGACGAGTACGGCGGCACGGCGGGCATTGCCACCCTTGAAGACCTGGTCGAAGAAATCGTTGGAGAGGTCGCTGACGAGCACGATAAAGTCCGGCCCGGCGTCCTGCAGAGCGCGACAGGCGACTGGTATTTTCCGGGCCTGCTGCGGCCGGATGAAGTGTCGGAACAGATCCCGAATCTCACCGTTCCCGACGAGTCTGCCTATGAAACCGTGGGTGGTTACGTCATGAGCCAGCTTGGCCGGATAGCCAAGGTGGGGGATGTCGTGGAAACGCCGGGAGGCACCCTGACAGTCACCAGGATGGATGGCCGCAGAATCGACAGGATCTGCTTCCACCACGTAGTCCGTGATGACGAGCAGGCCGACGCCGGATCCAACCACCACGAGGCAGGTGCCGTATGAGTGACTGGGTAGGAATTGTCTGGCTTGTCGTCCTTTTGATCGGCAATGCCTTCTTTGTCGGTGCCGAATTCGCCGTCATGTCGGCACGCCGCAGCCAGATCGAACCCCTGGCCGAGGCCGGCTCCAAACGGGCGCAGACAACATTGCGCGCCATGGAGAATGTGTCGCTGATGCTGGCGTGTGCGCAGTTGGGCATTACCGTCTGCTCGCTCCTGATCCTCCAGGTTGCCGAGCCTGCCATTCACCATCTCCTGGCGGAGCCGCTCGAACTGCTGGGCGTACCGGTCGAACTGGCGGATATCTCCGCTTTCGTGATCGCGTTGCTGTTCGTCACGTTCCTGCATGTCACGTTCGGTGAGATGGTCCCCAAGAACATCTCGGTTTCCGTTGCGGACAAGGCGGCCCTCCTGCTGGCGCCACCTTTGATGTTCATCGCCCGCGTGGTTAACCCGGTCATCTGGTCCCTCAACTGGTTGGCGAACCACATCCTGAGGTTGATGAAAATCGAACCGAAGGACGAAGTGTCTTCGTCGTTCACGCTTGAGGAAGTGCAGTCGATTGTCCAGGAATCCACCCGGCACGGCCTGGTGGACGATGAGACCGGATTGCTCAGCGGTGCTTTGGAGTTCTCGGAGCACACGGCCTCCCACATCATGGTGCCCCTGGACAAGCTGGTGGTGCTCAAGACGGCCTCCACGCCCGTCGACCTGGAAAAAGCGGTCAGCCGTACCGGCTTCTCCCGTTTCCCGATGGTGGACGACGACGGCGAACTGGCCGGATACCTGCACGTGAAGGACATCCTGTCCATCCCGGACGAGGGTCGCAGGCACCCCATTGCCGAGGGGCGCATCCGGTCCTTGGCCAACCTGTCACCGGACGACGAGATCGAGCAGGCCATGTCCGTCATGCAGCGCACAGGCTCGCACTTGGCCCGTGTTGTCGGCGCCGGTGGAGACACCCAGGGCGTCTTGTTCCTTGAAGACGTCATCGAGCAGTTGGTCGGCGAAATCCGCGATGCCACCCAGGCGACAGGCATTCGACGCTTCGGTGGTCAACAAGCCCAGGCATAACCGCCTGAGAGCATGGAGAGCGGGCGGGCATCGATTTTTCAATCGATGCCCGCCTTTCGCTAAATAGGAATCATTCCCAATTAGGGCTACACTGGGGTCTGCCCAGTAATTGTGTTTGATTCTCATTTTGAGTAGATCCGAGGTTTACGTGCGTCGTTACGCCGCCCGCCTGTCCGTAGCCGCTTCCGCAGGACTGGCCGCGCTCCTGCTGTCCTCCTGCGCCGGAACGGCCGGAGCTAACAGTCCTTCGGCTTCCGGGGCCATCGAAGTTGTCACGTCCACCAACGTCTACGGCGACATTGTGAAAGCAGTCGGCGGAGACAAGGTGAACGTCAACGCCATCATCACCAAGACCAGCCAGGATCCTCATTCCTATGAGGCCAGTGCACAGGACAAGCTGGTGATCTCCAAAGCCAAGCTCGTGGTCGAGAACGGCGGGGGCTATGACGAATTCCTGCACAAAATTGCCGATGAAACCAAAATCGGCCATGAGAACATGATCAGCGCCGTCGAAATTTCAGGGCTCGCCCCCGAAGGGGAAAGCCACAGCGAAGAAGACCACTCCGAGGACGGCCACACGCATAACCACGGTGAGTTCAACGAGCACGTTTGGTACAACCTGGACGCCATGGGCAAGCTCGCCGATGCCGTGGCAAGCAAGCTCGGCAGCCTGGACGCGGACTCGGCCGCGACCTTTACGGGCAACGCGGACGCCTTCAAAGCCAAGCTCACTGAACTGACCGGAAAGCTTGACGCCGTGAAGGCTGCGGACGGGCACGCTCCCGTGGCGATCACGGAGCCTGTGCCGCTGTACCTCCTGGAAGCTGCGGGACTTGAGAACAAGACCCCGGAAGCCTACAGCGCTGCCGTGGAAGAGGGCACGGACGTTCCGCCCGCCGTCATGAAGGAAACCACTGATCTTCTCAGTGCTGGTTCGGTCCGTTTCCTGGCCTATAACGAGCAGACTGCCGGTCCTCAGACCGAAACTGTCAAACGGGCAGCCGAGGCTGCCGGCGTGCCGGTTTTGAATTTCACTGAAACGCTGCCCGAGGGCAAGGACTATGTCCAATGGATGACCGACAATGTGGAATCGGTTTCATCCGCACTGAAGAAGTAGGCGTTTCCGGCTCCGGCAATGCGGTTAAGGGCCCCGCTGGCGTCCTAAGATGTTCAGGATGGCTGCGGGGCCTTTTGCCTGCCGCCACCGCCGTCGGTAGCGCCCCCCACCCGGACGCCGGCCCCAACAAACTACGTTCACAGCAGCGTATGGATCGAGGACAACTTTTGACACCCGTAGTGAGCCTCCGCGGAGCCAGCCTGCAGTTCGGCAAGAGGACACTCTGGAGGGACCTCGACCTCGACATCAACCCGGGCGAGTTCTTCGCCGTCCTCGGCCCGAACGGGAGCGGCAAGACCAGCTTCCTCAAGGTCCTCCTGGGATTGCAGGAACTGCACTCCGGAACCGTGTCCCTGGGTGGGCATCCGGTGGAACGGGGCAGCAAGCGGATCGGCTACATTCCGCAGCAGAAGTCCTTCGCGCCGGATACACCCTTGCGCGCACGGGACCTGGTGGGCCTGGGCATCGACGGACATCGCTGGGGTATCCGGTTGTCGTCCGGCAAGGTCAACCAGCGTATCGACGAGTTGTTGGAACTGGTAGGAGCGTCGGACTACGCCAAGGTGCCGGTCGGGCAGCTCTCCGGAGGCGAACAGCAACGGTTGAGGGTTGCCCAGGCGCTGGCCACTGAACCGCAGGTCCTGCTCTGCGACGAGCCTCTTCTCTCCCTTGATCTTCACCACCAGCAGGGCGTCAGCTCGTTGATCAACCAGCAATGCCACGAGCGGAACAGCGCCGTGGTCTTCGTGACGCATGAAATCAATCCCGTGATCGACTACGTGGACCGCGTGCTCTATCTGGCCGGTGGCCAGTTCCGGGTCGGAACGCCGCAGGAGGTCATGACTACGGAAGTCTTGTCCGAACTGTACGACAGCCATGTGGAGGTCATCCACACCAACGGGAGGATCGTCGTCGTCGGTCTGCCGGACGCCACCACGCACTTCCATGACGACGCCCACGCAAGTGCAGGGGAGGACCTCTAAGTGGATCTGGACACCATTCTGCAGACCATCTTCAACTTCGAGAACTACGGCGAACTGCTGGTCCTCGTCCAGAACTCGCTCTGGGCCGGTGCCGTACTGGGACTCCTGGGCGGTCTGGTTGGGACGTTCGTGATGAAACGGGATTTGGCCTTCGCCGTCCACGGCATCTCCGAGCTCTCCTTTGCCGGGGCGGCCTTCGCGCTTCTGATCGGAGCCGATATCATCTTCGGTTCCCTGATCGGTTCGGTGGCGGCCGCCGTCCTGCTCGGCTTCATGGGTGTCAGGGCGCGGGACAAGAACTCAATCATCGGCGTCATCATGCCCTTTGGCTTGGGCCTGGGAATTCTGTTCCTGGCACTGTATGAAGGCCGGGCTGCCAACAAGTTCGGACTGCTGACCGGACAGATTGTCTCGGTGGATACCGTTCAGCTGCAGGCGTTGGCGGGAACCGCGGTGGTAGTGATGATCGCCTTGCTCGCCATCTGGCGTCCCCTGAGCTTTGCCAGCGTCGACCCGGAAATGGCTGAAGCCCGGGGTGTTCCCGTTCGCGGCCTGGCGATCGGCTTCATGGTGCTGCTGGGCATCAGTGTTGCCCTGTCCATCCAGATAGTCGGTGCGCTGCTTGTCCTTGCGCTGCTGATTACGCCGGCAGCAGCGGCGTTGCGTGTGACCACCTCACCCAAGCTGGTTGTGGTCCTGAGTGTAGCCTTCGCGTTGACGGCCACTGTGGGCGGCATTCTGCTGGCCCTCGGCAGCCGCATCCCCATCAGCCCGTATGTGACGACGTTGTCTTTCCTGATTTACGTGGTGTGCCGGATTATTGGCCGGGTGCGGAGCAACCGCGGCCTGAACGGCCGGGTCACGCGGGACCAGCCGGCCGGGGCTCTCTAGAGTTTTCCTGCGGCCTTTTTGGCGGTGCACTCGGGGCACAGACCAAAGATCTCCACTGTGTGGGCTACTTCGGTGAAGCCGTGTTCAGTAGCCGTGCGTGCTGCCCAGGTCTCGACGGCGGGTGCCTCCACCTCGACGGCCTTGCCGCAGTTCCGGCACAGAAGGTGGTGGTGGTGGCCCGTGACGGCGCAGCGACGGTAGACGGCCTCACCCTCACCATTTCGGAGGACGTCGATGAGGCCATCATCGGCCAGGGACTGGAGAATGCGGTAGGCGGTAGCCAAGGACACCGAAATGCCCTTGTTCTGCATCAGGCGGTACAGCTCCTGGGTGCTGACGAAGTCATCCAATTCGTCCAACGCTGCACTCACGGCCAAGCGCTGCTTGGTGACGCGCTGCTCCTTGACGCCGCCGGTGACCGGCCCGGCCGGGCCCGTAGTGGCGGAATTGGTGCCGTGTGGCATGAAAAGGCTCATTTCCGTGGGGATGCTGGCAAACTTCGATTTTACCAGCAGCGGCTGCTTGGAAACTCTCAGCAGCCGCCCCTAGGCTGGCCTCATGATGCTCACCAAGTACACCCACGCCTGTGTCCGGTTGGAGAAGGAAGGAAAAGTCCTGGTGATTGATCCCGGGACGTTCTCCGAATCCGCCGAAGCGTTGAACGGAGCTGACGCCGTGCTGGTAACGCACGAGCACAACGACCACCTCGACAGCCCGGAGGTCATCAAAGCTTTGCGGAGCAATCCTGACCTGGTGGTCCATGCGCCGGCCAGGGTAGCTGCCGCACTGCAGGAAGAAAGTGACATCGCCGACCGCGTGCACTCCGTCGACCCCGGTTCATCCTTTGACGTCACCGGTTTCAGCATCCGGACTTTCGGCGGACAGCACGCCCTCATTCATGCCCAGATCCCGGTGGTGGCAAATATCGGCTACCTTGTGGACGACAACGTGTTCCATCCCGGAGACTCCTTCGTGGTCCCGGACGGGATCGAAGTCAAAACACTGCTGGTCCCCATCCATGCCCCGTGGTCCAAGATCGGCGAGGTTGTGGACTTCGTCATTTCCGTCCGCGCCCCAAGGGCCTTCCCGGTCCACGACGGCCTGCTCAACGAACTCGGGCGTGGCGTCGTCGAGGGCCATGTAACGCGGATCGGTGCACGGTACGGCACCAGCTACACGCGGCTCGCGCCCCGGGAGTCGGTAGAGGTCTAGCCGGGCCACACTCCTGTGTCGTGGAACCGGTCCAGCACTTTCTCATGTGGAGCCGGATCCAGGCCATGGGCCGCGAGCCACCCGGCGTCGTAATAGCTGCCAACATAACGGTCGCCGCCGTCGCACATGAGTGAAACGATGCTGCCTTTGCGTCCTTCGGCCACCATCCGGGCGACCAGCTGCCAGACACCCCACAAGTTGGTGCCTGTGGAAGGGCCCGCGTGAAGCCCGGTCAGTTTGCGGAGGTGGCGCATGGCCGCGACGGATGCGGCGTCGGGCACCTGGATCATGTGGTCGATGACGGCCGGAACAAAACTTGGTTCCGAGCGGGGCCGGCCGATGCCCTCGATGCGGGAAGGCAGACCGGACGCTGCCGCCGCGTTGCCGTCCCGCCACGCAGGGTAGAAGGCCGAGTTTTCCGGGTCCACCACCGCCAGGCGTGTGGGGTAACGGTTGTAGCGAAGGTATCGGCCGATGGTTGCGCTGGTCCCGCCTGTGCCTGCTCCGACGACGATCCATTCGGGCACCGGGTGCTCTTCGAGGGCAAGCTGTTCGAAGATCGATTCTGCGATGTTGTTGTTGCCACGCCAGTCCGTTGCCCGCTCGGCGTACGTGAACTGGTCCATGTAGTGGCCGCCGGACGTCCGTGCGGTCTCTTCGGCAACGGCGTAGACCTCCGATGCATGGTCCACGAGCAAGCATGAGCCGCCAAAGTCCTCAATGAGGGCGATTTTCTCCGGACTGGTGGTTTTGGTCATCACAGCGATGAAGGGCAGGCCGATCAACCGGGCAAAGTACGCCTCAGAGACGGCCGTGCTGCCGCTGGACGCTTCCACAATGGTGGTGCCCTCGGTAATCCAGCCGTTGACGAGGCCATAGAGGAACAACGACCTCGCCAGGCGGTGCTTCAGGCTGCCCGAGCGGTGCGTGGACTCATCCTTGAGGTACAGCTGCACGCCCCAGTGTTCCGGCAGGGGCACCGCGTACAGATGCGTGTCCGCCGAGCGGTTGTTTTCGGCCTCGATGGTGCGGATGGCCTCGCTGGCCCAGGTCCGGTCCTGAATACACGAATTGCTCACCGGATAAGCCTAGGCTGGAAACGTGGTTCCGGCAGCAACGGGGCCATCACCCCCGGACGAAGGAGAACCCATGGCCACCCTGATGACTGCCACTGAGCTGCACCGGCGCCTTGAATCGGGAGAGCGGACCGTACTCCTGGATGTGAGGTGGGTCCTTGGCCGGACAGACGGGCACGCGAACTACCTTGAGGCCCATCTTCCGGCGGCGGTCTTCGTGGACCTCCCGACGGAACTTGCGGACCATGCCGCTCCAGGACGCGGGCGCCATCCTTTGCCCTCGCCGGACCGCTTCCAGGAGGCGGCCCGCCGTTGGGGGATCAACGACGGCGACACGGTGGTTGCATACGACGACAGCGGCAGCATGGCCGCCGCCCGGGCGTGGTGGATGCTCCGCAACGCGGGGGTGGACTCCGTTTACCTCCTCGACGGCGGACTGTCCGCCTGGCGCTCACACGGCTACGCCCTGGAAGCCGGCGAGGCGCGTCCCGCCGTCGGGAATGTCTCCTTGGGCGATGGCCTAATGCCGTCCATCACTGAGCAGGAAGCGGCGGAGTGGAGCCGCGATGGAGTGTTGTTGGATGCCCGGGCAGGGGAGCGGTACAGAGGCGAGGTGGAGCCCATCGATCCCCGGGCCGGGCACATTCCCGGTGCCTTCAGCGCGCCTACCACGCAGAACGTTTCGGAGGCGGGCACCTTCCTTCCTGCCGAAGAGCTGCGGCGCCGGTTCGAGGCGTTGGGTTTGGACACATCATCCAGGGTTGCTGTGTACTGTGGTTCCGGCGTCACCGCCTCCCACGAGATCGCTGCCCTGGAAATTGCAGGCTTCAGCGCGGCCTTGTTCCCCGGTTCGTTTTCGCAATGGTCGAACAACGGGGCGAATGAGGTAGTGGTGGGAGAGGGTCCTTATGGTGACGCTGCCGACGGCCCAAGTAGCATGAGCCGGGCCGACGGGAGTAGCGTCGAAGCATGAATCCTGGACGTCCTGTTCCCCCGCCCCTCGCGAAGACCATCTCTTTGGACACTGCCGGTTCCGAGTCCTCCACTGGAGTGTTGGCTGCGGCATATGGCGCCACTTCGCCGGTGAGCGGACTCGTGCCCCTGACAGTGGCCCGCCGCGAGCCTGGTGAAGACGACGTGGAGATCGCCATCGAATTCTGCGGCCTGTGCCACTCTGACGTGCACGCAACACGGGGAGAATGGCGGCAGCCCCCGTATCCGCTGGTTCCCGGTCACGAAATTGTTGGCAGCGTGACCCGGGTGGGATCCGCCGTGGAGGACTTCGCGGTCGGAGACCGTGTTGGCGTGGGCTGCATGGTGGACTCGTGCCGTGAATGCGACAGCTGCCTTGAAGGACTGGAGCAGTACTGCGAGCGCGGCAACGTGGGCACCTACGGCGCAGCCGATCCCCGCCACGAAGACGCCGTCACCCAGGGTGGATACTCGACGGCGGTGGTGGTGGACAAGCGCTTCGTGCTCCGAGTGCCCGGGAACTTGGACCCTGCTGCGGCAGCTCCGCTTTTGTGTGCCGGGATTACCACCTACTCGCCTTTGAGGTACTTCGATGTTGAGGAAGGCGACTCCGTTGGAGTGGTGGGGTTGGGCGGCCTGGGCCATATGGCGGTCAAGCTCGCCAAAGCCATGGGCGCCGAAGTCACGGTGTTCACCACCTCCGAGTCGAAGTTTGACGCAGCCCGGGAACTTGGCGCGGACCACGTGGTGCTGTCCAAGGACGCCGACGCGATGGAGGCTGCCAACCGCAGCATCGACGTCATTATTGATACCGTCGCCGCTCCGCACGACCTCAACCCCTACTTCCGTACGCTTCGGCTGGACGGTGCACTCTTCCAACTCGGGCTTCCTGCCGACGACATGCCCCCGGTCAGCCCCGGCCTGCTTATCCGTCGCCGCCTCGCCTACGCCGGTTCCTTGATTGGCGGCATCGAGGAAACGCAGGAAATGCTGGACTTCTGTGCCGAGCACGGAGTGGCCAGCGACATCGAGATTGTTGGCGCCGGGCAGTTGAATGAGGCCTACGACCGCATGGTGGCCGGCGACGTGAAGTACCGTTTTGTGCTGGATACCGCAACACTTCAGGAACCCTCCGAAAGGGCAGACGCATGAGCACATTGTTCACCAGGATCATCAACGGGGAGATCCCGGGCCGCTTCGTGTGGAAAGACGAGGAAGTGGTGGCTTTCCTGACCATAGCCCCCATTACCCAGGGCCACACCCTGGTGGTTCCGCGTGAGGAAGTGGACTCCTGGACGCATGCCACGCCGGAGCTTCTGGCCAAGGTCATGGATGTCGCCCAGAGCATCGGCAAGGTGCAGGAAGGGCTCTTCGACGCCAAGCGCGTTGGCGTCCTGATGGAGGGTTTTGAGGTGGACCACCTGCATGTCCACGTCTGGCCTGCGTATTCCACAGCAGATTTTGAGATCCACAATGTCGATCACAACCCGGACCCTGCGGTGATGGATGCGACGGCCGTAAAGCTGCGTTCCGCGCTGCGTTCAGCCGGACACGGAGACGCTGTCCCGGAAGACTGACTCCGCGTTCTTAACCCGGCGGTGCTGTACACGCACCGCCGGGTTTTTTGTGCTTCGGGTTACGCCGGGGCCAGTGCCTGGTTGAGGACCGTGCGGATGCGTTTCTCCGAAACGGAATAGGCCGTGCCGAGTTCGACCGCGAAGAGGCTCACCCGCAGCTCCTCGATCATCCAGCGCACCCGGGTTAACTCAGCACCCGCCCGCCGTCCCGGGAGCAGCGCCGACACGGCGTCGTCGTAGTCATCCTCCAGCGCCTGCACGATGCCCATGTTCAGGCTGTCCCGCTGCACGTTGCCTGGAAGTTTCTCCAGCCGCTTCTCAATGGCCTGCAGGTACCGCGGCAGCTGGCTGAGCTGGGCGTAGCCCGTCTGTGCCACAAAACCGGGGAAGACCAATTGCTCCAACTGGCTCTTCATGTCATTGAGGGCGCTGATGAGCGGCAGGCTGGCGTTGGACTTCAGCGCTTTCTGGATGCGCCGCGTACTGGCCAGGACGCGTTCGACGACGGCCGTCACCGTGAAAACGGTGTCGATCAGTTCTGCCCTGACTACCTCGTAGAGAGCATCGAAGGACTCCCTGTCCCATGGCAGTTCCTGGGGCACGAGTTTGTCGATCGCAGCCAATGCGCAGTCCGCAATCAGGGCGCTCACCGAACCGTGGGGGTTCTGGCTGAAGGTGAGCTTTTCGGTGTTGCTCAGGTGTTCGAGCACATAGCGGTCCGGAGAAGGTATCCGCAGGGCCAGCAACCGGATGACGCCGCTTCGCATGGCGGCTTCCTGCTCTGCCTTGCTTTGGAACACCCGCAGGGCCACTGACTTCCCCTCGTCCATCAGGGCGGGGAACCCCGTGACGGCATGCCCCTTCACAGCACGGCTGACCTGGCGATCCACGGTGCCGAAATCCCACGCGGTGATGCCGGTCCGTTCGGCTACCGTTCCTTCGCCAGGTGCCGGGGCTCCGGCTGGTGGCGCGGCTTGGCTGGCCGTTCCCTTGCCACTGGGGGTCCGCAGCGTGGTTGCCGGCGTGGCACCCAGTGATTCGGCGATGGCGCGGCGGGTGGCCGGTGCCAGTTTTTCCTGCAGTTCAGCGAGGTCCTTGCCCTCGTCCAGGACCTTTCCCTTGCTGTCCACCACTTTGAAGCTGACGCGCAAATGCGGAGGTACCGCATCCCAGTTCCACGAGCCGGGCGGAATGATGTGCCCCCTGAGCCGGCGCAGGACCAACTCCAGGGAAGGCTCCAGCTCGTCGACGGCGGGATCGAAGTCCGCTTCCAACGCCGCGGTGGCTTGCCTGGCCACATCCGGTGCCGGCACGAAGTTTTTCCGTACCTGCTTTGGAAGGGATTTGATGAGCGCCGTGACGAGCTCAACCCGTTGGCCGGGAATCTGCCAGCGGAACGGGGCATCGTCCAGCTGGTTGAGGAAAAGTACCGGAACTTCAGCGGTAACGCCGTCGGAAGGATTGGGAGCGGATCCGGGTGCCACAGGGTGGAACTCGTAGCTCAGGGGAAGCTCGAAGCCCTTGTGAAGCCACGTTTTGGGATACGCGGAGTCATCCAGTGCCTCGGCGTCTTCGCTCATCAACAGCGATTGATCGAAGTCCAGCAAATGGGGATCCGACTGCCGGGCATCCTTCCACCACTTATCGAAGTGCCTCTCGGAGACCACGTCCTTGCCCACGCGTGCGTCATAGAACTCGAAGAGAGTCTGGTCGTCAACCAGGATGTCGCGCCGTCGCATGCGGGTTTCGAGCTCTTCTATTTCCTGCAGGAGTGCCCGGTTGCGATGGAAGAACTTGTGGTGGGTCTTCCATTCGCCTTCCACAAGCGCGTGCCGGATAAACAACTCGCGGGAGAGCTCCGGATCGATGCGTCCGTAATTTACCCGGCGGGTCGGAATGATGGGCACTCCGTAGAGCGTGACCTTTTCGTGGGCCAGTACCGCACCCTGGCGGGAGGACCAGTGCGGCTCGCTGTAAGTTCGCTTCACCAGATCAGGGGCCACCTGCTCGGCCCATAAGGGATCGAACTTGGCAGCAACGCGAGCCCACAACCTGCTGGTCTCCACCAATTCTGCGGCCATGACGAAAGTGGGTGACTTCTTGAACAGCGCCGAACCGGGGAAGATCGCAAAACGGCTTCCGCGTGCCCCGGCATATTCGCGCTTGCGCTCATCGAGCAGGCCAATGTGGCTGAGCAGCCCGGACAACAGGCTGATGTGGATGCCCTCGTAGTTCCCCACGGGGTCGGCTTCGCGTTTGTTATCCAGCGCGATGCCCAGGGGCTTGGCCAGCTGCCGGAGTTGTGTGAAAAGGTCCTGCCATTCGCGCACGCGCAGGTAGTTGATGAACTCGTTGCGGCACAGTTTGCGGAACTGAGTGGAGGACAGCTCGCGCTGCTTCTCCTGGATGTAGTTCCAGAGGTTGAGGAATCCGGTGAAGTCCGAGATATCGTCGCGGAAACGGGCATGCTTTTCCGCGGCGAGCTGCTGCTTGTCCGTTGGCCGTTCACGCGGATCCTGGATGGTCAGCGCGGCGGCGAGGATCATGACTTCGCGGACGCATCCGCGCTTTCCTGCTTCCACGATCATCCGGCCAAGCCGGGGATCGACAGGAAGCTGAGCGAGTTTCTGCCCGACGGCGGTCAGTCCACCGCCGCTTCGGCCGTTGCCGCGGGCGTCGGCGGACTTTGCCGGGCTTAAGGCGCCGAGTTCGCGCAGCAGGGTCACGCCGTCGTTGATGGCCCTGGTCTCCGGGGGTTCCACAAACGGGAAGTTCTCCACGTCCTTGGGTCCGCGGGCAACACCCATGGCAGTCATCTGCAGGATGACAGCGGCGAGGTTGGTCCGGAGGATCTCGGGATCCGTGAACTGCGGACGTGATTCGAAATCCTCTTCGGAATACAAGCGGATCGCGATGCCCTCCGACACGCGGCCGCAACGGCCTGAACGCTGGTTGGCCGATGCCTGGGAGACCCGCTCGATGGGCAGGCGTTGGACCTTGGTGCGGTGCGAATAGCGCGAGATGCGTGCCGTGCCGGTGTCGATCACGTACTTGATACCCGGGACAGTAAGCGAGGTTTCGGCCACGTTGGTGGCCAGAATGATGCGACGTTTGCCCCCGGGATTGAAGACCCGGTGCTGTTCCTGGAGGCTCAACCGGGCAAAGAGGGGAAGGACTTCGGTGCCTGCAAGGCGCCGGTTGCTTTGGATGCGGCCGTTGATGGCCTCGGCGGCGTCGCGGATTTCACGCTCGCCGGAGAAGAAGATGAGAATGTCTCCCGGTGCTTCCTTGGCGAGCTCGTCCACGGCATCGCAGACGGCGTCAAGGGGATCGCGGTCTTCTTCGAGTTCGTCGTCCGAGGTCTCGTCATCAGCGTCCGCAGGCTGTGTAAGCGGGCGGTAGCGGATCTCCACCGGGTAGGTGCGGCCGGAGACCTCGATGATGGGTGCAGGCTCTTCATCACTGCCGAAGTGTTTGGCGAAGCGCTGGGGATCAATGGTTGCCGAGGTAATGATGATCTTCAGGTCCGGACGCTGCGGCAGGATGCGCTTGAGGTAACCCAGGATGAAGTCGATGTTGAGGCTTCGCTCGTGGGCCTCGTCAATGATGATGGTGCTGTATTTCCTGAGCAGTTTGTCCCGTTGGATTTCGGCGAGCAGGATGCCGTCAGTCATCAGCTTGATCTTGGTGGAGGCGCTGACCTCGCCGGTGAAACGGACCTGGAAGCCCACTTCCTGGCCGATTTCGACGTCCAGTTCGGAGGCGATGCGTTCGGCCACTGTGCGGGCCGCCAGACGGCGCGGCTGGGTATGGCCGATCAGGCCCTTGTCACCGAGGCCGAGTTCGAGGCACATCTTGGGGATCTGCGTGGTCTTGCCCGAGCCGGTCTCGCCGGCAATGATGGTCACTTGGTTTGCGGCAATGGCCGCCATCAGATCCTCGCGGCGCTCGGAGACGGGCAGCTCTGCGGGGTAGGAAATTTGAAGTGTCATGGCTGCTGCCAGTCTACTGTGGCCGGGGTTCGGCGTCCGCAGCGACAGCTCCGCTGTTTGTTTCAGGCCCGGCGGCGGCACTGAGCCGGTGCGAGAGGTGCCGTGCAAATGACCGGAATTCCTCCGGCTCGAGAATCTCGAAGTCCAGGTCCAGGGCAGCGAGGTAGGCTGCCGGCGCCGCCAGGTTGTCCCATCCGGACCGCAGGATCGTTGCTTCCGCTCCGTCGGCCGTCAGCGTCGCGTACTGGGAACTGACGACGGCGGCGACCTCGGCGAGCGGGGCGCGGAGGCGCACAACGACGTCGAACCTGTAGGGGGAGCGGGTAATGGATTGCTGGACGTAGGCCGCCAGGTCCTCCGCCGGCAATGGACGGGGCGCGTACTTCTTCCGCTCGGTCGGCAGCGAGGCAAACCGGTCGGCCCTGAACGTTCGCCAATCCTCGCGTTCCACGTCCCAGGCAACCAGGTACCAGCGCCGTCCCGTGTCCACCAACCTGTAGGGTTCGACCAGCCGGCGTGAAGCGTCGCCATCGGACTTGACGTAATCAAAGGAGATCTGGCGCCGATCCGATATTGCCGCCGAGACAACGGTCAGTTGTTGGGGATCGACGCTGGCAGCGTTGCTGGGAAGCGTTGTGACGGCGGCCTTGAGCATGGCGAATTTGGGGCGGAGCCGGGAGGGAAGGACCTGCTCCACTTTTGCCAAAGCGCGGACGGACGCTTCGCCGATCCCTGCCACAGGCCCCGCAGCCACGGAGTTGAGGCCCAGTGCCACGGCCAAGGCCTCGTTGTCGTCCAGGAGCAATGGCGGCAATTGGGCGCCGGCCCCCAGTTGGTACCCGCCGGCAATGCCGGGGGAGGCATGTATGGGGTATCCGAGATTACGCAACTTGTCGATGTCCCGACGCACAGTACGTTCAGTGACTCCCATGCGGTGGGCAAGGGCGGGGCCTGTCCATTCCCGGCGGACCTGCAACAGTGACAACAGCTGCAGGAGCCGGGCGGAGGTTTGGATCATGCAAGTGAATCTAGCCCATGCGCCACGGTGCGGCGGCCAGGCATACAGAAGGGCGCCCGCCGGTCAAAGGATCTCTGCAGTAATCCTTGGACTGGCGGGCGCCGATTGTAGATGTCGGGCTGACCTTGCAGTGGGCTGGCATGCCCTAGTAGATGCGTGGATTCCAGTACGGGGCGCTGGGTGCCTCGAAGGCGCTCCAGGGTTCCCTTGACGTGACAGGAGGGTTGTGGCCGCGTCCGTCTTTCAGCAGGGCTGAGATGGTGGCTGCGACGGCGGTGATGAGGACGATGAAGAGGATGATTCCGAAGATTTCCATGTCTCCAGATTGCTCCTGTGCAGGCGCAAGAAACAGTGGCAGAAATGCCCCATTTAGATAATTTTCTGCCACACTGGAAGTATGTTGAAAACAGTCGCAGTGATCGTGGTTCCGGACTTCTCCGTGTTCGAGTTCGGCACGGCCTTCGAGGTTTTCGGGATCGACAGATCGGACCGCGGGGCTGGAGTTCCGGCCTTTGACTTCCGTGTCGTTACCCCGGAGCCGGGGGACGTCCGCATGAAGTCCGGACTCTCCCTGCACGTCAACCTTGGCCTTGAGGCGGCGGCCGATGCCGACCTCGTGATCATGGCGCCGTTTGGCCGGGATAAAGTCGTCCCTGAATCCGTCCTCGAAGCCTTGCGGGCGGCGCACGCCAGGGGAGCGTGGGTGATGTCCATTTGCTCAGGAGCATATGCGCTTGCCCGGGCAGGACTACTGGACGGACGGCGTTGTACTACGCACTGGCACTATTCCCAGGACCTGGCCAGCCGGTATCCATCCGTGATCGTGGATGAGAACGTCCTCTATGTACAGGACGGGACCATCATCACCAGTGCAGGCACTGCAGCGGGCATTGACGCTTGCCTGCACCTTGTCCGCGTAGAGCTTGGCGCCAACGTGGCCGCCGCCATCGCCCGCGATATGGTGGTACCGCCGCACCGCGACGGCGGGCAGGCCCAGTTCATCGACCGGCCGATGCCGACGTGCGGATCGGCGCCCATGGAAGCGCTGTTGCGGTGGATGGTGGAACACCTTGACGAGGAACACAGCGTCAACGAGCTGGCAGCACGGCTTCACATGTCACCACGCACATTCGCCCGGCGCTTCCGGGCCGAAACCGGGACCACGCCCGCGGCGTGGCTGAATTCCCAGCGGGTGCTCCGGGCACAGGAACTGTTGGAAACCACAGAGCTGAACATTGACGAAGTCGCCCGCGAAGCCGGATTCGGGCATTCGGTCCTGCTGCGGCACCATTTCGCCAAAGTGCTCGATACGAGTCCGCAGAGCTACCGCCGGGCTTTTCGAGGGCAACTGGCCGAAGCCATCTGACGGCGTCAAGTGCCGGCTAACGGCGCCGGCCGGTGGTTCCCCGCGACTCGGAGCCTTCGGCTTTGGCGCACTCGATCAGTTCCTGCCACGGTCCGGTCACGGCACGGTCCGGCAGGGTGGCGCGGTGCTGTCCGGCCCGGATCGAGTACATGAAGCGGTCCGGTTCATTGACCGCCCGGGCCTGGCCCTTGGCTTCATCCCAGGGGCAGGCCTCGACAATCGGAAGCCATCGCTCCTTCTCATCCGGGGATACGGCTTCCACACTCCAGACACGTGTCATCGCGGCGATTCCTCCACTGCGTTGAACCGTAATTTTCATGACTGGCGGCTTCTCGTTCTACCCCTGCGACGTCAGCCCGTGGGCGGTCCGGATGCAGCGCGTCCGGTCCCGCCTCGTGACTAAACCTTGACCTTCACAGTGTCCCACGCCTTCCGGACGGCGTCATGCTCCGGTGATCCGCTGCCGAAGAGTTCCTCGGCCGTGGCCAGCGTCGTCCTGGCGAACTTCCCGAAAGTGCACGTAGCAGGGAGTGCCCCGCTGGTCAGGGTGCCGTACCAAATCTGGCCCGGTGCCTCCCAGGCCTTGCCGCCGAGTTCTGCTGCCACCAGATAGAAGGCCCGGTTTGGAATGCCCGAGTTGATGTGCACGCCTCCGTTGTCCGCACTCGTGCGGACGTAGCTGTCCATCGAGTCCGGCTGCGGGTCCTTGCCCAGGATGTCGTCGTCGTACGCGGTACCGGGAGCCTTCATGGAGCGGAGGGCTGCTCCCTGGACCTGCTCGGTGAACAAACCCTGTCCAATCAACCAACTGGCCTGCTCCACGGACTCCTGTTTGATGTACTGCTCCACCAGGACGCCGAAAACGTCCGACATCGACTCATTCAGCGCGCCGGCCTGGTTGCGGTAGGCCAGGTTGGCTGTGTACTGCGTGACCCCATGGGCCAGTTCGTGTCCGATGACGCTGACGGATTTTGTGAACCTCTGGAAGATTTGTCCGTCCCCGTCTCCGAAAACCATTTGGCTGCCGTTCCAGAAGGCATTGTCGTAGAGCTTCCCGTAATGGACAGTGGCATCCAGCGGCAGTCCGGCATCGTCAATGGAATCCCGCCCAAAAACCTCACCGTACAAACGGTGCGTTCCACCAAGTCCGTCATATGCTTCGTCAGCCGCGGCGTCCCCGACGGGGGCAGCGCCTTCCTTGCGAACCAGCTGACCGGGAAGATCCTCAGTGGTGAGGGCATCGAAGATGGTCCGCTTGGGCGGCCCTGGCTTGGCCTGCCGTGCGCTGGGCGGTGCCGCGGGAACCGGAGCGGTCCGGATGGCCTGCAGGCCCTTGATGTGCAGCAGGGATTCCTTGGCTGCACGGGCAACCGCCCGGAGCCGGGGTTCGTTCTGGGCAGCAATCCTGCGAAGCATGTACGGCGGGACGATGGAACACATCACGGCAAACCCCTTTTGCTATCGGAAAGACCAACTGGGATCAGCCTAGGAGCAAGGCCGGACAATTTTGCGGCATGGTCCCGGCAAGCCCGTAAGTGATAGTCGGTAGCCGGCATGCAGAAAACCCCGCCAGCAGGACTGGCGGGGTTTTCGTTTGTGCCCTCGATAGGATTCGAACCTACGGCCTTCTGCTCCGGAGGCAGACGCTCTATCCCCTGAGCTACGAGGGCATCCAGGGTATCCCTCCGTTGCCGGTGGGACGTCCTAGAGCTTAGCAGCCACGGCGCCGCAAATGAAAACTGCAACACGGGCCCACATCCGGCCCGTTGTGAGTCCCGCCATCAACGGGAAGCGGCCCGCGTCGCTTCAGTACCCGGCGAACGAGTCAACATGGACCCGTCGGGCGCCTGCACCGCGTGCCGCGGACCGCAGGGAATCAACGCTGGCGGGTGAGCCGGAGACGAATACCTCCCTGTCGGCGATGTCCGGAACGAGTTCCTTCAGGCGCGCTGCATCGATTCTGGAAGTGCCGGCGTCGCGCATGAACTCCGGGGGAGTGGAACCGTCGGCGAGCCGGGCAATCACGGTAGCTCCGGAGGCTTCCAGCTGTTCCACCCATGCCAGCTCGTCCCGGCTCTTCGCCAGATACAGCACCACGGTGTCGCGGGCGGTGCCGTCGGCCGCCAGTTGTGACAAGAAAGGCGTAATCCCGATACCTGCGGCCAGCAACAGGACCGGTTTGCCGGCGTCGTGTGGGAGAAGAAAGTCCCCACCAACGGCAGTAGCGGAAACGGTTTCCCCTGGCCGAAGGGCAAGCAATGCTTTCTTGGCGCTCGACAAAGGCTCGGCGGTACCCACGCCAAAGGTCACTTCAGGCGCACCGGGAGCGCTGGTGATGCTGAAAATCCGACGTCGGCCCCTGCCGTCCGAACGCGAATGCGGCAGGTTCAGCTCCATGAACTGGCCTGCGGCAAAACGGACCGGCCGCGCCGGTTCGAAACGGAATTCCGTGCTCCCGGGCGTCAAGACCCGTGATTCCTTGAACGTCAGTTCCACCCCGCCCCGTTGGCCCAGGAAGAAAGCGATGAGATTGCCCAGCAGCAGCGCCAGTTCCGGGGAATTGGCCACGAAACCGAAGTTGTAAGGAACCGCGAAGACAACACCCACGACGGCGGCAAGCGCCAGCTGCTGCCAGCGGCGGGGAGGAAGGGTGAGCGGCTCGGACAGCATGAAGCCCACGAAGAACAGAAGGGGCCGTTGGGCCAGGGTCTGCCACAAAGCCTGCCCGAAGGTCATGCTCCGGTTCAGGAGCTCAAGGGTGATGATCCCGCTTGCCACCACGAGGAACACAGTGGCCATGAGCAGCTTGCGGGTACGGTACAGGACCAGCAGAACGCCAGGCACCAGCAACCACAGCATCGCCGGGGTTGCCGCCCACCACGTAGCAATGTTCAAGCCGGTCAGGCCGGTAATGAATGCGCCAGCGGCGGCCGGATTGAAGATGTGCCTGCCGCGAAAGGCCAAAGCGTACTTGGACACGCTCGCCAATACGCATGCCAGCGCCACACCGGCCATGTCGGTGAGCCCAAAAGCGGGCCAGAACAGGAAGTAGAGGAGCAAAGCCGTGATGAGTGAAGACTCCGTGTGTGGTCTGACACGGAATACGACGGCGAGCAAACGGTTCGATCCATACGTAACGCCCAAGCACAGGAGCAGGTGGACCAGCATCTCCGGCAGGCCGAAGGTCAGCCACCCCAGCACGTTGAGGATCATGCTGTACACCACCAGCACCCCGAGGACCCACAGGATCAAGCGGTACATGGTGAAGCGGCCCAACCAGGTGTCAACGCGGGACTTGGCAGCAATCATGTGAACAGTCTCCCCTCAAAACCTGACGAAAACGCGGCACTGCCCGTCGAAGAGACCCTGAGCCACGAGAACTCGAATTCCTTCTCAAGCGGTGCAGGATCCACCATGAACAATGCCGTGGCCAACCCGTCCGCGACCAGGGCGCTCGCCGCCATGGTCCATGTGGCCACTGTGGTGTGGACCGGCTTTCCGGTGGTGCCGTCCAGGACATGGTGCAGGCCGTCGTCCCATGCCCGGCGGTTGGCCGCCGAAGCGCACAGCGCCGCGTTGTCCAACTCGACGGTCCCGATGGCCTGTCGTGGGTTGTATGGGTGTTCCAGGGCGACACTGACGGGATGGGCCCCCGAATGAAGCATGTCGCCGCTGCCATCCACCAGGAAATCATCGAGGCCCGCTCCCCGGAGTATCCCTCCCAACAGGTCCACCAGCTGGCCTTTTCCGGCCGCGCCGATGTCCACCACCAAGGGTTCCTTGGCGGTCATCGTCGTGCCTGTCCACTCAAGGACGTCCTCCCAACGGGGTGGTGCCTGGGCTGCTCCCGTCGGGATGAGGGAGTAGCTGGCGTCGTAACCCAGCCTTTCCAGGCTGCTTCCAATAAGAGGGGTCATGGCTCCGTCGCTCAAGCGGTAGGCCGTGGCATACAGTTCCTGAAGCCCGGTGGCGTGGTCCGGCAACGTGATGCTGCCCGGACCGCGGGAGAGGCGGGCCACCAGGGAATCGGCCCTGAAACGCGACCACGTCGTGTCGTACGCTTCGACAGCGGCAAGCAACTCCCCGGTGAGAACGGGAGCCAGCTGATCCGGCGTCGAAATCTCCCACCGTGTGCCGATCCCGTCGAAGCTGAAGTTGCTCCAGCCCGGATGCGGCATGACCGCTACTTGGCCTGCGACTTGATCTGCTCGAGGGCATCATTGAACCCCCCGGACGTGAGGGAAGAACCGGCCACCTTGGACACCTTCAGTTCGTCCACGTCCTTCCCGACAATCTGTGCCGCGATGCCACTGGCAAACTCACCTTGGAATTTCTTGGTGTTGGGGTTGGAGGGGTGGACTGTGATGTTCACCGCTGAGACCTTATCGGCGGCCAGTGTCAGTTCCACGCCCACCGTTTCCTGCCCATTCGGTGACGTGTAGGTTCCATCCGCACTGTAGGTACCGTCCTTGTAGGTGGTAGCTCCGGTGGTAGCGATGGCGGACGAGCCTGTGGGCGAAGGGCTGCCTGTCGAGGCCTGGCCGCCCTCCTGGGTGGCCGGCGCCTGGGTGGCAGGCGCTTGGGTGCTGGGCGCGCATCCAGCGGCTGTTCCCGCGATGGAGAGGCCGGCAATGCCAACATAGATGCTCTTGCGGAGTGGCGTAGTCATGATTCTGCTCGTTTCAACTGGACAAGTTCAACCGGAAGTATGTCGTCGTGGGCTCGTGGTCATGGCACTGGCAGGCCCCGGATGAGGGGCGCGGCCGGCGTCCATGTTCTTCACAACGTTGAAATCAGCGTAATGGTTCAGTCTGTGGCGGCTGCCTGCGGTCCCTGTGCGCCGGCTGTGTCCGGATTGTCCACATACGGGCCCACCAATTCCGCGTCTTTGCGGGCCACCGGTAGGCTAGATCCGTGACTCCCGATGAACTCTCTGCTGCCATATCCGCCTGCCTTAAGGTCGCTGTCTCCACTGGCGAAATCGCCCTGACGGAATCTGCTGTGCCCGACGCCGTGCGCGTGGAGCGACCCAAGAACCGGGACCATGGTGATTGGGCCACCAACATCGCCCTGCAGCTGTCCAAGCAGGCCGGGATGAATCCCCGCGAATTTGCAGGCATCCTGAGCAACCATCTCCAGGGCATCCCCGGCGTCGCCGGCGTGGAAATCGCCGGACCGGGCTTCCTGAACATCACCGTGGATGCCGCTACGGCCGGAACCCTTGCCAAGACCATCGTTGAGGCCGGATCCGCCTACGGCACCAACCAGGCGCTCGCGGGCCGCGTGGTCAACATGGAGTTCGTCTCCGCAAACCCCACGGGTCCGCTGCACATTGGCCACACCCGCTGGGCGGCGCTAGGTGACGCCATTGCCCGTGTCCTGCGTGCATCAGGTGCTGACGTCACGGCCGAGTACTACATCAATGACGCCGGTTCGCAGATGAACGTCTTCGCCAACTCCGTGCTTTCCCGCCTTCATGGCAGGGGTGTTCCCGAGGGCGGATACCCGGGCGAGTACATCCGCGAGCTTGGCGACGAGGTCCTGAAGGCACACCCGGACATCCGCGAACTGACGGATGAAGCCGCCCTGCCGGTCATTCGGGCTGCTGCTTACGAGGCCCAGATGGCGGATATCAAAACCACCTTGGCTGACTTCGGCGTGGAGTTTGATGTCTTCTTCTCCGAAAAGGAACTGCACGACGCCGGAGCGATCGAGTCCGCCGTTGCGCGCCTTCGCGAGCAGGGGCATGTCTACGACGACGGAGGCGCCGTCTGGCTGCGCACCACCGACTTTGGTGACGACAAAGACCGCGTCATGATCCGCGCCAATGGCGAACCGACCTACTTCGCCGCCGACGCTGCCTACTACCTGTCCAAAAAGGACCGCGGATTTACCGAAAAGATCTATCTCCTCGGCGCCGACCACCACGGATACATCAACCGGCTGAAGGCGATTGCGGCCTGCGCAGGCGACGACCCCGAGGTCAATATCGAGGTCCTCATTGGACAGCTCGTCTCCGTGAACGGTGCCAAGCTGTCCAAGCGCGCCGGCAACATCATCGAGCTCAAGGATCTCATTTCCTGGCTTGGCAAGGATGCGGTGCGTTACTCCCTGGCACGCTTCCCGGCCGACTCTCCGCTGACCTTGGATCCGGAACTGCTCAAGAAGAACTCCAACGAGAACCCCGTGTTCTATGTGCAGTACGCGCATGCCCGCTCACGTGGCACTGCCCGCAACGCGATCGAGGCCGGCGTGGACCGTTCCGTGTTCGATGCCTCGCTCCTGGACCACGCAACCGAGAACGAACTGCTCTCTTACCTGGGCAGCTACCCGTCGATCGTGGCCAAGGCCGCCGAGCTCCGTGAGCCCCACAGGGTGGCCCGCCACCTCGAGGTCATCGCCGGCGCCTACCACCGCTGGTACGACGCGTGCCGCGTGTCGCCGCAGGGCGACGAGCCTGTCCAGGACGTGAACCGGACACGCTTGTGGTTGAACGACGCCACCAGCCAGGTACTTGCCAACGGACTCGAACTGCTCGGTGTTTCGGCGCCGGAACGGATGTAGCGAAATGACCACAGAATCCAGCAACGCTTCTCCTCTTGCACCGGAATGGTTGGCCCTCCCGGAAGACCTCAACGCCCTTCAGCCGTCCATGTGGGCGGCCGGGGTGGCGAAGAATGGCGCCGGTGAAGTCGCCATCGACGGTGTTTCGGTCAAGGAACTCAAGGAACAGTTCGGGACTCCGCTCTTCGTCATGAGCGAGTCGGATTTCCGTTCACGGGCGCGGGCCTTCAAAGACGCTTTCGATGCTGCATTCGCGGACATTTGTGGGGGAGTGGATGTCTACTACGCCGGCAAATCGTTCCTGTGCACGGCAGTAGCCAGCTGGGTGGCAGAGGAAGGCCTTCGACTGGACACCTGCTCCGGCGGTGAGCTCGCCGTTGCTGCCCGCGCCGGGATCGAAGGACGGAATCTCGGCCTGCACGGCAACAACAAGTCGGACGCGGAGATCAGCCGCGCGCTGGACATGCACGTTGGCAGGATCGTGGTGGACAGCCTCGACGAGCTGGAACGCGTAGCCAAGATCGCCTCCAGCCGCGGCGAAACCGCCAAAGTCATGCTGCGCCTTACTCCTGGTGTGCATGCCCACACGCATGAATTCATTGCCACGGCCCACGAGGACCAGAAATTCGGCCTCTCCATGGCCGAAGACACCACTGAGGAAGCCGGCCTGTCCGCTGCCGAGGAAGCGGTGGCAGCTGCGACGTCCTATCCGGGAATTGAGCTCCTGGGCCTGCATTGCCACATCGGCTCGCAAATCTTCGAGCCTGACGGTTTTGCCGTGGCAGGAGAAAAGCTTCTGCGGTTCCTTGCCGCGATGCAGAGCAAGTACTCCATCGTCCTGCCTGAACTTGACCTCGGCGGTGGCTATGGAATCGCTTACACCCCGGTGGACACTCCGCGTCCGCCGGCCGAGATCGCGCAGGCGATGGCGGCCGTCGTGCGTTCCACCTGCGCCGAACTGGGGATAGCCTCGCCCCGCATCTCAATTGAACCGGGACGGGCGATCGTGGGCAGCACCACGTTTACCCTCTACGAAGTAGGCACCCTCAAAACGGTCCGCGTGGATGCTCCCGGCGTTGACGCAGGGCAGGAGAACGTTACGTATCCGCGCCGCTATGTGTCGGTGGACGGTGGAATGAGCGATAACGCCCGTCCGGTGCTGTACGACGCGGATTATTCGGCGATTTTGGCCTCCCGTGATTCCACCGCGGCTCCGCAGCTGTCCCGAGTAGTGGGCAAACATTGCGAGAGCGGCGACATAGTTGTTAGAGATGTATATCTGCCCGCGGACGTGGCAGCCGGTGATTTGCTCGCAGTACCGGGTACCGGCGCCTACTGCTGGGCCCTCTCCAGCAACTACAACTACCTGGCCCGGCCTGGCGTTGTCGCTGTACGCGACGGAGCCGCCAGGTTGATCGTCCGCGGCGAAACCGAAGAAGATCTCTTGAACCGCGACATGGGAGTGGCGAATGTCTGAAGTGCGAACCTTGAAAGTGGCCCTGCTGGGCTGTGGCAACGTTGGGGCCCAGGTCGCGCGGATTCTGATTGACGACGCCGAGGCACTTGCCGCCCGCAGCGGTGCACGCCTGGAACTGTCCGGTATCGCTGTCCGCACCATCGATTCCCCGCGCGACGTCGAACTGCCGCGCGAGTTGTTCACCACTGACGCCGACACTCTGGTCAAGGACGCCGACCTGGTCATCGAACTCATGGGCGGAATCGAGCCTGCCCGTTCGTTGATCCTCACCGCGATCCAGAACGGCGCCTGCGTGGTCACCGGCAACAAGGCCCTGCTTGCACAGGACGGTCCCACCCTCTACGAAGAGGCCGATAAAGCCGGAGTGCAGCTGTCCTACGAGGCCGCCGTCGCCGGCGCCATCCCCATCCTTCGTCCCATCCGCGACAGCCTGTCCGGGGACCGGATCACCCGCGTGCTGGGCATCGTCAACGGCACCACCAACTTCATCCTCGACCAGATGGACAGCACCGGTGCGCAGTTCGCTGACGCCCTCGCCGAAGCCCAGCGACTGGGCTACGCCGAAGCGGACCCGACAGCGGACGTTGAAGGGCATGATGCCGCAGCGAAGGCTGCCATCCTTGCGTCGCTTTCGTTCCACACACGCTTCTCCCTGGACGATGTCTACTGCGAAGGCATCACCAAGGTCAGCGCCGAAGACATCGCCTCGGCCAAAGAAGCCGGCTTCGTCATCAAGCTTCTCGCGATCGCCGAGAAGATCGACTCTTCGGACCACGGCAGTGGCATCTCGGTGCGGGTCCACCCCACGCTGCTCCCGCGTGAGCATCCGCTGGCGGCTGTCCGTGGAGCCTTCAACGCAGTGTTCATCGAGGCCGAAAACGCCGGCGAACTGATGTTCTATGGCCAGGGCGCCGGGGGAACACCAACAGCATCTGCTGTGCTCGGCGATCTCGTTTCCGCCGCCCGCCGCCTGGTTCTGGGCGGTCCCGGCCGTACCGAGACCACCACCGGCCACGTTCCGGCGCTCACCATTGACGCCTCCGATACGAGCTACTACATCGGCTTGGATGTCGCTGACCAGGCAGGCGTGCTTGCCCGGATTGCCCATATCTTTGCGGAAAACGGCGTTTCCATCGAAATCATGCGTCAAACGATCCACCGCGACTCTGCCTCGAATGTTGAGTCGGCCGAGCTGAAGATCGTGACGCACCGTGCATCCGAAGCTGCACTCGCAGCAACCGTTGCGGCCGTCAAGGGCCTCGACGTCATCAATTCCGTCACATCCGTACTGCGGGTAGAAGGGGTCTAAGTGGCTCACCAATGGCGCGGAGTAATCCGCGAGTATGCTGATCGTTTGCCCGTAACGGAAGCCACGAAGGTCATCACCCTCGGCGAGGGCGGCACTCCTCTGGTTCACGCGCAAAAACTGTCGGAGCTGACCGGTTCAGAGGTCTACCTCAAAGTCGAAGGCATGAACCCGACGGGTTCCTTCAAGGACCGCGGCATGACCATGGCCATGACGGCCGCTGTCGAGGCCGGCGCCAAAGCCGTAGTTTGCGCCTCCACGGGAAACACCTCCGCATCGGCCGCTGCCTACGCCACGGCCGCGGGTCTGAAGTGTGCGGTGCTTGTTCCTGAAGGCAAGATTTCCATGGGCAAGCTGAGCCAGGCCATCGCCCACGGTGCCACGTTGCTGCAGGTCGATGGCAACTTCGACAACTGCCTCGACATCGCCCGCAAACTCGGTGAGTCCTACCCCGTCTTCCTGGTGAACTCGGTCAATCCCGCCCGCATCCAGGGCCAGAAGACCGGTGCCTTCGAAGTTGTGGATTCTTTGGGCGACGCCCCGGACATCCACGTTCTTCCCGTCGGCAACGCAGGAAACATCAGCGCGTACTGGAAGGGCTATAAGGAGTACGCCGCGCCGTTCGAGACCTCAAACGGGACCCTTCCGGCCGTTTCCACCAAGACTCCCACCATGTGGGGCTTCCAGGCCGCCGGCGCAGCCCCCTTCGTTGCCGGCCACCCCATCACGGAGCCTGACACGATCGCAACTGCCATCCGCATCGGCAACCCCGCTTCGTGGGAGACGGCCGTGGCCGCACGCGACGAATCCGGTGGTCTTATTGAAGCCGTCACCGATGACGAGATCCTGGACGCCCACCGCTGGTTGTCTTCCAAGGAAGGCGTCTTCGTCGAGCCCGGCTCGGCTGCCGGCGTCGCCGGCTTGATCAAGAAGCACGCGGCTGGCCAGGTACCGTCGGGCAAGACCATCGTCATCACTGTCACCGGGCACGGACTCAAAGATCCCCAGTGGGCTCTCCGGACCGAAGACGGCAGTGAAGTCCAGCCGGTCAAGGTGCCGAACGATGTCGTCACCGTTGCAGCAGAACTGGGACTGGAAGAAAACTAAGAGTGGAATCAAAACAGCCCACCGCGACCGATCGGGTAATCGTCGCGGCAGGCCAACGGCTGACCGTCAAGGTCCCTGGTACGAGCGCCAACCTGGGCCCGGGCTACGACAGCCTGGGCCTGGCCCTCTCCATCTACGACACTTTGACGGTGGAGACCCTCACCACCGGAGAGCTTGAGTTCGAGCTCTCCGGTGAGGGCGCCGACACCCTTCCCCGCGATGCCACCCACCTCGTGGTGCGCGCCATCGATCTTGCACTGGAGCGTCTGGGTTTCCAGCACACCGGCTTGCGGATCACCGCGGACAACGTCAACCCCCATGGGCGGGGTTTGGGTTCCTCTGCCTCGGCAGTGGTCGCTGCGGTGACGGCTGCGAACGCGTTGGTACCGCAGGAGGCCCAGCGCGACACTCAGTGGATCCTGCAGCTGACAAGCGAGATGGAAGGCCACCCGGACAACGTCGCACCGGCGATTTTCGGCGGACTGGCGCTGTCGTGGCAGGACAGCGAGCAGTACAGCAGTACCCGTGCGGAGGTGGCACCAGCTGTGACTCCGGTAGTGGCTGTACCGGATTACGAGCTGTCCACCGAGACGGCGCGTGGACTGCTCCCGGCATCGGTCGGCCACCACGCAGCTGCGATGAACTCCGGACGCGCCGCGTTGCTGATCCACGCCCTCACGGCAGATCCCGGACTGCTGTTGCCGGGTACGGAAGACTACCTTCACCAGAGCTATCGTGCCCAAGCCATGCGGCCCAGCGCCGAACTCATTGCAGCTTTGCGGGCAGCAGGGCACGCAGCCGTTGTTTCCGGCGCCGGACCAACCGTGATGATCCTTGCCAATGGTTCCGACGAAGCCGCAGCAGCGGTCCAATTCATCAATTCGTTTACTGCAGCCAACACACCCGACGTTGGTTGGCGTGTGATGACGCTGGCTGTTGACGTTCAAGGTGCTAGAGTGGAAGTGCACCGCCGGTAAAGCCGCGGGCAGTTCCCTGATTTTGGACTTCGGTGTTTCGCCGTACCTTTCGTCAACTGTGCCAACGTTGGTGGTGTCGTCTCTTTCCGGCCTGCATCAGGTGCCGCAGAACTCTCTGTTTCCTGAATTTCAGGCTGGCTGTCCGGGTAACCGGATCCAGTGAAGGCGATCAGTATCCGGCCCTGTTGGCCACAATCCATCAGGCACGGCCAAAATCACCGGCTGCAGATCTGAACTGCAGCCCAGAACAAATCATCGCGTCCAGCTCTCGCTCTGGACGCCGTCGAGGGGGAAGGATCCTTCGTGACAGAAACCACTGAGCTGGCTTCAGCTGTGGACACAACATCTTCTGCTGCTGAGTCGTCAACGGCAGCAACCAAGAGCAGCGGCCTTGCAGGCCTCAAGCTCGCCCAGCTTCAGGCTCTTGCGAGCCAGCTGGGTATTTCGGGGGGATCCCGCATGCGCAAGGGGGACTTGGTTACGGCCATCTCTGCCCACCGTGCGGGCACCTCCACTACCAAGGCTCCAGCCAAGGCCACGTCGGCCAAGGCTCCCGCCGTGGCCAAGGAAGCCCCGGTTGCAGAAGCCAAGGCCACGGAAAAGAGTGCGCCCGTTGAGGCAGCTGCCGAGGCTCCGGCCCAGGAAGCTCCCCGTGGGCGTGGACGTGGACGCAGCCGCCGCGCCACCAGTGATGGCGTTGTTGCAGCTGCTGAGGCAGCCGCGACCACCACTGCCACCGCCTCCGAGCCTGAAGCAGCACCCGCCGTCGAAACGCCGGCCGCGGCCGAAGCAACCGATGCGGGCTCCGAACGTCGTCAGCCCCGTACCCGCAACCGTCGCCGCGGCGAAGCTGCCGCAGCTCCGGCTGAAGCAGCGGAAGCGCCGGCAGCCGAGCAGCGCAACGACCGCACGGAACAGCGTGAGCAGCGCAACGACCGTTCGGAACAGCGTGAGCAGCGTAACGACCGTTCGGAACAGCGTGAGCAGCGTAACGACCGCACGGAACAGCGTGAGCAGCGTGAGCAGCGTAACGACCGCACGGAACAGCGTGAGCAGCGTGAGCAGGCCGACTCCGGCGACCAGCAGCGCGAACGCCGCGACAACAACCGTGGCCGTCGTGAAGACAACAACGACGGCGACGACACCGGCAACCGCCGCAACCGCCGCAACCGCCGTGACCGAAACGACCAGAACGACCGCAGCGACCGCCGGGGCGGCCAGGACGGCCGTGACGGCAACACCCGCAGCGACCGTTTCCGCGATCGCAACGAACGTCGTCGTGGACGCGCCCAGGGACCGGACGTTGACGACGTCGAGGTTACCGAGGACGACGTCCTGCTTCCCGTGGCAGGCATCCTGGACGTTCTGGAGAACTACGCGTTCATCCGTACGTCCGGCTACCTCCCCGGCGCCAACGACGTCTACGTCTCCCTGGCACAGGTCAAGAAGTACAACCTCCGCAAGGGTGACGCCGTCGTAGGTGCCATCCGTGCACCGCGTGACGGTGAGGACCGCAGCCAGCAGTCGGCCCGACAGAAGTTCAACGCGCTCGTTCGCGTCACATCCGTCAACGGCAAAACCCCTGAGGAACTCAAGGACCGCGTCGAGTTCGCAAAGCTCGTTCCGCTGTACCCGTCAGAGCGCCTGCGCCTGGAAACGGACCCCAAGAAGATCGGTCCGCGTGTCATCGACCTCGTGGCTCCTATCGGCAAGGGCCAGCGTGGCCTGATCGTTTCCCCGCCGAAGGCCGGCAAGACGCTCATCCTGCAGTCCATCGCGAACGCAATCACCACCAACAACCCTGAGGTCCACCTCATGATGGTGCTGGTTGACGAACGTCCCGAAGAAGTTACGGACATGCAGCGCACCGTCAAGGGCGAGGTCATTGCCTCTACCTTCGACCGTCCCGCCGACGACCACACCACGGTTGCCGAGCTCTCCATCGAACGCGCCAAGCGACTCGTGGAGATGGGCATGGACGTGGTGGTTCTCCTGGACTCCATGACCCGTCTGGGCCGTGCCTACAACCTCGCAGCACCGGCCTCCGGCCGTATCCTGTCCGGTGGCGTGGACTCCGCAGCACTGTACCCGCCCAAGCGCTTCTTCGGTGCGGCCCGCAACATCGAGAACGGTGGCTCGCTGACCATCCTGGCAACGGCTCTTGTTGAGACCGGCTCCAAGATGGATGAAGTCATCTTCGAAGAGTTCAAAGGCACCGGCAACATGGAGCTCCGCCTGTCCCGCCAGCTGGCGGACAAGCGCATCTTCCCGGCTGTGGACGTCAACGCGTCCGGCACGCGCCGCGAAGAGAACCTGCTCTCGCCTGAGGAGGTCAAGATCATGTGGAAGCTGCGCCGCGTCCTTTCCGGACTGGAGCAGCAGCAGAGCCTTGAGCTGCTGACCAACAAGATCCGGGAGACCCAGAGCAACGTCGAGTTCCTCATGCAGGTTCAGAAGACGACGCTCGGAGCGAAGTCGGACAACGACAAATAGCTGTGCTCTAACCGCTCAAAATATGCCGGCCCCGCCCCTGCGCCGGGTAGCTTTCGATCTGCGATCGGAAGCTGCCCGGCTCCGGCAGGCCCGAAGCCACTCCCTGGCCGGCATATTTTGAGCGGTCTTTGTTTAAACGGAATCCTTGACCCGACCCCACGCGAGGTCATATGGCCCATGTGGGCCCCGCCAGATGGGCTGTACGTGACCCCACGATGCAGTTATTAGACTTGTAGAAGTCGAAAGAGGTTTGAAAATGTTTGAGTCCGTACAGGGATTGCTTGATGAGCATGCTGCTATTCAGGCACAGCTGAGCGATCCTGCCGTTTATGCCGATCAGTCTGCTGCCAGGAAGTTGGGGCGGCGCTCCGCGCAGCTCCAAGGCATTGTGGAGGCGTACAACAAGTGGCGCGGGCTCAATGACGATCTGGAAGCGGCCAAGGAAATGGCTGACGAGGATCCGGAGTTCGCCGCAGAGGTTGAACAGTTGGAGGAACAGATCCCTGCCGCGCAGGAGCGTTTGCGCCGCCTGTTGATCCCGCGCGATCCGGACGATGCCCGCAACGTCATCCTTGAAGTGAAGGGTGGCGAAGGTGGCGACGAAGCCGCCTTGTTCGCTGGCGACCTTCTGCGCATGTACATGCGTTACGCCGAGTCGCGTGGCTGGAAGACAGAAATGATTTCAGCTACCGAGTCCGACCTCGGTGGTTACAAGGACGTTGCTGTCGCCATCAAGGGCAACTCGAACGATCCCGCACAGGGCGTTTTCGCCCGCTTGAAGTTCGAGGGCGGCGTGCACCGCGTACAGCGTGTTCCCGTGACCGAATCACAGGGGCGTATTCATACCTCGGCCGCCGGTGTGCTGGTTCTCCCCGAAGTGGACGAGCCCGAAGAACTTGAGATCAACCAGAACGACCTCAAGATCGACGTTTACCGTTCCTCCGGCCCGGGTGGTCAGTCCGTGAACACCACCGACTCTGCCGTCCGCATTACCCACTTGCCCACGGGCATCGTCGTCGCCATGCAGAACGAGAAGTCGCAGCTGCAGAACCGCGAAGCCGGCATGCGCGTCCTCCGCGCCCGACTCCTTGCCCACCAGCAGGAGCAGATCGACGCCGCCAACTCCGAGCAGCGCAAATCGCAAATCCGGACCATGGACCGTTCGGAGCGCATCCGCACGTACAATTTCCCGGAAAACCGCATTGCAGACCACCGCACGGGCTACAAGGCCTACAACCTCGACGCCGTCATGAATGGCGATCTTGAGCCCGTCATCCAGTCCGCAATTGAAGCAGACGAGCAGGCACGCCTGGACGCCATCGGCGAATAGCCGAGCCCAAGCGCCTACGACTTCAGCATCCAGGGTCCATTAATGACGTTTTACCAAGGCCAGAGCCTCGCGGACGCAGTTCGCGAGGCTACTGCCGTTTTGTCCGACGCCGGTGTTCCCAGCCCACGCGTGGACGCTGAGTTGCTGGCCGACCACCTGTTGGGTGTGGGGCTTGGCCGGCTCCGTGCCATGCTCCTCGGCGATGCGCCCTCTCCTGATGGCTATGGGGACTTGGTGCTGGAGCGTGCGGCCCGGGTTCCCTTGCAGCACATCACGGGCGTCGCGTATTTCCGTCACCTGGAGTTGCGCGTGGGCCCGGGGGTGTTCATACCCCGACCGGAAACGGAATCGGTGGTTCAACTGGTCATCGACCACGTCTCGGGCATGGCAAACCCGAAGGTGGTGGATCTCGGCACGGGTTCGGGTGCCATTGCAGGCTCGATAGCCCACGAAGTTCCCGGCGCTGAGGTCCACGCGGTGGAATACAGCAGCTTTGCGCACGCCTGGGCGGCGCGGAATCTCGAACCTTTGGGGGTTTCGTTGATCCAGGGCGACCTCCGGGATGCCCTTCCTGAGCACAACGGTACCTTCGACGTCGTCGTCTCCAACCCCCCATACATCCCGTCCGAGGCGATACCCTCGGAACCGGAAGTCGCCCTCCACGATCCTCCCGAAGCCCTGTACGGTGGGGGAACGGACGGTATGGAACTTCCGACGGCGGCAGCGGCCTCTGCGGCGCGGCTCCTGAAACCGGGCGGCTACTTCGTGATGGAGCACGCCGAAGTCCAGGCACAATGGATCGCCGGTATGCTGCAACGCGCCGGACGCTGGCAAGAGATCACCACACACTTTGACTTGAACGGCAAAGAACGTGCAACCAGCGCGGTACTGGCAAGCATCGCGCCTGATGAGTGAAAGAATAGCGCTGTGACCACAACCTACAACTGCACTTCCGAGGACCAGCGTGCTGAAGGACTTCAGCACGCCCAGCGCGCCATCAGCGAAAAGAAGTGCATCGTCATGCCCACGGACACCGTCTATGGCATTGCTGCCGACGCTTTTTCTCCTTTGGCTGTAACCATGTTGCTCGCTTCCAAGGGCCGCAGCCGGCAGATGCCCCCTCCCGTGCTGATTCCCCGCGTTAATGCCCTGGACGGGCTGGCAACTGATGTACCTGCTGACGCGCGGGCATTGGCACAGGCTTTCTGGCCCGGCGGGTTGACATTGATCCTGCACGCGCAGCCGTCCCTGGACTGGGACCTTGGCGATACCAAGGGCACCGTAGCCCTTCGCATGCCGGATGACCACCTTGCTTTGGATCTATTGAGCATGACGGGGCCGTTGGCGGTTTCATCCGCCAACCGGACCGGCCAGGAAGCAGCACAGACGGCTTCCGAGGCACGCCTGCAGCTGGCTGAATCCGTTGAGGTATACCTTGAAGGCGGCTTCCGGCCCGTCAAGGGTACCAACGCCGTGCCTTCCACGATTGTTGATGCAACATCCACTCCTTTCCGCGTGGTGCGGCAAGGGGCCATAGAACTTGAACGCCTCCGGGAGATCGTGCCCTCGATCCTTGGCATCGGTGAGACTGTCGCTGCCGCTGAACCGGAAGCCCCCCAGGAACCAACCACCGAGGACGTTGCTGAGGAGCCGGCCCCCGCGGACGAAACCGGCGAGAAACCGCCTGTCGAAGCATCGGAGGAGCCTGCTTCGGTGAAAAACGCCGCTCAGGACGCTGCACCCGCAACAGCGAAGTCCCAGGCTGCAAGCGAAAACCAGCCGGAATGATTCCAGCACGCCAACGCGTCCCCGTCCTCGACGTGGACGCCACTCCGATGCGCGTCCAGGAACTTCTCGATGCCATGGGCAGCCTCCTCGCGGCCGGAACCACAAGTACGGTATTGGGACATAATCTCCACAGCGTCACCTTGGTGCATTCGCACCCTGATGTTCGAGCGGTCTATGAGGAGGGTTCCATCGTCCTCTTGGACGGCGCTCCCGTTGCCATGTTGTGGGGACTCGCGCACAAACGGCAACTGCAGCCGATTGGCGAGGGGACCATGGCTTACAGGCTCGGCTCCATGGACTGGATTCCTGAGTTGGGAAAGATTCCCGGACTTCAGCGGGTCGCCGTCGTCGGGGCCGGCCGCGAGGCGAACAGCAAGGCGGTTGCCCGGCTGGCATCCATCGTCCCAGGTGCGACTGTGGACGGGATGCCCGGTGAAGCATGGGATGAGTCCTTGGAAAGTGCCGTCGTGGAGTGGTTGAAGGGGTTCCGCCCGCAACTTGTATTGCTGGGACTCGGGATGCCGCTTCAGGAAACAGTCCTGCATCGCAGGCTGGGTCAGCTTCCCCCTGCTGTCTACTGCGCAGTCGGGGGTGCCATTGAGCAGGTGGCGGGTGTCCAGAAGCTCGCGCCTCGCTGGCTGGGTCGCTTGGGGCTGGAATGGGCCTGGCGCCTGGTTCTGCACCCCGGGAGGGTTGCCTACCGGGTATTTGTTGAACCGTGGAAGCTGGCTGCCCTGCTGATTCGGCGCCGTATCCAACCATCCAAGACCAGAGGCAAATAAATGACGTCCCAAGCTGTCGTGGTCGCTGTGGTAGTGACCTTCAACCGCCGTGATCTCCTCCAGACCACTTTGGAGGGCATCAGCGCAGGTACCCGGGTACCGGATGCGATCGTCGTCGTCGACAACGCTTCCACCGACGGAACCGCCGAATTCCTCAAGCAGTACCAAGGACCGGTGACAACCGACGTCGTCACATTGAACACCAACGTTGGCGGTGCAGGAGGATTCGTCGTCGGTATGGAACGTGCCGTTCTGGATCACAACGCGGACCACGTGTGGATCATGGATGACGACACGGAACCGCAGCCGGCCGCTCTGCGCGAAGCCCTCGAGGTGTCCGATGCCTACCGGCAGCAGACCGGGGAAGCCCCGGCATTCATAGCAAGCCGCGTTGTGTGGAGCGACGGACGGGACCACCCCATGAACAGAATGCGTCCCCGGATGGGCGCAAGCGACGACGCCCGTAGCGCCGCTGCCCGCATCGGGGCTACGCAGATCCGGAGTGCTTCCTTTGTGTCGGTGCTGATCCGTGCCGAAGAGATCAAACAGCACGGACTTCCGATCGCAGATTACTTCATCTGGAACGACGACCTCGAGTACACGGCCAGGATTTCCCGTCGGGGGATCGCTTTGACCACGAACGCGTCCGTGGCCAACCACCATACGAAAGTCTTCGGCGACGCAGGAGCAGATCCTGGGCCTCGCTTCTACTACGAGGTGCGGAACAAGCTCTGGGTTTACACCCGCTCGAACGCTTTGGCCCCTTGGGAAAAAGTCCTGTTCACGGGGGCTTCGCTCCGCAACTGGACGCGGACCATCGCTGCTTCGTCCAACCGCAGGGTACTGTTGGACGGGCTTTTCAAGGGCCTGCGGCACGCCTTGAGGGCTCCGCGTTCGAACGCGGAGGTACTGGACGGAATCTACTCTCTGCGCGACGTCCAGGAGCCCGCCCGGTAACACCCAAACAGCCAGGTCGCAGCCAAAACAAGCTGCGGCCTTGCGGCTGCGTCACAGGGTGGTCACGGCCATTGGCATTAGTATCGTGACTAGAGTCCACAGAAATCCCGCAACATTCGGCACAGCCGGTGCAGGCATGGCGACGGAGTAGTTCCATTTATCCACTGACAGAATTCCACACCCTGAGCTGCCCTGAGTTGCCCCTCTCTGCAGCGCCCGGGCCGCGTGCCCTGGTCAAGGTGTCCGCAACGTCCAGCGGGCTGCTCCATGGAGTCGCCCCATGATCATGTATCTGCTGATGGCACTCACGGCCGCCGTTGTGGCCTACGCGGGAACATGGGGCGCCCGCGTCGTCGGAAACAAGCTTCGTTTGTACCAGCCCATCCGAAGCCGTGACATGCACTCCGCCTTGATCTCGAAGCTTGGCGGCCTGGGTATTTTCGTGGGTTTTTTCGCCGCACTTGTGGTGGCGTCCAACTCCTTCTTCGTCAAGGACATCTTCAGGCACAACGATGCTCCCTGGGGAATCCTGGCAGGTGCCGTGGTGATTGTGGCGGTGGGGGTCGCCGACGACATCCTGGATATCCGCTGGTGGATCAAACTCCTGGGCCAGGGCGCTGCCGCCTTCATCGTGGCCATTTGGGGCGTTCGGATGTCCGTAGTGCCGTTCATTCCCGAACCCATTTTCCTGGACTCCGAAGTAGTCCAGATAGTCCTTACCGCAGGTTTGATCGTGACCACGATGAATGCCGTCAACTTCATTGACGGGCTGGATGGCCTGGCGGCCGGCGTGGCCATCATCGGGGGAGGAGCGTTCTTCCTCACCGCCTACTGGGTCCACCGGAACAACCCCTCCACCGACAACTCGGACCTCGCAACCCTCCTGATGGCCATCCTGGTGGGCAGTTGCATTGGCTTCCTGCCCCACAACTGGTTCCCGGCGAAGATCTTCATGGGAGACTCCGGGGCGATGCTCATCGGACTCCTCATGGCCTCTGCTGGCGTCGTTGCCACGGGACAAATCGGTTCCGGCCTGTATGACCGCGCGAACGGCATCCCCACGATCGTTCCTATCCTGCTGCCGTTTGCCGTCCTATCCCTTCCCCTCCTGGATCTGGGCATGGCAGTTGTCCGGAGAACAGCGCGGGGGCAGTCTCCGTGGTCGGCTGACCGCGGGCACCTTCACCACAAGCTGGTGGACCTGGGCTACTCGCACCGCACCGCCGTCGTGATGTTGTACGTGTGGACCTGCATCCTGGCCTTCGGTGGCGTCGCCTTTGCCGTGTTCCCCTGGCAAATGGTGCTGATCATCGTCATCGCCGCCGCGCTGGTCATGGCTGTCGTGACGGCGTGGCCTTACATTCGCCGGACCAAGAACGACTCCGCTCTCTAAGTTTCAAGTTGCCGAGCTGGACTTTGGACGGGGCTGATCCTGACGGAACCCTCACCGCGCACCCCATTTCACCAACAGGGTCTGCAGCGTTCCCATTGTTTGACAACTTGTGACAAGCCTGTAACCATGGTGCAGTCAAGTCCATTGCAAATGATGTAAAAGTGATGTCAAGCGATGGGCATTCGGTGATCCTGCAACTCGGGATCGATATTTGGGGGAGTCAAAAGTATGGGACGATTTGCAAAGATTGCCGCTGTCGGGGCACTGGCCTTGGGTTCGGTGGCGTTGGCGCCTATGTCTGCTCAGGCCTCAGCCGGAACTGGAAGTGCCGTGGAAGCTCAGGCATCAACTACGGCTACGGCGTGTGGCTTTCTAGGCACCAGCTACTGGATCGCGGGTCAGACGTCGGCTTACAACCACTGCGGTTCGGGCAAGGTGCTTGTCCGGCTCGACTACAATGTTGGCAGCGACACGAGGTGCCTCAACCCGGGTGTGACCGACGGAATTACTAGTCCGTTGTGGAATCCGATCATTAATATTTATGCCATTGGATCCTGCTAGCCAGCAGGAGTCGATCAGGGTTGGAAGTACAAGAGGACCCGGTTTCAGCGCTAGCTGGAACCGGGTTCTTTTGCGTGATTTGAAGAGGTGGGAATCCCACACTCCGCGAGGGTAGGGCGTCCGCGCATTGAGTGCATGGCTGCGAAGACTGGCCTCTGTGAACATCTGGCGTGCGATGCGCGAGTCAGTCTCTTCGGCATCAGTTGGCTTGGCGTGTCAGCGGTGACCATTAGGTGGAAAACTGCTGGCATGGCCTGCACCTGTTCTATCTCGTGTAGAATTCAGGTGCAGTGCATTGCTGCACACTTCCCCTTTTACAGATGACGATAGGGATCTCCATGGCTTCAAACGCCGAGCCCGGGCCTGAGCCGGGCAATGGTCCTCTTGAAGCTTCCGGTGCCACGCCCTCGCTTTGGCTGCATCTTCTAAAGCTCAGCACCATTGTGGGATCGGCAGGTCTGCTCGTTGCTGCTGCCTTGGCCGCCCTCATGGACGGCCCAGCGGGTGCTCTGTCGGAGGTTCTTGGTGGACTGCTGGTGATGGTGTTCTTCGGCATCAGTCTGTTGGTGGGCCACTACGTAGGACGAAATAATCCCTCCGGGGCCATTGGCTTGTTCGTTGCTACATACTTCGTAAAGGTCGTCGGTTTCGCCGTAATACTTTTCGCGATCGGCAGACCTGAGTGGCTGCACTCGCGGTGGTTCGTGATCGGTGCCATTGTGACCGTGGTTATGTGGCAGGCTGCTGAGCTCTATGGCTTCAGCAAGGCGCGCCTTCAAACCTTCAACGACCCCAACTCCAGTGAAAGAACCGGCGATGTCTGAGCCAAAGCGATCCGGCCAAAGGGCCGGTCAAGAAGTGGGTAGCGGTGGTGCGGGCTACAACGATGGTATGGCCGTATTCAGCTATATAACTGGCGGAATCATCGTCTGGAGTTTGATAGGGTGGGGTCTGGATAATCTGTGGGGTACCCGCTGGATTGTGCTCGCAGGCGCTCTGCTTGGAGCTCTCGGAGGATTTTACTTGTCCTACATGCATGGCCTCACCGGCAGCAAAAAACGAACTGGTGGCGACCGTGCTGCCAGCGGCCCGTCCAAAGACGGTCCCAGCAATGCCAAATAATTTCACAAGGGAACCAGCAGGCCATGCTTCTGCAGGAACCCACCAAACGCCCAATGATGGACACTGCAGAGAGGAAACGCGTTGATCGCGCTTGCGCTCCCGGCCAAAGACTCAGGAGAGTTTGCCCCTCCTGGTATTAACGAAATGCATTTGCCGGCAATCCTGCCGTGGGGTGCGGCAGAAGGATTCTCGAAGCAGATGCTGCTGGTGATCCTTTCGGTCGTCATCATTGCTACCTTCTTTGTGATAGCTGCACGTAAGCAGCAGCTGGTTCCTGGCAAGCTGCAGTTCGCAGGCGAGATGGCCTACGGCTTCGTGAGGAACAGCATCGCCAAGGACATCATCGGTGGCAGGGACTTCATGAAGTACGTCCCGCTGCTGTTTAGTTTGTTCTTCTTCATCCTGGTGAACAACATTTACGGAGCAATTCCGTACATTCAGCTTCCTACCTTCTCTCACGTAGGCGGTACCTATGTGATGGCAGCCATCGTCTACATCACGTGGATTGCCATTGGCATCAAGAAGAACGGTCTGCGCTACTTCAAGTTGGCCACGGTTCCTTCTGGAGTTCCGGCATACATCCTGCCGCTGATCATTCCGATCGAGATCATCTCCAACTTCCTCGTCCGCCCCGTTACGCACAGCCTTCGTCTGTTCGCAACCATGCTGGCAGGACACCTGATCGTAATGATCGCTGGCGCGGGTATCGAATTCCTGATCTCCCAGGAGAACATCCTGCTCCAGGGCACATCGGTGTTGATCCTTGTCGGCGCGATTGCCATGTACATGCTGGAGGCGCTGATTATGGTGCTGCAGGCATACGTTTTTACGCTGTTGACGGCTATCTACATTGAAGGCGCGCTTCACGCCGATAGCCACTAGGCACCCTCAACTTCCCCCGCAGCGGGGATGAAGCAACCCAAACAACCTGCCACAGAGCTGGCATCTTGAAAGGAAGAAAAATGGAAGGCACTCTCAACCTCGTAGGTTACGGTCTGTCCGCAATCGGCGGTGGTATCGGTGTTGGCCTCGTGTTCGCCGCATACATCAACGGTGTTGCACGCCAGCCGGAAGCTCAGCGCGTCCTGCAGCCCATCGCGTTCTTGGGCCTCGCCCTGACTGAAGCCCTCGCCATTCTCGGCCTGGTCTTCGCGCTCGTTCTCTAGCCAGACTTCATAACGAGCGAACATCCAGAACCGAGTAGAAAACGACGGGTGAAATATGAATCAGCTGATCATCTCAGCCGCCACAGAGGGCGAAGAGGTCAGCCCCCTCACTCCCAACCTTTGGGAAATGGGCGTTGTCCTAATCAGCTTTGCCGTTCTCATGTTCATCGTGGTCAAGTTTGTTGTCCCGATGTTCGAGAAGACGTTCGCAGAGCGGGCGGAAGCCATCGAAGGCGGTATCGCCAAGGCTGAGAAGGCCCAGGCTGAGGCATCTGCTGCACTTGAAGAATACAAGCAGCAGCTCACCGACGCCCGGGCCGAGGCCAACCGCATCCGCGAAGAAGCACGCGCCGAAGGCGCCCAGATCCTCGCGGACCTGAAGGCCAAGGCTGCAGCGGAGTCTGCACGCATCACCGAGCAGGCACACGCCGCCATCGAATCGGAGCGCCAGGCAGCTGTTGTCTCGCTTCGTTCCGAGGTCGGCACCCTGGCCACCACCCTGGCCGGCCGCATCGTTGGTGAAGCACTCACCGACGACGAGCGCGCCGCCCGCGTCGTGGACCGCTTCCTGGCAGATCTGGAGACCCAGAGCGCAGGTGCAGCTAAATAATGGCAGGTATATCGAGCGAATCGCTGACCACAGCGCTGGCGCAGTTGGAAGCCAAGCTTCCCTTCGCTTCGCTGCAGTTGGCTAAGGACCTCTTCGGAATCCTGGGAACGGTGGACAGCTCGGCTGGCTTGCGCCGCGCCCTGACTGACCCGTCCCGTTCAGGAGACGAAAAGTCGGCGCTGGTCAAGCAGCTGGTTGGCGGAAAAGTCTCCGCTGATGCTGCTGAGATTGCAGGTGGATTGGCCGGCTCACGCTGGGCATCGGCCCGCGATATCGGCGATGCACTCGAGACGCTTGCCGCCACGGTGGTCATTGCCGTAGCTGAAAACAAGTCGGCCGTTTCTGCCTCCGGTATCACGGGGCTGGAAGAGCTGGAAAACGATCTGTTTGCCTTCAACCAGGCCGTCGCCTCCAGCCACGAAGTACAACGTGCTATGTCTGAGCCGCAGGCATCGCCCGCGGCGAAGATTGCATTGGCCGAGAAGCTTGTTCCTGGCAGCAGCGAGGAAGCCAAGGTTCTCATCAGCCAGGCAGTTACGCAGCCGCGCGGTGTCAAGCCGAGCAAGCTCGTCGAGTCATTCGCCAAGCTTGCAGCCAAGCGTCAGCAGCGCTGGATTGCAACTGTCAGCGTTACCCGTCCGTTGACGGAAACGCAGGCCAGCCGTCTGCAGGCCGGACTTGACGCCCTGTACAGCCGCGAACTGAAGGTCAACGTAAATGTTGACCCCGCACTGATCGGTGGAATCCGTGTCCAGGTAGGTGACGAAGTGCTCGACGCTTCGGTAGTTGCCCGCCTCAGCGAACTCCGCCGTCAGCTCGCTGGCTAGCGAAGACAAAGCACAACTTAACTGATATAAAACCCGGTCATCGTGAGCAACGATGATCACGAAAACAGGAGAGCAGGGACTGCAGATGGCCGAATTGACCATCAACGCCGACGACGTCCGTAATGCGTTGAACGAGTTCGCGGCGTCCTACGAACCCGGTAACGCAGAGCGCGTAGAGGTTGGTCGTGTGACCACCGCAAGTGACGGCATCGCCCGTGTTGAGGGTCTTCCCTCGGTCATGGCGAACGAGCTGCTTCGCTTCGAAGATGGCACGCTGGGCCTGGCCCAGAACCTTGACGTCCGCGAGATCGGTGTCATTATCCTCGGTGACTTCACCGGTATTGAAGAAGGCCAGGAAGTTCACCGCACCGGTGAAATCCTGTCCGTTCCGGTTGGCGATGCCTTCCTGGGTCGCGTTGTCGACCCCTTGGGCCAGCCGATCGACGACCTCGGCGAGATCAAGGCCGAGGCCACCCGTGCACTGGAACTCCAGGCTCCGGGCGTCACCGAACGCAAGTCGGTTCACGAACCGATGCAGACCGGCCTCAAGGCTATCGACGCCATGATCCCGATCGGCCGTGGCCAGCGTCAGCTGATCATCGGTGACCGCCAGACCGGTAAGACGGCCATCGCCGTCGACACCATCATCAACCAGAAGGCCAACTGGGCTTCCGGAGATGTCACCAAGCAGGTTCGCTGTGTCTACGTCGGTGTTGGCCAGAAGGCTTCCACCATCGCAGCCGTCCGCCAGACCCTCGAGGACCACGGCGCGCTGGAGTACACCACCATCGTGGCGTCCCCGGCGTCCGACCCTGCTGGCTTCAAGTACCTGGCGCCGTATGCAGGTTCGGCCATCGGCCAGCACTGGATGTACGGCGGCAAGCACGTTCTGGTGATCTTCGATGACCTGTCCAAGCAGGCCGAAGCCTACCGCGCCGTGTCCCTTCTGCTGCGTCGTCCGCCGGGACGCGAAGCATACCCGGGTGACGTTTTCTACTTGCACTCCCGTCTGCTGGAGCGTTGTGCCAAGCTCTCCGACGAGCTCGGTGCAGGTTCGATGACCGGTCTTCCGATCGTCGAGACCAAGGCAAACGACGTCTCCGCTTACATCCCGACCAACGTGATCTCCATTACCGATGGTCAGATCTTCCTCCAGTCGGACCTCTTCAACGCCAACCAGCGCCCCGCTGTTGACGTTGGTGTGTCCGTCTCCCGCGTTGGTGGCGCTGCACAGGTCAAGTCCATGAAGAAGGTCTCCGGTACCTTGAAGCTGGACCTGGCCCAGTACCGCGACATGCAGGCATTCGCCATGTTCGCCTCGGACCTGGATGCTGCTTCCCGTCAGCAGCTGACCCGTGGTGCACGCCTCATGGAACTGCTGAAGCAGGGCCAGTACTCGCCGTTCCCTGTCGAGAATCAGGTTGTTTCCATCTGGGCCGGCACCAACGGCTACTTGGACGACGTTCCGGTTGAGGACATCAGCCGCTTCGAGTCCGAGTTCCTGGAGCACCTCACGCACAAGTCCTCCATCCTGACCACGCTGGCACAGACCAACGTCCTGGATGACGACACCGCTGCAGCTTTGAAGGAAGCCATTGTGTCCTTCAAGAAGGGCTTCTTCGGCGAAGGCGACAACCACTTGGTTGGCGCTGGCCACGAAGAGCACGCAGCGATCTCCGGCGGCGACGTCGACCAGGAAAAGATCGTCAAGCAGAAGCGCTAGTTTCGATAACCTGCTCTGCCGGGGTCCGCAAGGGCCCCGGCAGGGCAGCACATCGGGAACTTAGGAAAGGATAAGTATGGGAGCCCAGATTCGGGTCTACCGTCAGAAGATCAGCTCGACGACGTCGATGCGCAAGATCTTCAAGGCGATGGAACTGATCGCTACCTCGCGCATCGGTAAGGCCCGCGCCCGCGTAGCAGCTTCACTGCCTTACGCGAACGCGATTACCCGCGCCGTTTCTGCTGTCGCAACTCAGAGCGAAATCGACCACCCGCTGACCACCGAACCGGAGCAGATCCGCCGCGCCGCAGTCCTGATCGTTACATCGGACCGTGGCCTTGCAGGATCCTACTCGGCGAGCGTGCTCAAGCAGGCCGAAGGTCTCTTCGAGCTTCTTCACGCAGAAGGCAAGGAAGTCAAGGCGTACCTGGTTGGCCGCAAGGCTCAGGCGTACTTCGATTTCCGCAATCGGTCCTACGCCCGCGTATGGACCGGTGGCACGGACGCACCGGAATTCGAAACCGCGCAGGAAGTCGGAGCTGCACTTCTCGAAGACTTCTCCACGGATTTCGAAGAGGGTGGCGTGGATGAAATTCACGTTGTCTACACCCGCTTCAAGTCCATGGTGACGCAGGAACCGACGGTTATCCGTCTGCTTCCGCTGGAGGTCGTCGAAGAGGAAGCAACCTCGGAGTCCGAGCTGTTGCCGTTGTACGAGTTTGAACCGGAAACAGAGCAGGTGCTTGACGCACTGCTTCCGCGTTACATCGAGTCCCGCATCTTCGCAGCCATGCTGCAGGCAGCAGCTTCCGAGCTCGCAGCCCGCCAGCGTGCAATGAAGTCGGCCGGTGACAACGCGACGGATCTGATCAAGAAGTACACGCGCCTTCGCAACACGGCCCGCCAGGCCGAGATTACGCAGGAGCTTTCCGAAATCGTGGCCGGCGCCGACGCTCTCGCGTCCTAGCCTGCAACGGATTCGGCTCGAAGCCGCACCTGCAACAAACAGATAAACTTAACCCACGCCATCTACTGAGTGAAGTGAGAGAGATGACTGCCACTGCTACCGAACACGTAGCAACGGCCGGTGCCACCGGCCGCATTGCCCGTGTTATTGGTCCGGTTGTCGACGTCGAATTCCCGGCTGACGCAATCCCCTCGATTTACAACGCTCTGACCACCGAGATTACTCTCAACGGTCAGACCAAGACCATCACGTTCGAGACCTCCCAGCACCTGGGTGACAACCTCGTCCGCGCCATCTCCCTGCAGGCTACCGACGGACTCGTCCGCGGTACCACCGTCCAGGACTCCGGCGCTCCGATCTCCGTGCCCGTTGGCGACGGCGTCAAGGGCCACATCTTCAACGTACTCGGCAAGCCGCTGGACGTTGAAGAGTCCGAGATCAAGGCCGACGCTTACTGGCCGATCCACCGCAAGGCTCCGAGCTTTGCTTCCCTCGAGGGCTCCACGGAGATGCTCGAGACCGGCATCAAGGTCATCGACCTTCTCACCCCGTACATCAAGGGTGGAAAGATCGGCCTCTTCGGCGGCGCCGGCGTGGGCAAGACCGTTCTGATCCAGGAAATGATCACCCGTGTTGCCCGCAACTTCGGTGGTACTTCCGTATTCGCCGGTGTCGGCGAGCGTACCCGTGAAGGTAACGACCTCTGGGTTGAAATGGAAGAGGCCGGCGTCCTCAAGGACACCGCCCTTGTCTTCGGCCAGATGGATGAGCCGCCGGGAACGCGTCTGCGCGTGGCCCTGTCCGCGCTCACAATGGCGGAATACTTCCGCGATGTCCAGAACCAGGACGTGCTGCTCTTCATCGACAACATCTTCCGCTTCACGCAGGCAGGTTCGGAAGTTTCCACGCTGCTCGGCCGTATGCCGTCCGCCGTGGGCTACCAGCCGAACCTTGCTGATGAGATGGGTCTGCTCCAGGAGCGCATCACCTCCACCAAGGGTCACTCCATCACGTCGATGCAGGCCATCTACGTGCCGGCTGATGACTACACCGACCCGGCTCCGGCCACGACCTTCGCACACCTCGACGCGACCACGGAACTCTCCCGTGAAATCGCCTCCCGTGGTCTGTACCCGGCCGTTGACCCGCTGACGTCGACCTCCCGTATCCTGGATCCCCAGTACATCGGCAAGGACCACTACAACACGGCTGTCCGTGTTAAGCAGATCCTGCAGAAGAACAAGGAACTCCAGGACATCATCGCCATCCTCGGTGTTGACGAACTGTCGGAAGAGGACAAGATCGTCGTGTCGCGTGCACGCCGTATCCAGCAGTTCCTCTCCCAGAACACCTACACCGCCAAGCAGTTCACCGGCGTCGAAGGCTCCACCGTGTCCATCAAGGACACCGTCGAAGGCTTCACCGCCATCTGCGACGGCGAGCTGGACCACATCGCAGAGCAGGCGTTCTTCAACGTCGGCGGCCTGGATGACGTCGAGCGCAACTGGGCCAAGATCCAGGAACAGACCAAGTAGTATGGCTGAGCTCGAGGTTGAGATTGTCGCGGCGGACCACTTCGTGTGGTCCGGAGCGGCCAAGATGGTGAAGGCCCGCACCAGCGATGGTGAAATCGGAATCCTGCCGGGCCACTCGCCCCTTTTGGCCATCATGGCCGAGGGCGAGCTGGCAATCCAGCCGGTTTCCGGTGACCGGATCGCTGTAGTTGTTGACGGTGGGTTCTTCTCCGTGGACAACGATCGCGTGGTCATTGTTGCTGACAACGCCAAACTGGGCGAAGCGGCTACAGCGGGGATCCGATAGCACGACCTTGATGGACGATTCCCTCATTCCGTTCATCGCCTTGGCAACAGCGTTCACGTTGCTGATCATTTCACTGTGCCTTTTGGGGGTGCGCCGCTTCAATCTGCGGCGCGCCCTCGGCACGATCGACGCCTCCATTTGCACGGCTGGAAACAGCTGGCAGATGGGGGTTTGTCGTTATCAGGACAATGATCTCGAGTGGTTCCGCCTGATGTCGCTGAGTGTGGTGCCCAAACATAAGTTCAAACGCAGTTCACTGGAGCTCCTCGGGCGCCGCCAACCGACTGAGGACGAGCTCGTCAAAGTCCAGCCCGGGGTCGTAGTGGTTGAACTGCAGTACGAAGGCAACAAGTTCATGCTTGCGATGAACTTTGATGCCTATGCCGGGCTGTCCTCCTGGCTGGAGGCCGGGCCGGTTATCGGCGTCGGAACCTGGCGTTAGGCGTTATGGACTTCCTGTTGGACGTCAGCCTCGTCAGTGGCCCGTTTCTGTGGTTCAGCATCGTTTGCGGCGTGGCAGGGGCAGCCTACCTGCTGTGGCGGCGGAAGCGGTCCTGGTTTTTGCTTGTTCCCGCCTCCCTGTTGGCTTCCATCGGCCTGGTGACTTTGGTCCACTGGATCCTCGTGGACGTGCTGGCCGCGTTTTCAGAGAACCTCCCGTTCGAGACGGTGGCCTGGTCCGTCCCGGCAGTTGCGGCCGTCCTGCTCTGTACCGCACGTTTTCCGCGTAATTCCTGGAAGGGTCGCGGGTTCAGTACCCTGGCGATGCTTGGGGTCATCTTGCTCAGCGCTGTCCAAGTCAATCTGTATTTCGGGTTGAACAATACGGTGGCCGACCTCCTGGGCACCGCTGTTGCACGCATCCAACCGCTGGAGCAGAGCCTCAAGCGTTCTCCCGGTTCCACGCCCGGTCCCTTGGCTTCGGCATGGAAGGCACCTGAGTCCATGCCGTCCAACGGCATTCTGCGTAAGGCCGCGATTCCCGGATCTGTGTCGGGCTTCAGTGCCCGCGAAGCGTATATCTACTTTCCGCCGGCATATCAGACCACCCCACGGCCTGTCCTTCCCGTGCTGGTCCTTTTTTCCGGTCAACCCGGTGGCCCTGCGGACTGGTTGACGGGCGGTCAGCTGCGGGCACAAATGGACCGGTTCGCTGAAGCCCATCAGGGCATTTCACCGGTAACCGTGGTGGTGGATCCCAACGGGTCCGGCAGCGCCAACACCATGTGCATGGACAGCCGGATAGCCCCTGCAGACACATACCTTTCGAAGGACGTTCCAGCCTGGATTTCCGAGAACCTTGACGTTTCCACGGACCACAAGCAGTGGGCTGTGGGCGGATTCTCCTTCGGCGGGACGTGTGCGCTGCAAATGGGCACGGCACACCCGGACATTTTTCCATCGGTACTGGCTTTCTCGGCGGAGCGTGAGCCTGCCCTCGCCAAGGACCGCAACAAGACCATTGCGGACTCGTTCGACGGCGACGTCGCGGCTTTTGAATCCCGGACGCCTTTGGCGTTGATGGGGGAGCGCACCTTTGCCGGCAGCGGTGTGTACTTCGCCGCCGGCGCAACGGACAACGAGTTCACCAATTACATGCACGAACTGGCCCAAAGTGCCGCAAGCGCCGGTTTCCAAACCGAAGAGCACACCATCCGGAACGCTGGTCATTCCTGGGACGCCGTAGTGCGCGGAATGCCGGGTGGCCTGGACTTCCTCGCCACGCGTTGGGGGCTGCGCAAGTGAGCCTTGCTGTCAGAGGGGTCATCTTGCCTGCATTGCGGCAGGCCGCGCAGCACGTCCGGCGCACCCCTTTCACCGTCGGCGTCCTGGCGCTGTTTGTGGCGCTATCCATCATCTCCGGCAGCTTCGTCACGGGGCCTCCGGACACCTGGCTGCGGGTGGCAGGCGTCAGCCTGGCTGGTCTCAAATCGGGTGAGTGGTGGTCGATTTGGACCTCGCTCTTCTTCACGACCAACCCCTTGGCTTACGTCACTGCTGTCCTGATGATCGTCTTCCTTCTAGGGCTTGCCGAACGGCGCTTCGGCTCGTTCAAGACCGCGGCTGTATTTTTCGGCAGCCAGTTTGCCAGTGTGTCGGCATTTCTGTTGGTCACGCAGGTCGCGCAAGCCTTCGACGACGATTGGCTGGCCCGGATGGCCGAAACCCGGCTGATCGGACCCTATGCAGCAGTCCTGTCCACGTGTTTGGCGGCCAGCGCGCTCCTTCCCATGCTGTGGCAACGACGCCTGCGGACAGTGGTGCTGTCAATTTCCTTGCTCCTTGTGTTGTACGTGGGCCACGCGGAAACGGTGGTGGGCTTCCTCGGAGCCTTGATCGGTTTGGCGGCGGGCTGGTGGACCCAAAGCAGCCAGGGGCATCTCCACCTGCACAGGTCCACAGGCAGGGAAGTCCGGAACCTGCTGTCCCTGACGATGGCAATTTTTGCGGTGGGTCCTATCGTGACCGCGGCTGCGAAAAGCCCTTCGGGTCCGTTGGCCTTGCTCCGGGATGTCATCCTCAATCCGATACCTACACTGGGCCAGCTTGAGAGCAACTGCGGGGGCAGCATCGATGTCTCCTGTTTGGAGCTGGGACGCCAAGGCTACACAGGTCCCTTCGGACTGGCGTTGGCCGTGGTGCCTGTGGTGCTCCTGCTGATCTGCGCTGACGGGATGAGGCGCGGACGCCGTCTCGCGCTGGGCATCGCGGTAGGCGTGCAGGTGCTCGTGGTTGTGCTTTCGGCCATCTACCTGGGACTTTTTGCCACCATCCCAAGGCCACAGGGCCGTCCGCATTCAGGGATGATGAGCTCGGCCGTAGTGCACCTCATCCCGCTGGTGCTGGTGCCCCTGATCCTCGCTGTGCTGTTGTTCGCCTATCGGGGACACTTCCGTGTTGTCTCCGCGCACCGTCTCCGGCGCAGGGTGTTCTGGTCTGTTGGCCTGACCGGCGCCGGGCTTGGTCTCGCCTATTGCATCGTGTGGTTTTCCTCCGGGGGCATGTCACGGGACGGTGGCCTCCTCGGCTTGGCTTCGGAGCTTGCCAGGCAATATCTTCCTGTTCCGCTTCCGGGGGCTTACCGGAAGGTCTTCGCCGAGCGTGACGTGCTGGAAGTGTTCCTGTTCTCCTATTCCGGCACTGTCTTCTGGCTGGTCGCGCTGGTTGGGGTATGGGTCCTTTTCATCCGCGGGAACCATACGGGAGGCCGTGACCACGAGGCGCGTTGGCAGGCCCGTCACCTAGTGAAGTCCGGGGGCGACTCATTGTCGTGGATGGCGCTGTGGGAGCCGAACAAATACTGGTTTGCACCGGACGGGACCGGGGGAGTGGCCTACCAGCAACACGGGCATGTGGCCCTGACGATGGCGGGTCCGTTCGGGCCGGCCGGGAAACATGTGGAAACAGCCGGCGGCTTCTTGGAGTACTGCTCGCAGCACGCGCTGATCCCCTGCCTTTACTCCTGTACCGATGAGCTGTGGCCCATGCTGGAGGCGCGCGGCTTCCGCCGGGTGGCGGTCGCCCAGGAAACCCGTTTGCGGATCCGGGGCTTGGAATTCCGCGGCAAGGAATGGCAGAACGTCCGGACCTCCCTGAATCGAGCGGCGAAGTTGGGCATTACGGCACGCTGGAGCAGGTTCTCTGAACTGCCCAGTGGCATACGCACACAGATCAGTGAGGTGTCCGAGGAATGGGCGGCCCAAAAGAAGATCCCGGAAATGGGCTTCACATTGGGAGGCCTGGATGAGCTCGAGGACGATGAGGTCCTCTGCGGCGTAGCGGTGGATGACGCCGGCCATGTCCATGGCGTAACCAGTTGGCTGCCGGTTTTCGAAGACGGGAAGATCGTCAGCTGGACTCTGGACTTCATGCGACGGCGCGGCGATGCCTTCCCCGGGGTGATGGAATTCCTCATCGCCTCGGCTGTCCTCCACTTGCGCGATTCAGTGGAAGTCATCTCCCTGTCGGGCTCGCCGCTTGCCCGGGAAAAGGGTGAGATCGAACAGCAGGCCAAAGGCCTGGCGGGTCTGCTGGATGTCGTGGGTCAGGCCTTGGAGCCCGTTTATGGGTTTCGGTCCCTTGCGTCCTTTAAGTCACGATTCCAACCTGAGTACCGGACGCTGTACATGTATTACCAGGACCCGCTGCATCTGCCGGCAATGGGACGGGCACTCAGCCGGGCATACCTTCCCGGGCTGTCGGTTCGACATTCCGCCAGGCTGCTCCGGACATTGGTTGGTTGAATTGTCAATCCTTTTATCGTTGCCCTTTCTTCGCTTTCTTCACGTTTAGTAACAGTCACTGTCGTAATGGGACCCCGCGGCGGGCTATTGAACTGCCTTATGCCGTTGAACCCGGATTTAAACAGGTTGGCCCCGGCTCGAAAGCCAGGGCCAACCTGTTAGTCGTTTCTGCGGGAAGCAGAAATCAACGGTTAAGACTAGACGACGGTAACGCCGGTGGCCTGGGGGCCCTTGGCGCCCTGGCCGATCTCGAACTGAACGCGCTGGTTCTCATCGAGGGTCTTGAAACCACCGGTCTGGATCTCGGAGTAGTGAACGAAAACGTCCCCATCCGAGTCGTCCGGGGTGATGAAGCCGAAGCCCTTTTCAGCGTTGAACCACTTTACGGTTCCCAGTGCCATGTATATCTCCTCATTATGGAACTTCAGTCCGATACACTTCGTACCGGCCTTGTTACTCCGCGAGAAGACCTGAATTCCTCCCAGGCGGACCTGATCGGATTCGCAGGAGCTTCACGCTCGCAACTCGTCTTGCGAGCATGAAAACCACCTACACAAAGACTGCTACAACACTTTCATGTGCTCTGCCGGAGGTCAACGGTCTTTAGGCGTATTTGAGAAAAATTTAGGTAAAAAGAAGGTAACGCATGGTTGCCTGCAATTACCCCTGACTTCTCTAAGACAACCATTGCCCGTTGCGCATCACACGGGTCAGTTCAAGGTCCTCATTGGTGACAACAACATCGGCACGCAGTCCGCGCCGCAGCCCGCCAATTTCATCCGAAAGGCCCAGGACCGCGGCCGGCACTGCGGTGGCGGAACAGACGACATCAGGAAGGGCGACGCCGGCGGCCACCGTTTTGCGGACAACGTCCAGGAGCGTAGCGGTGCCCCCCGCGATCGAACCGGTGGCATCGAGCCTGGCTACGCCGCTGCTGACCGTGACCGGGGACGGGCCAAGCATGTAACTGCCGTCGGAAAGGCCGGCCGCCGCCATGGAGTCGGTCACCAGGACAACGTTGGCCGCACCGACCAGCTGGAAGACGGTGGCCACCATGCTGGGGGCCAGATGCGTCCCATCGGCGATCAGTTCGACCACGGCTTTGCCCTCCTGCGCCATGCGAAGGCACGCAGCCACGGGTCCTGGCGCGCGGTGATGCATCGGAGGCATCCCATTGAAAAGGTGGGTGACGGTCGGGAGTGAACTCACGCCGTCGAAACCTGCCGACTCAAGCCCTTCGCGGGCGGCGGCCAACGACGCCGTGGCGGTGGCGTCGTCACAGTCCGTGTGCCCCAAGGAAGGCGTCACGCCATGGGAAGTCATGAGGTCCACCAGTGCGGCCGCGCCGGGGAGTTCCGGGGCGTATGTCATGGTGGCGAGCTTGCCGGCCGCAGCGGCCACCAACTCATCCATGAGTTCCAGGTCGGGCTCGAGCAGGTAGTCCGGGTTCTGGGCTCCGCAGCGAGCGTGGGAGAGGAACGGACCCTCGAGATGGATTCCGGCGACCAACCCTTCCTCTGCGAGCTTCACGAAAAGCTCGATGCCACGCAGGAGGTCCTCCCGTGGAGCGGTGACCATGCTGGCAAGGAACGTGGTGGTTCCCGAACGGTGCAGGAACTCGATGGCCTTGCGGGCCGCAACTTCCTCGCCGCTCGGAAAGTCGCCGCCGTTGCCGCCGTGGCAGTGGACGTCAACCAGTCCGGGAATGAGGTAGCTGCCGCTGGGAACTCCCAGGCGGATGGCCCCTTCGAAACCTTCGAAGGCTTCCTGGTCAAAGGCATCAGCAGGGCCGGCGTAGGCAATCCGGTCCCCGTCGATGGCCAGCAGGCCGTCTTCCACCACCTCGCCGTCGCTGACCAGCGTTCCTTTGATGATCTGGTGGCTTGGCGCGGACGATGTGGCAAAACGGGGTGCGGCAGTCATGTTCCGATTCTAGTGGCCCGGGGCACACTCAGTCCGAGGCGTCCTCAGAAGAGGCGGGACTCGCTGTCATCCACACCGCGCATGGCGTCATAATCGAGCGTCACGCAATCGATGCCGCGGTCATTGGCGAGGACTTTCGCCTGCGGCTTGATCTGCTGGGCGGCGAAAATGCCACGGACCGGTGCCAGCAAAGGATCCCGGTTGAGCAATTCCAGGTACCGGGTGAGCTGCTCAACGCCGTCGATGTCGCCGCGGCGTTTGAGTTCGACGGCGACTGTGGCGCCGGAGGCGTCGCGGGCCAGGATGTCCACAGGGCCGATCGCCGTGAAGTATTCGCGGCGGATCAGCGAGTAACCGGCACCGAGGGTCTCGATCTGTTCGGCCAGGAGGCGCTGCAGGTCCGCTTCGACTCCATCCTTGATCAGTCCCGGGTCGGTGCCCAAGTCATGAGAGGTGTCGTGGAGTTGTTCGTAGATATTGATGATGAGGCGGTCATCGGTCTTGGCTGACTGCACCGTCCATTGCTCCACTACTCCCTCTTCCACCTCGGTTTCCTCGGGGGTGGTCACCCGCAGTGTGGCAGGCGGGCTCATCCAGTTCAGCGGCTTGTAGGAGCCGCCGTCGGAGTGCACCAGCACCGAGCCGTCCGCCTTGACCAGCAACAGCCGGGTGGCGAGGGGGAGGTGGGCCTTCAGGCGGCCAACGTAATCAACAGAACAACGGGCTATGACGAGTCGCACCCGCCCCACATTACCGCGTATGCCCGGTTGTCTGGGGCAGAATGGAGGTATGCCCCGCTCCAACCGTCCCCGCCGCAACGCGTCCGGCCCACGTCCCGGCAGTGGTGGAGGCAAATGGGCGGAACCGGTGCCGGAGCTCGATCTTGAGCGGGCCCGGGCGGGGATCGCCCGGCGCGAAAGTGCTCCGGATGGTGACTGGATGGTGCGGACCATGACGGCCAGGAAGGCGGAAAAGCAGTACATCTGCCCGGGTTGTTCAACGGCGATCCTGCCGGGAATCGCCCACCTGGTGGTGTGGTCCGACAACCACCTCTTCGGCCAGGCCGCGGGGTTGGCTGAGCGCCGCCACTGGCACACCAATTGCTGGACTACCCGGACGTACCGCTACCGCTGATGCGCTTAGGCTTGGATGCATGACTTTCGATCCCGCCTCGTTCGTTTTCACCCCACAGGACGCGCCATCGGAGATCCGTGCCTCAACGGTTCTTCCCGCCAAACGCGAGAATGTGGCATTCACCACCGAGGACGGCAAGGTCCTGCTGGGCGAGCTCGCCCTTCCGGAATCAGGGGAGATCACGGCCACGCTGATAACGCTGCATCCGTTGCCGACGCACGGTGGCTTCATGGATTCCCACGTCTACCGCAAGGCTTCCTACAGGCTTCCTGCCTTGGCTGGCGTCGCGGTGCTTCGCTTCAACACCCGTGGCACATCATCTCCGCGCGGGACAAGTGAGGGACAGTTCGAAGAAGGCGTAGGTGAGCGGTACGACGTCGAGGCGGCTGTGCGTTTCGCCGTCGAACGCGGCCTGCCGAACCGCTGGCTGGTGGGGTGGTCTTTCGGGACGGAACTGGCGCTGATGTATGGAGCGGTAGAGCCGGTGGCAAGCCGGATCGAAGGCGCGGTCCTGTTGTCCCCGCCGCTGCATCGGGCCACGGATGTGCACCTCAAGGAATGGGCGGAGTCCGGCAAGCCGCTGACGGTCCTGGTGCCTGAGCATGATGACTACCTGCAGCCGGAAGAGGCTGCCGGCCGGTTCAGCCTGGTGCCGCAGGCCCGGGTTGTTGGCGTCGACGGAGCCAAGCACCTTTGGGTGGGCGAAAAGTACGCGGCGCGCGTCCTTGATGAGATCGTCGACGACGTCACGCCGGCGGGTGCCGGCGCACAGGGACTGCCGCGTGAGTGGGCGGGGTCGGTGGCCAATGCCTGATCCGGTGGCGAGTGCCTGATCCGGCTGGTTCGTGGCGAACATCCCGGACATGAAGAGGCCCCTGAACCAAACGGTTCAGGGGCTTCTTCATGGGCACATCAGGACCGTCAGTGCCGGTCCTGGCGGACAATGAAGACTTCCTTGATGAGCAGCATGATGGCGGCCGCGGTGGGAATGGCAATCAGTGCGCCCAGGACGCCCAGCAAACTGCCGCCGGCAATAACGGAGATGACGGCCACCGCGCCCGGCACTGCGACTGCGCGCTGCATGATGCGCGGCGAGATGAAGTAGGCCTCGAACTGGAGGTAGGCGAAATAGGCGATCGCGTAGACAACGGCCGTCTGCCACCCTGCGGTGAGGGCCACGAGGATTACAACGACGGCGGCGATCATGCCGCCCACGAGCGGGATAAAGGCGAGCAGCGCCACGACGAATGCCAGCAGGACGCTGAAGGGAATCCCCAGGATGGTCATCACGATGAAGGCGAAGATGGCGTTCAAGAGGGCGACGCAAGCCTGGCCGATCACGTAGTTGCCCACGGAATCCGTGATGGCTTCAGACAACGCTTCCACGCGTGGGCGGCGGGAACGGGGTGCCAGCCGGTAAGCCCACTTCTTCATGGAGGGCAGGGCTGCCAGGAAGTACAGGCTCAGGACCAGGACAATGAGGGAACCGAAGAGGCCGTTGGCCACGGTTGAACCGAAACCAACAACACCGCCAAAGATGCCGCCCATGGCTTCGGGGTCCTTGACGAACTTGTCCAGTTCGGTGGTGATCCGGTCGCGAACGCCGAACTGGCTGTCCACGTTGCGGAAGAAGTCCGAGTCGAGGAAGCCGCGGATCCAATCCGGGGCCTGCCGCACGATTTCGGACACCTGCTCAACGATGGTGGGAATCAGGGTCGCAAAGAAACCGGCAACAGCAAGTACCAGGGCGGAGACAGAGATGAGGATGCCTGCCGGGCGCGGTACTTTGTGGGACTCCAGCCAGCGCACCACGGGGTCAAGGCCCAACGCAATGAAGAGGGCGGCCACGATCCACAGGATCAGCTGGGTGGTGTTGCTTGCGATATAGAACACCGCAAGGGCGACTCCCACGCCAGCCGTTCCCATGAAACCGACGTAAAGAGGGTGCTGCGACGACATCCGGGGGCCGGGCGCGCCAAAGCCGTGATCGTCTTCCGGGCGGAAGCCGTCCTGATCGCCCGTTCCGTCGTCTTCCGGCGGCATCTCGAAGCGGACACGGGTGCGCGCGCCGGGGATGGGCTGCCTGAGCCTGCGGCTGATGGCGGCGAGCCGCCCGGTCCGGACGGGAACCGAGGCTGACGGCGCGTCCGATGACGCGTTCACCGCGGCTGACCCGGGCTCATCGTCGGGACGGGACTCCATGTGGTCTTTCACGCGCTTGTACAGCCTTTTCGTTGGTGGTACAGGGTCAATTCAGGCAGTTATGGGCCCGGATATCATGATCATCGCCACACTATCAGGACCGCGGAATCGGGCCACAGCGGCGCCACGGCAGGCTTTTTCGGGTGTCGCCGGGATCACCCCGATCTGACTCCTTGATAACAAAACGGTTACCCTTGAAGTTCAACGACCGCTGATGATAGGTGATCCTGTGCGTTTGAAGACTGCAGCCTTGCTGGTGCTGCTGGGCCTGCTGACGATGTTGGCCGGCATTGGCCAGCTGACTTTCTGGGCCCCCGCTGAGACGGTGACGGCTTCGGTTCCCAGCGATACCAAAGCTGCCCCGCTGACCGTGATCGATCAAAAACTCATTGACCTGCATGAGGGGCCGGTGAAGATCAAGATCCAGGGTGAAGGCAACTACATGATTGCCACTGGCCGCCCCGACGACGTCAACGCCTGGGTAGGTAAGACCGCCCACACCACGCTGACCGGCGTCTCGGCAGACCAGAAGTCACTCGAAGCGACATCCGCCGATGGTGAGGCCACTGCGCCGTCCCCGGCAGGTTCCGATCTCTGGGTCAGCACTGAAGACGCGAGCGGCGATTACGAATACACGTGGAACCCGCCCGCTGACGGCGAGTGGTCCTTGCTGGTGGCTGCCGACGGAACCAAGCCTGCCCCGTCTACCATCTCCATGACCTTCCCGAACAAGGAAACCACCCCCTGGGCTGTGCCCCTGATTGTTCTGGGCATCATCATCATCCTGGTTGGCGCGGCGCTGCCGTTCATTGCCAAGGCTCTGGGCAGTCGTCGTAAAGACGGCGAAGGAGACGGGCCGCAGGGTGGCGAAGCAACCACCACCCTGCCCGTACAGTCGCCCACCGGCGATGAGGCCCGCCGTCGTACTGGTGGAGTCGAAGGTCCGGCGTTGCGCGTCACTGCCGTCGCAGCCGCCTTGGCCGCCGTCATGGTCGGCGGGTCCGCTGTGGCCGCCCAAGCCACCACCTCACCGAATGCCACCTCCACCGCGTCGGCTTCCTCACCAGCTGAGGGCGACGGCGGAACACCGGTGATGCTCGAATCGCAGCTCCAGCGCATCCTGGAGCAGGTAGCCAGCACTGTGGACGCAGCCGATGCCGCGAAGGATGCTGCCAAGCTGGCCCCGCGCGTCGACAAAATGGAACTCCAGATCCGCACCCAGAACTACAAGATCCGGTCCACCGTTTCGGCGTATGAACCGCGCATGCCTGTCCGGGCCACCAAGCTCGAGAGCAGCGTCATCAGCACCAAGAAGGACTGGCCCAGGACCGTCTATGCCCTGACCCAGGGTGAAGGAAACGTCGTTCCGCAGGTCCTCACGCTCGTTCAGCTTTCTCCGCGTGAGAACTACAAGCTGTGGGGCACCGCGCCACTCCAGCCGGGCACCAACTTCCCGTCCTTCCCGGTGGCCCGTAAGGGCACTACGCCAGTGCCTGCCAGCGACAGCACCGGCCTGGCCTACAGCGGCAACCAGGCGTTGGAAATCCTGAGTGAGATGCTGACGAACCCGGATTCGCCAAATCGGAGCAAGCTCGCCGATGGCCAGTCGTCCCCGTATATCGCCGGGGCCCTTGCCTACCAGGCGGACACCGTGAAGAACGGCACCAGCGCCAACTTCAAGTTCACTCACACTCCGGTGCCAAACCAGACTGTGGTGCTGAAGACCGCTGACGGGGGAGCATTGGTAGTGGGACGCCTGGACTTCGCGTTCGAGGGAACTCCCAAGGCGGCGGGCGACAAGCTCCTGCTTGAGGACGACTCCGCCGTATTCGCCGGTGGCAAGGAAACCACCACCGGCATGGTCCTGAACTTCGCCGAGTCCGTGGCCGTGTACATCCCGCCTGCGGGATCATCCGATCCCATGAAGCTCGTGGCCGCTACCCGCGGTCTGGTTGGAGCCAGCTTCAAGTAGCCCGACCAGCAGGTAGGCAGCGGCTAGAGTGGACGGTATGAGTTCGCCCGGATACCGACCCACTCCAGCCGCTGCCAGCCAGCTCAACCTGCGCGGCGCCGTCGACCTCTCGTCGTTGCGCCGTCCGACCCCGCCACAGGGGCCTCCTGCCCCCGCGGACGGGGAGACACCCCAAGGGGGTGAGGCCGGCAAAGCCCCGCTCCGTGTGGATGCAACAGAAACAAACTTCCAGGATCTGGTGCAGTTGTCCGCCCAGATTCCCGTACTGTTCCTTCTCTGGTCCCGGTACGCCCCCGAATCGCCCGCTGTCCTGGACACTGCCCAGCAGGTCGTTGAAAGCTATGGCGGACGGCTGGTGCTTGCCGCCGCTGACGTAGATGCCTTCCCTCAACTGGCCCAGGCCTTCCAGGTAGAAGCCGTCCCGACCGCCGTCGCCGTGATCAAAGGCCAGCCTGTTCCGTTGTTCCAAGGCCCGGCGGATGACGCGCAAATCCGGAACCTCGTCGATGAACTGCTCAAGGTGGCGGCCGCGAATGGCGTCACCGGAAGCATCGGCGACGCCGTGCAGGCTGACGATGCCGAACCCGCACCGCTCCCGCCGCTGCACCAGACCGCCGTCGATGCCATCGAAGCCGGTGACTACGACGCCGCTGTAGCGGCCTACAAGCAGGCGCTCCTTGAACAGCCGGCTGATGCTGAGGCAAAAGCGGGCCTGGCACAGGTTGAGTTGATGGCAAGGCTGGAGAAACTCACGGCCCCCGAGGCAGAAGCCCTCCGCGACCGTGCCGCCCAGGAGCCCGATGATGTCGAGGCGCAACTGGGCGTCGCTGACCTTGACATCTCAGGTGGCCACATCGAGGACGGCTTCAACCGGATCATCAGCTTCATCGGCAGGAACTTCGGTCCCGAGAGGGAGACTGCCCGTCTGCGGCTCTTGGAGCTCTTCGAGGTTGTGGGAATCAAGGACGACCGCGTGGCCAAGGCCCGACAGGGATTGGCGAGGGTCCTCTTCTAGTGGGATCGGCGCTGTTTTCTCCGCTCACCTTGCGTTCGCTGACCATCCCGCACCGGGGTTGGGTCTCGCCGATGTGCCAGTACAGCTGCCATCCGGAGACTGGTGAGGGGGTTCCGAACGACTGGCACCTGATGCACTTGGGTTCCTTCGCCGCCGGAGGCGCTGCGCTGATCATGAGTGAGGCGGCGGCTGTCAACCCGGTGGGCAGGATCAGCCCGTTGGATGCCGGCCTCTATTCGGATGAACAGGCTGCCGCTTGGGAACGGATCGTGCAGTTCGTGCACAGGCACGGCGCCGTGGACTGCAGGATCGGTGCCCAGCTGGCGCACGCAGGGCGGAAGGCCTCCACTTACTGGCCGTTCGCGGAACGTTCGGGTTCGGTCCCGGCGGACGACGGAGGCTGGTCGACAGTCGGTCCAACGAACCAGGCCTATGACGGCTATGCGGCGCCGGCGGCCATGAGCGAAGAGGACATCCAGGGTGTCGTGTCCGACTTTGCCGCAGCGGCCGCCCGGGCTGTGGCCGTTGGCTTCGACACTGTCGAAATCCACGGCGCCCATGGGTATCTTCTGCATCAGTTCCAGAGCCCGCTCATCAACACCCGTACGGACCGCTGGGGTGGAAACGAGGAGGGCCGGAACCGGCTCATGCTCACAGTGGTGGAGGCTGTCCGGGAAGTCATCCCCGATTCGATGCCTCTTCTCCTGCGCATCTCGGCCTCCGACTGGGCCGACGGCGGCGTGGAGGTGGGAGACTCGACCAGGCTGGCACGCGCTGCGGCAGAACGGGGCGTTGACCTGGTGGATGTCTCCAGCGGAGGGGCGGTTGCGCATCAGAAGATCCGCGCGGTACCCGGCTACCAGGCCGGGTTCGCCGAGCAGGTAAAGCGCGACGCCGGTGTGCCCACCGCCGCGGTGGGGCTGCTGACAAGTCCAACCCAAGTGGAGGACATCGTGGCCAACGGCAGGGCTGATGCCGTATTCATGGCGCGTGCGGCGCTCCGCGATCCGCATTGGTGGCTCCGGGCTGCCTACGGGCTTGGCTACGATCTGCCCTGGGTTCCGCAGTACCAGCGGGCCGTGCCCCGCCACGGCTTCTAGAACCCCGGCGCGCCTCTGCCCACGAGGTTAGGCTGGTCACATGACGGAACCACGCCATGAATCCATGCCCATATCCACGCCCGCCCAGGCATCCGAGTCCCCGCCCGCGGCTTCCACGCCCGACGCCGCTGCATCAACGCGGCCGGCGCAACCGCCGCAGACACCAGGTGAGCCGCCCTTGGCTGCCCTGTCCATCAGGGGGCTGGCCAAGAGATTCGGCGAGAAGATCGCCGTCGACGGAGTCAGTCTGGAAGTACCCGCGGGCTCGTTCTACGGAATGGTCGGACCCAATGGGGCCGGCAAGACCACCACGCTGTCCATGGCCACAGGCTTGCTGCGTCCTGACTTCGGCACCGCATTGGTCCACGGAGTCGATGTCTGGGCCCAACCACTGGCCGCCAAGAAGCTCATGGGCGTGCTGCCCGACGGCGTGCGCCTGTTCGACCGCCTGACCGGCGAACAATTGGTCACGTATTCCGGCCTCCTGCGGGGCATGGATCGTGACGTAGTGGGCACGAGGGTTTCGGAGCTGTTGGCGGCCCTTGACCTCGAAGCCGATGCCGGCTCCCTTGTGGTCGACTACTCGGCCGGCATGACCAAGAAGATTGCCTTGGCATCGGCGCTGATCCATGCGCCGCGGCTCCTGGTGCTGGACGAGCCGTTCGAGTCGGTGGATCCGGTGTCGGCGGCCAACATCCGGGGCATCCTGGAAAGCTATGTAGCGTCCGGGGGCACTGTCATCGTCTCGAGCCACGTGATGGATCTCGTGCAGCGCATGTGCAGCCACGTCGCGGTAGTTGCCGGTGGCCGGGTCCTGGCCGCAGGCTCTGTTGATGAGGTCCGCAACGGTTCAACCCTGGAGGAACGCTTCGTCCAGTTGGTCGGCGGCGGACACCGGACGGAGGGGCTGGAATGGTTGCGCACCTTCTAAGCCTGAAGTGGCGCCTGCTTCTTAACGGGTTCAAGCGGAGCCCATGGCAGTTGGTCGGTATGGCGTTGGGATTGCTCTACGCCTTGGGAATGCTGGTCCTCCTTGTTGGAGGCCTTATAGCGCTGCGGTGGGCCGATCCGGAGATCGCCCAAACCGTGGTGGTATTGGGTGGAGTGGCCACTGTCCTGGGCTGGGCGATCATCCCTCTGGTAGCGTCCGCAGCCGACATGACACTGGATCCCGCACGGTTCACCACGTTCGCGATCCCGTCCCGGCAGCTCCTGACCGGTTTGGCTCTTGCTGGATTCATTGGCATCCCCGGCCTGGCAACGTTGATTGCGGCCCTGGGAACGGTAGGGACCTGGTGGCGGAGCGCTCCGTCTGTGGTGGGCGCCTTGCTGGGTGCCGTCCTGGGAGCCCTGACCTGCATCGTGTTGTCAAAGGTGGTGACTACGGCTACCGCCGGCCTTTCGGCCTCACGCCGGTTCAAGGACATCAGCAGCATCATCGTTTTCATCCCCCTGGTCCTGCTGGGACCCATCATGATGGGAATCGTAGAGGGTGTCCGCAACACTTCGGATTACCTTCCCGGGCTCGCCCGTACCCTGTCGTGGACACCCCTCGGTGCAGCGTGGTCGCTCGGCGGGGACCTCGAAGCAGGGGAGTGGGCAGCCGCCGGACTGAAGGTTTTGATTGCGTTGGCCACCATCGGCGCACTGCTGCTGTGCTGGCACTTGCTTCTTCGGCGCGCGCTGGTGACTCCCACCTACTCGGGAGGCTCAGCCCGGAAGGGCGGGAAGCTTGGTCTCTTCGGCACGCTTCCCGGCACTCCTACGGGTGCGGTTATGGCGCGTGCCTTGGTCTATTGGATGAAGGATCCGAGGTATGCGGCATCGTTGGTCATCGTTCCGCTGTTCCCCGTCCTTTTCTTCTTCGGCAGTTCGCAGAGCGGCAGCTACGGGTTGTTCATGATTCTTGGACCGTTGACGGCTTTCACCATGGCCTGGTCCATCTGTGCAGATGTTTCCTACGACAACACCGCTTTCGCGTTGCACCTGGCCGCGGGTGTCCGGGGAATCGATGACCGGTTGGGCCGCGCCTTGGCATGCCTGGTGATCTCACTTCCCGTGGTGCTGGTCTTTACCGTGGGACCGTTGTTCCTCACCGGGGACTGGCAGTGGCTGCCCAACCTTTTGGGATTGTCGCTCGGAACGCTGCTCACGGGGCTGGGACTCTCCTCGGTGATCTCGGCCCGGTATAACATTGCCGTACCCTTGCCTGGCGACAGCCCCTTCAAGAAGCCTCCGGGAAACGTTGCCCAGACATTGCTTGTCCAGGGAGCCGGGATGGCAGTCCTGGCTCTGCTCCTCATTCCGGAACTCGCTTTGGTGGCCGTCCAGGCCTTCAGCGGCGGTCCTGAAGCAGGTTGGATCAATCTCGCGGTTGGTCCTTTGCTGGGCCTGGCTCTTTTCGTGGTGGGCGTTCGCCTCGGGGGGAAGTGGCTCGACGCGCGCGGACCGGAGATGTTTGCCGAGCTCAGCGTTAACCGCTGATTCCGTAATAACCGTGATTGCCGTGGCCTATAGATGGGACATGGGATAACCTCTGTGACAGAAGATGATCCTCAGAAAGAAAGGCCATGACGATGGAAGTTGTCATTCTCCCGGGCACCAAGCAGATCGGTGCGCTTGCTGCCGATGCCATCGAGGCATTGGTGCGGCGAAAGCCGAATGCCGTTCTGGGGCTTGCCACGGGATCATCTCCTTTGCCCATCTATGACGAATTGGCCAGCCGCTACGAAGCCGGGGGCCTGGACTTCAGCCAGGCCCACGGCTTCGCCCTGGACGAATATGTTGGCCTTGAGGCCGGACATCCTGAGTCTTACCGGGAAGTAATCCGGCGTGAATTTACCAACAGGGTGAACATCAAACCGGAGAACGTCCACGGCCCCGATGGTGCCGCCGAAGACCTTGAAGCAGCATGCCAGGACTACGAGGACGCCATTAAGGCCGTCGGAGGCGTGGATCTCCAGATCCTGGGCGTGGGCACTGACGGGCATATCGGGTTCAATGAGCCTGGCTCATCCCTTGCCTCGAGGACACGGATCAAAACCCTGATTGAGCAGACGCGCAAAGACAACGCCCGCTTCTTCGACAGCATCGACGACGTCCCGCACCACGTGGTGACCCAGGGTCTGGGGACCATTATGGACGCCAAGCACGTGGTCCTGGTGGCCACGGGCGCCCAAAAAGCCCAGGCGGTCCGGGATTTCGTGGAAGGCCCGGTGGCTGCGATTTGCGCGGCATCGATCCTGCAGATGCATCCCCACGCCACCATCCTGGTGGATGAAGCGGCAGCTTCATCACTGAAACTGGCTGATTACTACCGGCACACCTACGACAACAAGCCGGAGTGGCAGGGCCTGTAGACGGTAAGATGTTTGGCATGACTACGCTTCCTCCGGATCCATTCGAAAACGACCCCATGCGCGAGCTTTCCGGAGCCGGAACGTCCACTTCCACCATTGAGCGTGAAGAAACACGCCAGGAAGTGGAGCCCGGCGACCGCGAGCGGTTCTCCCACTACGTCCGCAAGGAAAAGATCATGGAGTCGGCCCTGACCGGCGAGCCCGTGATTGCCTTGTGCGGCAAAGTCTGGACGCCGGGCCGCGATCCGCAGAAGTTCCCGGTCTGCCCGGAGTGCAAGGAGATTTACGAAGGCCTCCGTCCCGGCAATGACGGTGGAAACAACGGCGGCCCGGGCAACTCCAAGTAGTGGGTGGGAAGAAAACACAGTCCCCTTCTGAACGTCACCGCTTTCCGGTCCGCTTTTGCGTGCCCGAAAAGCCTGAGGCAACCGCAACTGCCGTGAGGCCGGGGGAGTCAGCATGACAGAAACACTTTTTGGTGGTCCTTCACTGCCTCCCGCGTATCCGGAGCGCGCAGCTTGGGGAACGGCTCCCAAGCTGCGCGCCTGGCAGCAGGAGGCACTTGACCTGTACATGACCCGCAACCCGAAGGACTTCCTGGCCGTGGCGACGCCCGGTGCAGGTAAGACCACCTTCGCCCTGCGGATTGCGACCACGCTGCTGGACAGCGGCGTGGTTAACCGCATCACCATCGTGGCGCCAACGGACCACCTCAAGAGGCAGTGGGCCGATGCTGCCGCCAAGGTGGGTATCGCCATCGATCCCAACTTCAAGAACTCCGACGGCCAGCACGGCAGGGGGTTCGTGGGCGTTGCCGTCACTTACGCACAGGTGGCCAGCAAACCAATGCTGCACCGTGCCAAGACTGAAGCCGCACGCACCCTGGTGATCCTTGATGAGATCCACCACGGTGGTGAAGCCCTGTCGTGGGGCGATGGCCTCCGTGAGGCTTTCGATCCCGCCGCCCGGCGTCTGTCCTTGACGGGTACGCCTTTCCGTTCCGACACCTCACCCATTCCTTTCGTCGAATACGCCGAGGACCGGGACGGGATCCGCAGATCCAAGGCCGATTACACGTACGGCTATGGCAACGCACTGCGGGACCACGTCGTGCGCCCCGTCCTGTTCATGGCCTACTCCGGCCAGATGCGGTGGCGAACCAGTGCCGGGGACGAAATGGCGGCTTCCTTGGGCGAGGCAGCAGTCACCAAGGACATCACCTCACAGGCTTGGCGCACAGCTCTGAATCCCACCGGGGAATGGATTCCCGCCGTCCTGGCAGCTGCGGACAAGCGCCTCAGCGAAGTCCGTCGAACAGTGCCTGACGCCGGTGGCCTGGTGATAGCCACGGACCACGATGACGCCCGCGCCTACGCCGGCCAGTTGAAGAAAATCACCGGCCAATCGCCCACAGTGATTCTCTCGGACGACTCCAAGGCATCGAGCAAGATCGAGGAGTTCTCCGCAGGGGACAAGCGCTGGATGGTCGCCGTGCGCATGGTGTCCGAAGGTGTTGACGTACCCCGCCTCTCCGTGGGCGTCTACGCCACCTCTACCTCGACCCCCTTGTTCTTTGCCCAGGCTGTCGGACGTTTTGTCCGTGCGCGCAAAAGGGGCGAAACGGCGTCGGTCTTCCTGCCGTCGGTACCGCCCTTGATGATTCTCGCCAACACCATGGAGGCCGAGCGCGACCATGCGCTGGACCGCCCTGAAAAGGACGAGGACGGACTTTTCAGTCCCGAAGAAAACCTGATGGCCGAGGCCAACCGCGAAGACAAAGCTTCCGACGAGCTCACCAAGGGCAAATTTGAGGCGTTGGACTCCCAAGCGTCCTTCGACCGTGTCCTGTTCGATGGTGGCGAGTTCGGTACCGGGGCGGACATCGGCTCCGACGAGGAACTGGACTTCCTCGGCATCCCAGGACTCCTTGATGCCGAGCAGGTGGGAACGTTGCTCCGGCAGCGCCAGCACGAGCAGCAGTCGCGCAAGAAGCGGCAGTCGCCACTGGCTGCTGCGGCTTCGCCGGCGATTCCGGACCACCGGATGCTCATGGACCTGCGCAATGAGCTGGCCAAGAACGTTGCCGCGTGGGCTGCCCGGACAGGGACGCCGCACGGGGTGGTCCACACCAAGCTGCGCGAGGTTTGCGGCGGTCCGGCTGTTGCCCAGGCCAACGAGGAGCAACTGCAGGCACGGCTTCGGAAGCTTCAGGACTGGTTCATTGGCCGGAAGTAACCAGTAACACGCCCACATGACAAAAGGGCGCCGCTACCAGCGGCGCCCTTTCGTCATCTCCGCGTGACTTCAGGGAACGGGGCCCTGGGGCAGATGCGATGGTTCAGATGCGATGGTTCAGATGCGATGGGTCAACTGTGATCGACGTCGACGCCGGCAGCTTCCATTTCGTCGAAGGTATCACTGAGGTCCCCGGCGATTCCCGCGGTGAGGCCGGCGATCACGGTGGTGTTGTATCCGGCCTGGACAGCATCCAAAGCTGTGGCTTTGACGCAATAGTCGGTAGCCAGGCCAACAATCACCACGTCTTCAACGTCATGGCTCTGGAGCCAGTCATCGAGCCCGATCGCGTCCTCGTCGAGTACTTCCTCGACCGCTGCTCCCGCCTTCAGGTCCCCGGTAGGAACATCGTCTTCCGGGGCCAGGACGCCTTCGAAGCCCGAGTAAGCGGCTGTGTACTGTCCTTTGCGGAAGTACGCCTGGATGTACTCAGGGTCAATGTCCTCATGAAGCTCGGCGCCCTTGCTACGGGCCCGGCAGTGCGGCGGCCACGAGTCCACCATGTCGGGATCGTCCGAGAAATGGTCGCCCGGTTCAATGTGCCAGTCCTGCGTGGCGACGATGTGATCGAAGTGCTGCTGGTTGGCGTCCACATACTCCGTAATCGCGGCAGCGACATCCGCGCCGCCTTCGACCGCCAAAGTGCCACCCTCACAGAAGTCGTTCTGGACATCAACGATGATCAAGGCCCGGGACATCAGTTCTCCTCGTAAATGGTGGGAATGGCGGCTTCGCCACGCTGCAGGCGGTTCACTACGGGTGGCAGTTCGGCCATGGTCGCCGCATGGCGCTCCTTGGCGCGGACAACACCCTCCGGCCCGGTCCATCCCGGCAGGACCTCGCCGTTCTTGACGAACTGATGAAGCAGCGGACGGTCGTTGCCGTCATCTTCCGGGCGGTGGCCGATGCCCACGACTTCGGCGGTGGCCCTTCCGCGCTCGTTGAGCTTGCGGAGGGCGTACTTGCGGCCACCGACGCTTGCCTTGTTCTTGGCAGCCTTGGCCACGGAGATGAACTCACCGGCGTCGTTGGTGCGGCTGACCAGCTTGTAGACCATGCTCGCCGTCGGAGCGCCTGAACCGGTGACCAGCGACGTCCCCACGCCATAGGAGTCCACTGGGGCAGATTGCAGCGCCGCGATGGCGAACTCGTCCAGGTCCGAGGTCACCACGATGCGCGTGTTGACGTTGCCGAGGTCATCGAGCAGTTGCCGGACCCATTGCGCCTGGGCCACGAGGTCGCCGGAGTCCAGACGTACTGCGCCGAGTTTGTCACCGGCGAGCTCGACGGCGGTCCGAACCGCAGTTTCGACGTCGTAGGTATCGACCAACAGGGAAGTCCCCGGACCGAAGGTGGCAATCTGGGCTTCGAAGGCCTCGCGCTCGGTGTCATGAAGAAGCGTGAAGGAGTGGGCTGCGGTACCGACGGTTTTGATGCCGTAGCGCCGGCCGGCTTCAAGGTTGGAGGTACTGGCGAAGCCGGCGATGACAGCGGCGCGTGCTGCCGCCGTCGCCGATTCCTCCTGTGTGCGCCGGGAGCCCATCTCGATACAGGGGCGGGTTCCGGCCGCCGAGGTCATCCGTGACGCGGCCGAGGCTATGGCGCTGTCGTGATTAAGGACCGAAAGGACGAACGTCTCAAGGATGCAGGCCTCGGCGAAAGTCGATTCGACGATGAGGATGGGGGAGTTGGGGAAATAGGCATCCCCTTCGGCGTATCCCCAGATGTCGCCGCTGAACTTGTAGTCGGCAAGGTAATCCAGGGTCTCCCTGTTTACTACCTTGTTCTGCTCCAGGAATGCGAGTTCAGCATCGCCGAACCTGAAGTCCGCAATGCCTTCCAGCAAGCGTCCCGTGCCACCCACCACGCCGTAGCGGCGGCCATCCGGCAACCGTCGGGCGAAGGCTTCAAACACAGAACGGCGATGCGCGGCACCTGAGTGCAGGGCGGCCTGCAGCATCGTCAGTTCGTAGTGGTCTGTGTACAAGGATGTTGCGGGGTGGTCCCACGACGCGGCTCTACTCACGAATTCACTCTAGTGCGAGCCGCCATAGAATGGACAGATGAGCCCTAGCGTTGCGTTTGGCACGGACATCGATGAGCGGACGGAAGCTGCAGAGCAAACGTCCACTGATGTCCTGACAGCCCCTGATGTCCCCTGGAACCTGGTGATCTGGAACGATCCCGTCAACCTGATGAGCTACGTGAGCTATGTTTTCCAGAGCTACTTCGGCTACTCCGAGTCGAAAGCACACAAGTTGATGATGGAGGTCCACAAGAAGGGCCGCTCCATCGTTGCGTTCGGAAGCAAGGAACTAGTGGAGCAGCATGCGGTGGCCATGCACGGTTTTGGCCTGTGGGCCACCGTGGAGAAGGCTGCCAGTGGCAATGAAACACCCGGAAAGGGCGGCCGCCAGCGTGGCTAAGGCATTCAAATACGGTCTTAAAGGCATCACCGGGTTCCTTGAACCGGCTGAACGTGATCTCCTCCGCGGATTGCTGGACGACGTCATCTCCATGCTGGACCCGGAAGTCCGGGAGAACGAAGACCCGCTGGCTGCCCTGATTGGCCTGGACATGGACGTTAAGCAGCCAACGGACAGGGCCCTGCTGCGGCTCCTGCCCAACGTTATGAAGGACGACGACGGCGGCTCGCTTGAGTTCCGGCAACTCACCGAACGCTCAGTCCGGGAAAACAAAATCGGCGCCCTGCGGGCAACGGCCATGGGTTTGGACAAGGAAGACCTGGTCCTGACGCCCGAGGAGGCTGCCCGGTGGTCAATGGCTCTCAACGACGTCAGGCTTGTTCTGGCCGAACGTCTGGACATCCGCGATGAAGCGGACGCCGAGCACATCCACACCATGCAGGACTGGAGCCAGGCTGAAGATGTGGAGAGCTACTTGGCCCTGGTCTACAACTTCACCACGTGGCTGCAGGAGTCCTTGGTGCAGGCCATGATCTCCGCCAGGCAGGCAAAATCCTGATCCCGGGGGCCCGGCGCCCCCCACGCCTTGTGACACATAAGACACGAGGCGGAGGACACACCTGATGGCCGCACTCCACGGGAAGCCTTATTCTCGAATAATCATGACTTCAGCATCGGGTTCACAAAGCGGCGCTACGGGCAGTAGCGCCCCCGTCAGCACAGGGGAAATCGTGGGAACGCGCCCGATCGGTATTTTTGATTCCGGCGTGGGCGGATTGACGGTGGCACGATCCATCATCGACCAGCTGCCCAACGAATCCATACTCTACGTTGGCGATACTGCCAACGGACCGTACGGTCCGCTCCCGATTGCAGAGGTCCGCGCCAACGCCCTTGGCGTGATGGACGAACTCGTGGACTCCGGAGTGAAGCTCCTGACCATTGCCTGCAACTCGGCATCGGCGGCTGTGCTTCGCGATGCGAGGGAAAGGTACACGGCCCGGTACGGCATCCCGGTGATTGAAGTAATTCAACCGGCTGTCCGCCGTGCTGTTTCAGCCACCCGGTCCGGAAAGATCGGCGTCATCGGAACGTCTGCCACGGTGGGTTCACGAGCATATGAGGACACCTTTGCCGCTGCTCCGGACCTCACCATCACGTCCGTGGCCTGCCCGGCTTTTGTGAGTTTCGTGGAGGCTGGCGTCACCACCGGACCTGAGCTCCTTGCGGCCGCCAACGAGTATCTCGCCCCGCTCAAGGATGCCGGCGTGGACACCGTCGTTCTCGGATGCACGCACTATCCCTTGCTGACCGGGGTCATCTCGTTCGTCATGGGTGAGGACGTCACGCTGGTTTCCAGTGCGGAAGAAACCGCCAAGGACGTCTACCGGGCCCTGGCCACCCACGGTATCCAGCGCACCGGGTCGAGTGCGCCGAGCCACGAGTTCATCGCCACCGGGGACGCTGCGCAGTTTGAGATACTGGCGCGCCGTTTCCTGGGACCCGAAGTCCTCTCCGTGAAGCATGTCGACCACGTGGCAGCGCAGTATCCCACCGGCAGCCTCGCCCGGATCACCCCCGAGATGCTGGAAGCAGCCAAGTCCGGTGCCGGCCTTGGGCGCCGCTCGTATTTCGTGAACCCCGGAGCGAGCGCGGACGCAGCCATGGGGCGTGGCCTGTGAAGCTGACCATTGTCGGGTGCACCGGATCCTTCCCCGGACCGGGATCGCCGGCGTCGTGCTACCTCGTCACCGCCCATGACGGCGAACGCGAGTGGAAAATCGTCATGGACCTTGGCAGCGGTGCCCTGGGTGCCATCCAGCGCTACACGGACCTTGAAGACATCGACGCGATCTTCCTCACGCACCTGCATCCTGACCACTGCATGGACCTGTGCGGCCTCCACGTCGCGGTGCGCTGGAAGCCGGGCGGCTGGGGACGGGACCGCCTTCCCGTGTGGGGCCCGGCTGCCACTGCCGACCGGATGGCCACGGCCTACGGTTTGGAGCTGGACCCGGGGATGCATGAGGAATTCGATTTCACCAACTGGACCGAGCTCAAGCCCGTCACTGTTGGTCCCTTCACCGTGACGCCGTTCGCCGTGAACCACCCGGTGGAGGAGGCCTACGCCTTGCGTGTCACGGCCACTGAACCGGGCAAGGACGGTGTCCCCGTGACCAAGATCCTGACGTATTCGGGCGACACCGATTCCTGCCAGGGACTGGAAGACGCCGCCAAGGGGTCGGACCTCTTCCTGTGCGAGGCGGCCTTTGAAGAGGGGCGGGACGACGACATCAAGGACGTCCACCTCACCGGCAAGCGTGCGGGCGAGGCTGCGACGAATGCAGGAGCCAAACGCCTTCTCCTCACTCACATCCCCGTGTGGACCTCGCAAACCAAAGTGTTGTCCGAGGCCAAGCCAGTGTTCGCCGGGGACGTCGCCGTCGCCGTGGCCGGAGTCCACTACACGATCTAGCAGCCACTACACGATCCGGCAGCCACTGCACGCCCCGGCAAGGCCCGGCGGTGGCAGTACCGTCATCGTCGCTAAGCTTGGAGCATGACTTCTGAAGCTACAGCCACACCCGTCGTCCGTGCCGATGGCCGGACCCCTGACCAACTGCGACCCATCAGTATCACCCGCGGCTGGTCCAAGCAGGCTGAGGGTTCTGCCCTGATCGAGTTCGGCAACACCCGGGTTCTGTGCACCGCTTCCCTGACCGAGGGCGTGCCACGCTGGCTCAAGGGCGAAGGCCGCGGCTGGGTGACAGCCGAATACGCCATGCTTCCCCGTGCCACGAACACCCGTTCGGACCGTGAGTCCGTCAAGGGCAAGATCGGCGGCCGCACCCACGAAATCTCCCGCCTGATCGGTCGCTCCCTGCGCTCCATCATCGATACCAAGGCACTCGGCGAGAACACGATCGTCCTGGACTGCGACGTCCTGCAGGCCGACGGCGGCACCCGCACCGCTGCCATCACTGGCGCTTACGTCGCGCTCGCCGAGGCCATCCGCTTTGCCCGGGAGAACAAGCTCATCTCCCGCAATGCCGAGCCCCTTGTGGACACCATTGCGGCGGTTTCCGTTGGCATCATCGACGGTGTCCCCATGCTGGACCTGCCCTACGTTGAAGACGTCCGGGCGGAGACCGACATGAACGTCGTGGTCACAGGCTCGGGCAAATTCGTCGAGGTCCAGGGCACCGCGGAAGGTGCTCCGTTCGACCGCGACGAACTCAATGCCCTTCTCGACCTTGCGCTGCTGGGCACAACCCAACTCGCCGCCATCCAGCGCGAAACGCTGGCGGAAGCTCCGTGAGCGCCGCTTCAGCGGCCGTTGGCCCCCGCCTCGTTCTCGCCACGCACAACAAGGGCAAGCTGAAGGAACTCCGCGAACTGCTGCGGGGCCAGGTGCCGGGCCTCGACGTCGATACCCAAGTGGTGGATGCCGCCGCAGCGGGTGCCCCCGACGTGGCAGAAACCGGCGTCACCTTTGCCGAGAATTCGCTGCTCAAGGCCCGTGCCGTGGCCGAAGCGACCGGCTTGGTTGCCATCGCCGACGACTCCGGGCTGGCAGTGGATGTCCTGGGCGGCGCACCCGGGATCTTTTCGGCCCGTTGGTCGGGCCGGCACGGTGACGACACCGGCAACCTGAACCTGCTGTTGGCACAACTGTCCGATGTTCCGGATCAATTCCGTGGGGCAGCGTTCGTGTGCGCCGCGGCCCTGGCTGTCCCGGGGACGGATGGCATCGCCCACGAGACCGTGGAGTACGGCCAGCTGGAGGGGACGCTTCTTCGTGAACCCCGCGGTGAAGGGGGCTTCGGTTACGATCCGGTGCTGCAACCTGCCGGCATGGACCGCAGCTGCGCCGAACTGAGCTCCGAGGAAAAGAACGCCATCAGCCATCGCGGCCAAGCGTTCCGGGCTTTGCTGCCTGCGGTCATCGCTGCTCTTTCCGGGACCGCGACGCCGACGCAGCAGTAACGTCATCGGCTGACTGTGCAGCCGTCAAAGAAGAGGCACCCCGCGTTCGCGGGGTGCCTCTTCTTTGCTGTGAAGCTTTTGCTGTGGCGCTGCGGGAGCCTTAGTGCTCGCCGTGCTTCCCACCGTCATGTTCTTCGATGAATTCCTCCACCGGGTCCGTCCCTTCGGCTGCGGCTTTACGCTTCGCCACAAAGCCGCGGGTGACCTCGATGATGACCGGGATGACGGAGATCAGCACGATGACAATGAAGATGATGTCCAGGTTCTTGCTGACCCAGGGGATACGATCGCCCAGAACGTAACCCAGGAACGTGACGCCGCCGCCCCACAGCACTGCGCCGATGACGTTGAAGATGAAGAACTTGCGCTTGTCCATCTGGGCAACGCCCACAATGACGGGGACGAACGTGCGGATGATGGGGACGAACCGCGCCAGGATCAACGCTTTCCCGCCGTGCTTCTCGAAGAAGGCGTGGGCGCTCTCGACGTTCTCTTTCTTGAAGAGCTTTGAGTCCGGACGGTTGAAAATCGCTGGACCGGCCTTGGAACCGATGAGGTAGCCCGTCTGGTTGCCGATGATCGCGGAGACGATGATCAGGCCGGCCAGGGCCCAGATGTTGAACTTGATGGTATCCGTGGCAACCAGCAGGCCCGCGGTAAACAGCATTGAGTCGCCGGGCAGGAAGAAGCCCACCAGCAGGCCCGTCTCCGCAAAGACGATGCCGCACACGAGGAGTACAACCCACGGTGCCAGGGCAGGATCGGCCAGGAAGATCTGGGGGTTGAGCCAGTCGGGCAGGAACGAAGCCATGGAGGGCTGCACCGGTCCTGCACCCCCGAAAGTGGATACGGCAAGGTCGCTCATCGCAGAAAAGATCACCCAACAAGCCTACTGGACGGCCGTCGTCGTCTTTTTCGGCGAAAGTCTTGACTCAAACTTCGGCGGTTGTATGGTTAGTTACATGAGTAATGAACCAATGAGGCGGTGTTGCTCATGATCGATGACAGCAAACCGATCTTCATGCAGATCGCCGAACTCATCGAGAACGGAATCGTGGACGGCAGCCTGGCCGAGGAATCCCAAGTGCCTTCCACCAATGAGTTCGCAGCTTTCCACCGTATTAATCCGGCAACGGCAGCCAAGGGCGTCAACGTGCTGGTGGATTCAGGAATTCTCTACAAACGCAGGGGGATAGGGATGTTCGTGGCGACAGGGGCGCGCGCCAACGTGATAGCGCGGCGCACCGAGGAATTCTTCGAACAATACGTCAAGCCGCTGGCACTGGAAGCCCGAAAGCTGGGGATCTCGAAGGAGCAGCTGAACACCATGATTGAACGCAGTTCCGGACTCGCACCTGACTCCGGAACGGACAAGGAAAGGAGCGCGGCCCTGTGAGCGATACTGTCGTCGAGGCCCGTAACCTGTTCAAGAAATACAAGGATCTCAACGCGCTGGACAACGTCAACCTGAGCCTCCCGGCCAACCGCATCTACGGCCTGCTCGGACGTAATGGCGCCGGCAAGACCACCTTGATGTCCGTCCTTACGGCCCAGGCCTTCGCGAGCTCGGGCGAAGCCCTCGTCTTCGGCTCCGGCGCTTACGAGGACGACTCTGTGCTGTCCCGTATCTGTTTCATCCGAGAGTCCCAAAAATACCCGGATGACTTCCAGCCCAGGCACGCCTTCCGCTCCGCCGCGCTGTTCTACAGGAACTGGGACCAGAAGTTCGCGGACCGGCTGGCTGAGGCCTTCCAGCTCCCCGTCAAGAGACGAATCAAAAAGCTCTCCCGCGGCCAGCTGTCCGCCGTAGGGGTCATCATCGGCCTTGCCTCACGCGCAGAACTGACGTTCTTCGACGAACCGTACTTGGGACTCGACGCCGTAGCCCGGCAATTGTTCTATGACCGGTTGGTGGAGGACTACGCGGAACATCCGCGAACCATCATCCTGTCCTCCCACCTGATCGATGAGGTAGCCAACCTTCTGGAACACGTAGTTGTTATCGATCAGGGCCGGATCATCATGAACGCGGACGCGGAGGACATCCGTGGTTCCGCCGTGACTGTTTCCGGTTCCGCGGACAAGGTGGACTCTTTCCTCTCCGGCCGGAAGATCCTTCATCGCGAAACCCTCGGTTCCCTGGCCTCGGTGACTGTGGACGAGACGCTCAACAGCCGCGAACGCGCGGAAGCGCAGGAGCTGGGGCTTGAACTCTCGCCCGTATCCCTGCAGCAGTTGGTGGTTCGCAAAACCATGGCCGGAGCCGGCACCAAGGGACAGGGTGCCCAGGAGTTCGCAGACGACGCGTTGGAGGCAAGGCGATGAGCAGAACACTAGCGGTTGCCCGGATGCAACTGATCAACAAGTGGACCTACATTGGATGGCCGCTGACCATCCTGGCCGCCTCGTTCCTGATGTCGCTGGCCATCTTTGCGCTTATTCCCGTCAACGAGGGCAAATACGGCGGTGGAAGCCAAGCCCCCTTGTGGTACTTCCTGGTGCTCGGAATCCAGAGCATGACCTTGGTGTTCCCGTTCTCCCAGGGACTGAGCATCAGTCGTCGGGCTTTCTACCTGGGTACTGTGGGGCTCTTCTCGCTCATCGCTCTTGGCATGACAGGCCTTTATCTCCTGGGTGGTGCCATTGAAGGGGCAACGAACGGTTGGGGTGTCTATGGCTACTTCTTCAAGATCCCGTGGGTCACGGACGGGCCTTGGTACTCAACAGCGGCCTTCTTCTTCGTGGTGATGATGTTCATGTTCATCATCGGGTTCTGGTTCGCCACCATCTTCAAGCGCTGGGGGACAACCGGAACTCTGGTATCAACGCTGGGAACGGCGGTGGCCCTCATCGGCCTGGCTGCGCTGGCAACCCTGCTGGGATGGTGGGGCGCAGTGGGAAGCTGGATGGCCCAGCAGACCCCACTGAGCGTCAGCGGGTGGATGGCATTGTTGTGCGTGGCACTCGCAGCCGGCTCCTACGCCACTCTTCGCCGGGCCACACCTTAGGCAACACGGTAAGCAACACGATGTAGCGTTCCCCACATTAGCGGTGCAAGTGGCCGCCCCGCCGTCGAAATCGGCAGGGGCGGCCTTTTCCGGCTGTAATCTTGTCCAGTGGCATTGGACTTTACGGCGATCGACTTTGAAACAGCCAACGGCTTCAGGGGGTCGCCCTGTTCAGTGGGTCTCAGCAAGGTCCGCAACGGGGTTGTTGTGGAGGAAGCCTCCTGGCTGATGCGTCCCCCGGAGAACCACGATCATTTTGAGTTCCACAACACCCGCATCCACGGCATCCGTGCCGAGGACGTAGCGGGCCAGCCCAGGTTCGGTGAGCTGTTCCCCGAAATCGGCGCGTTCATCGGCGGCGATATCCTGGCCGCACACAACGCCGCCTTCGACCTCGGAGTCATCAGGTCGGGGTTGGAAGTCTCCGGTCTCGCCGGGCCGGCCTACGACTACGTCTGCACCGTGATGCTTTCGCGCCGGTGCTATTCACTCGTTTCGAACTCCCTGCCGTATGCGGCCGAAGAAGCCGGCGTACCGCTCGTGAACCATCACGACGCCGCAGAGGATGCCCGCGCATGCGCCGGGATCCTGGTGGACATCGCACGGCGCAACGATGCCAACAGCATCGCCGAGCTCTACCTTTCCCTGGGACTCAGCCTGCCAAGCCAGCCCGCTTTCGACCCCGCCTTCGGATTGTCCAAGGCGACGATGTCCGCGTTGGCCGCCAGGACCGGCAGCTCCTTCGAGCGAACACTGGACCGCACTCCGGGCATCGCCGGCGGCTGGTCTGCCTGGCCGGAGGAAGGACCCAATCCTCTGCCCAACCCCGCGGCAGAGCCCGGCCACCCCCTGTTCGGGCAAACGCTGGTCTTCACCGGAGACCTCGCGATCACCCGGCCGGAAGCCAAATCGCGGGCCGCGGAGATGGGCGCCCGGCCCGAAAGCCGCGTCACCGCCCGGACCACGGTTCTCATTGTCGGCGACGGTTTCGTGGCCGGAGACCTTCGTGCCGGACGGCTCACGGGCAAAGCCAAACGGGTCCTGGAACTCCACGCCAAGGGCCAACAAATCGAGGTCGTCTCGGAGGGCGAGTTCCTGCAGATGGTCGGCGGCGCATAAGGCCCCGCGGGTCATAGTGCGCAACAATGCTTCCTGTCCGGGGAGCGGGACTCCTAGCCTTGGCTCATGAGCAAGCCAAGCGTTTCCCTGGCGCCGGCGCGGCAAACTGCCAACGCCCCGGCAGGCGGGGTTGATTGGCGGAGAGTCTTCGCTTTCCCCAACCCGGTCAACGAATACGCCGCCCGGATAACTGCCGGCCTGGTGGTCATCCTTGCCATTGCGACGCTGCTGACCAGCTGGGGTGGGGGACTGGTAGCACTGGCGGCCGGCTTCTGGCTGCGGGTCCTGTTTGGTCCCCGGATTTCCCCGTTGGCACTGCTGTCCGTCAAAGTCCTGGCGCCCAGGATCGGGCGTGCCAAGCTGGTGCCCGGTCCTCCCAAGCGCTTCGCCCAAGGCATCGGGGCAGCTTTGACGAGTGCCGCCGTCGTGTTGTTCTTCACCGGCTTGCAGCCGGCGGCATGGGTGCTGCTCGCGTTGTTGATCGTGGCAGCCTCACTGGAATCGCTGGCTGGCTTTTGCCTCGGTTGCGCCATCTTTGGCTTCCTCCAGCGCCGGGGCCTTATCCCCGCCGACGTGTGCGAGGCGTGCGCCGACATCTCCGTTCGCAGATCGTAGGGTCCCTCAGCCGGTGGTCACGGCAAGCAGCCTGTCCGCCATGCCGCGAATGACCTCGGGGGCTTCCAGTGCTTCCAGCCAGTCCGTGGGAAGGCACTCTTCACCATAAAAGGCGCCCAGGATGTTTCCTGCGATGGAGCCTGTGGAGTCGCTGTCGCCGCTGTGGTTGACGGCAACCGCCACCGCATTGCGGAAGTGCTCGGCGGGATCCCCGCCGCTGGTAGCCAGAACGGCGTAAAGCCCGACGGCGAGTGCCTCCTCGGCAACCCACCCCTCACCGAGCGCTGCGGTCAGCTCTTCCGGGCTCAATACTGTGTTCCGGGCGGATAACTGCAACGCGGCTTCAAGGCTCTCGGAGAGCTCCGGGGCCTTGGTGGGGACGTTGTTCACATACGCGAGGGCTTCCTTGGCTGCGTTCCGGACATCGCTGCCGGCAACAATGTGATGGATCAGCAGGCTGAAAGCGGCCGCGCTTAACCGTGCTGAAGGGTGTCCGTGGGTCAACGAGGCTGCGTCGGAACTGAGTTTGTAGACGGCGTCCCGGGAGATGTGGGGGATCAGGCCGAACGGCGCCGAACGCATTACCGTGCCGCATCCTTTGGACTCAGGATTCACCGGCCGCGCCACCGTTCCCATCTCGCCCGAGGCCAGGCCACTGAGGCAGGCGTTGCCCGGAGCCCGCCGGTGCCGGAGCACAGCCTGGGCATCGATCCACCGGGGCTGCGGGACGGGCGCTGACGAGGAAACCGCAACGTCCTGCGTCGCAAGCCAGCGCAGGTAGGCAAGCCACAGGCAGGCGATCTCGTCTGCCGCCACTCCATCGTTCGCCCATTCGAGCGCCTCCACCAGACCATCCACCGTGTACAGAGTCATCTGGGTGTCGTCCGAAAAGTGGCTGCCGCCGTTGAGCTGTTCAAACGAGGTCAGTCCCGCGGAGCCGTAGCGTGCCCGAATCGCCGCGATGGAGTCAAACTCGACGGCGTATCCCAAGGAATCGCCCAGGGCCCCGCCCAAAAGGGAGCCGTAGACACGGGACTTGAAGGACGGCGCGGCGGGGGAAGTAGCTTCAACACTCATGCCAGTAACTTACCGTGCCCGTGAGGCCCCGCTGATATGGTGGGGAAGCTGTCCGGCACTGCGAAAACTTGGAGAGATAACGTGCGTGAACCTGCTTGGCGACGAACAGGTAAAACACCTGACTACAGGTTTTCGATGGCGAATGAGCGTACTTTCCTGGCCTGGATCCGCACTTCGCTGGCTCTGCTTGCCGGAGCTGTGGCCGTAGATCAGTTGGCGCCGAATATCGCGCCGACGCCCGTCCGGCTGGTTTTATGCGTCCTGCTGGCCCTCGTAGGGGCCGGCCTGGCGGCACTGTCCTACCGCCGGTGGGGCCAGATGGAAGCGGCGATGCGGCAGGACCAGGCACTGCCTTTCTCACGGGTGATGTTATTCATGACCATAGTGGTAGCCGTGGCAGCGTTCGCCTTCGCGGTGCTGATCCTGGTGGCCCGATGAGCAGGAAGACCCAGTGACCGGCACCGTTCCGGAAAGTACCCGGGATCCCGGCCTGCAGCCCGAGCGGACCACCCTTGCCTGGCGCAGGACGCTGATCTCCCTGGTGGTGGTGGACCTGTTCATCTGGCGGAGTTGGCTGACATCAGAGCCTTCCTCCGGCACCATCGTTACCGGCCTGCCCGGACTGGACTACCAAGGGATCTGTGCGCTGGCCGCCGCGGCAGCCACCGTTGTCCTCGCTTCCGTGGTGTGGGTACGCTCACGGCAACTCCAGGCCGGCTTCCAGGCAGCCCCCACGCGGTTGATCCTGGCCAGCACCCTGGCCGTGATGGGCCTCGGCGCCGCCGCGATCGCGGCCATTTCCTTGGGCGGATAAGCTCAAGGGGCAGCTTTCATCGTCTCCAGCGTTAACCCAGCAGCTGTCCAGCTTCGGATGGCAAGATACTCGAGGGCTCCTGGCGCGTCGAAAGGCGTGCCCTAGTGTTGCCCGCTGTGCTTCGGTAACAGCGCACCAACTTTCACACCGACCGTAAGGACCCGTTCCACATGACCTCTTCTGTGCAGGCCGCTACCGATCCCCAACCGGGACTCCTGGCCAGGCTGTCGGCTGAAACCCTGGGATCGTTGTTCATTGTGCTCGTTGCAGTGGGTGTATCGATACTCTCGAGCCCTGCAGCGGCGCCTTTGCCCTCAGCCTTGGCCGCCGGGCTGACCGTGACTGTGTGCATGTTGGCTTTCGGGCACGTTTCGGGTGGACACTTCAATCCCGCGATCACCTTGGGCAACCTCATTGCCGGACGCATCCGGGCGCTCGCCGCCGTCGCGTATGTCGCAGCACAGCTCATCGGAAGCGTGGTTGGTGCAGCACTTGTCTACGTTGTGGTGACTACCGTGCCCGTTCTCGCGGATGTGCGGGCCGCTTTTGGTTCCACAGCAGCCGGCTTCGGGGAGCACGCTCCCGCCCAAACCCAGCTGGCGGGCGTGCTGCTGGTGGAAGTTATCGGTTCTGCTTTGCTTGTTGCCGTCTTCCTCGGAGCGGCGGCCGGACGCCGTGCCCTTCCTTCCTTGGCACCGTTCGCAGTGGGCCTGGCGACGGCCGTATTGCTGCAATTCGGCCAGGTTCTTGGCAACCTCCCTTTCAACCCCGCACGCGCAAGCGCGCAAGCTTTCTTCAGCCCCTCCTGGGCCATTGAAGGACTGTGGCTTTTCTGGGTGGCACCTCTGATGGGCGCAGCACTTGCCGGACTCGCTTTCCGCGGTTTCCAGGGGTTGTCCGGGCCTGCCCGCGCCACTGCCGAACACCAGGGTGGGACAGACGCCATCAACGACCACTTCGACGCTGGAAACGGGATCGCTGAGGAGGCTGCGGACACCCGGGCCGAAACGACTCCGGAGCCGCTCCCTGCGAAGCCGGCGAACGATGACGCACGCGACTTTTTCGACGGCAAGAAAGGCTAGCAACCGGCCAGGATCGACGCCGGGCGGCTTGTCTGCGCTTTATTGTCGGTGACCCCGGTTAGCTTGGAATTATGCGGTTACTCCATACTTCGGATTGGCATCTGGGCCGGTCGTTCCACGGCGTTGGCATGCTTGAGGCCCAACGCGGCTTCGTGGACCAGCTGGTGACGTTCGTGGACGCCAACTCGGTGGACGTCGTGCTCATTGCAGGGGACGTTTATGATCGCGCCCTGCCGGGCCTGGACGTCGTCACACTGCTGGATGATGCTTTGGTGCGGCTCACCCGGGCCGGGGCTAGCGTTGTGCTCACCAGCGGCAATCACGATTCCGCCATCAGACTGGGTTTCGCTTCCCGGTTGCTGGAACGAGGGGGAGTGCACTTGCGCACGCGGGTGGAGGACCTGGACAGCCCCATTGTTTTCCCTTTTGGAGGCGAACGGGACGCCCCGGGCCAAGTGGCGGTCTACGGAATTCCCTTCCTTGAACCCCGCCTTGTGGCCGAGCGGCTGGGCGTGGACTCTGCCAACCACTTTGACGTCACACAGCAGGCAGTAGGGCTTATCAAGAAGGACGTTGAACGTCGCCGCGAATCCGGACCTGTCTACCCGGTGGTCCTGGCACACACATTTGCCAGCGGAGGCATCACGTCCGAAAGCGAGAGGGACCTCAGTATCGGGGGACTGGGAGCGGTGCCCTTGGACCTCTTCGAAGGATTCACTTACACGGCACTGGGGCACCTCCACGGACGGCAGCAATTGGCCGGCAATGTCCGCTACTCGGGTTCGCCGCTGGCGTACTCATTCTCCGAAGCCAAGCACAGCAAAGGTGCCTGGTTGGTGGACATCAACCCGTCAGGGGACATCGACGTCCAGGAAGTAGTGTGGGAAGCCCCCAAGACCCTGGCCGTACTGCGCGGGACTTTGGATGAGCTCCTGGAGTCCGGGGAGTATGCCTGGGCCGAAGAGGCCTACTGCCAGATCACCATTACTGACGCGCAGCGGCCAACCCAGGCCATGGAAAAACTGAGAGTCCGCTTTCCGGGCACGTTGGTCCTTTCCTTTGATCCCGAAGGCGCCGGGACCCGGACCACGACGAGCTACAGTGACCGACTCGCCAAGGCCCAGGACGATCTCGGAGTCTGCTGCGGCTTTCTGGAGCATGTCCGGGACCGCGGAGCCGGCGAGGCCGAAGAAGCTGCGCTCCGGGAAGCACTCGAAGCCGTCCGCTTGGAAGAGGCGGAACTGTGAGAATCCATCGCCTGGAAATAGAAGCCTTCGGCCCTTTTGCCACTGCCCAACACATCGACTTCGATCACTTGGGAGCGCAAGGACTCTTCCTCCTCAACGGTGCCACCGGGGCAGGCAAGACCAGCATCCTTGATGCCATCTGCTTTGCCTTGTACGGAGCCGTGCCCGGCGCACGCCAGGAAGGAAAACGCCTCCGCAGCGATCACGCGGCACCTTCAGCCGAACCACGCGTCGTCTGCGAATTCTCGGCACGCGGACGGCGCTTCGAAGTGACGCGCTCGCCCGCCTGGGAACGCCCCAGCGCACGGGGCAGGAAAGGGTTCACCACGCAGCAGGCGAAGACCCTCCTTCGGGAACGGATCGCCGGGAGTTGGGAGGAGAAATCCTCAAGGAACGACGAAGTCGGTGCCGAGCTCGCGGACATTTTGGGGATGGACAGGGAACAGTTCACCCGCGTGGTGATGCTTCCCCAGGGTGATTTTGCGGCGTTCCTCAGGTCCAAGGCCAACGACCGCCTGGAGCTCCTGCAGAAACTCTTCGGTACGCAACGCTTTGAAGCCGTCGAACGCCGGATCGCACGGCAGGCGGCGGAAGCCGCACGGGCCGTGCAGGAAAATGCCTTGGAACTCAAGCTGTTGCTGGACCGGGCTGCAGCGGAGCGCCAGCAACTGGGACTCGACCAAGCCGCGACGGAAACTGCCGGGACTACAGTTGCTAATCCTGATGCCGGCGGAACAGCCGGGCAGGAACCGGAGGCCTGGCTGGCAGAGGTGGCAGCGGAGGTGAGTGCTGAATGGACGCGGAGGACAGACGAAGCAGACCAGGCAGAGTCGCTGTCCTCGCGCCTTGCCGAACAGTTCCGGCAAGCCCAGGAAAAGTCATTGCGGCATGCCCGGCTCGGAGCCGCAACGCAGAGGCGCGTCCTTCTTGAACTGGCCGCGCCGCGGGCACTGGAGAACAGGGACAAGCTCGCGAGGCACCGCCGGGCTTCCGTTCTGAGCGGCCAGCTTGACGCCGTTGACTCCTCCGCCCGCAAGTATCGCGCTGCCGTCGCAAAGGTTGAGCAGCTACGGGAACGGCTCGAAGCTGCAGGGCTGGAGGCAACAAACTCCAGCGCATCCCTTGAACGCCTCAAGGCCACCTATGCGGTTCTGGAAGCCCGCCTCCCTGACGAAAAGCGACTGGAGGACATCGCCGGCCGGCTTGCCGCCAAGCGTCGCGAACAGGCAGACCATGAAGCAGCAGTCGACCGGGCCGTGGACGAACTGGAACGGCTGCGTGAAGAAGCGACAGCTGTGAGCGGCCTGATTGAACCACTGGAACCGGCGGCTGATGGACTCGCGGAGCTTGAGCGCGAAACAGCCAATGCTGCTGAGCTGGTGGAAATTGTGTCCCGCCATGCCGAGGCAGCCAACGAGTTGGCAGAGATCTCCGAGAAGCACCTTCGAGCCCGTGCCACGGCCCAGGATCACCGCCAGGAATGGCTTGACGTTCGCGAGCTCCGCCTGGCCAATGCGGCAGGGGAGCTGGCTGCCGCGTTGGAGAGCGGTCAGCCATGCGCTGTGTGCGGGAGCGAGGACCACCCGCATCCCGCAGCTGCGGTACGGTCGGCCCTGTCCCTGGCCCAGGAAGAGGAACACGCCAGGGAGCGGTTCGAGGCCAGCGAAAAAGCCCAGGGTGTCCTTGCCGAGCAAGTCTCCGCAGCCGCCCAGGTCCTTGCCGGACTGGCGGCCCAAGGCGGCACCGTGGATGCGGAGGAGGCACAGGCGCGTCTCCTGGCTGCCCGGACCTCGACTTCGGCGGCGACAAAGGCATCCCGGACCCTTGACCAGCTTCGGAGCAAGCAGGAGGGCATTACCAGGAAACTGGCTCAAGTGCAGGAGCAGCACGCAGAGGACGCCGGTGCAGCCTCCCGGGCGTCCTCGGCCGTCCTTCACCTGCAGGAACAGCACGACACTTTGAAGGCCGACCTCGCCGGTTTACGGGAAGATTTCCCGAGTCTTCGTGAACGGTTGGAAGCCCTGTCCGCCGAGCGCACGCTCCTTCAGTCGGCAGCTGATGCCGACCGGGAACTCCAGCAGGCAGGACAGGCCCAGGCCGACGCCGCCGTATCGCTCCAAAATGCCTTGCCGGACTCAGGGTTCGCCTCGGCAGTGGAAGCGCGTGGCGAACTGCTTCCGCCGGCCGATGTGGTCGGTCTGGAGAAAGACGTGGCTGATTTCGACACTGAAGCGGCCCGCCTGGACGAGTTGTTTGCCAGCGAGGACTTGGTTCTGGCGGCCAAGGAAGTCCGGATCGGCGAGCTTCCCTTGCCTGAGGCTGAACTCGCCGAGGTCAAGCTCCACGCCGCCGACGCGGCTGATCGGGCAAGGGCGGCAGCATTGTCGGCAGCCCTTGCCGCGAAATCGGTGGAGGCCATTGAACGGATCCGGGTCGAGTACAACACCTTGGCCGAGGCCGGCAGGGAACCCCGCAACCAGGCCCGCATCCTGGCTGAACTGGCCGACACTGTCCGTGGTGCCGGGGACAACAACTACCGTATGAGCCTGAACGCCTACGTCCTGGCGGCACGCCTTGAGCAAGTGGCACTCGCGGCCTCTGAAAGGCTCGTTGCCATGAGCGACGGCCGGTACACGCTGCAGCACACCGACGCCCGCGCGGCCCGGAACCAGAAATCCGGCCTCGGCCTTGAAGTGGTGGACGAATGGACCGGCCAGCGGCGCGACACCTCCACGCTGTCCGGCGGGGAATCCTTCATGGCCTCGCTTGCCCTGGCCCTCGGCCTGGCTGACGTGGTCCAGCAGGAGGCGGGCGGCGTGGACATCGAGACACTGTTTGTCGATGAAGGCTTCGGCAGCCTGGACGAACAAGCGCTGGAGCAAGTGATGGACGCTTTGGAAGGATTGCGCGACGGCGGCAGGGTAGTGGGCCTGGTCAGTCACGTTGCCGAAATGAAGCAACGCATCACCAACCAGCTCCAGGTGGTCAAGGGACGGCACGGCTCCAGCGTGCGGATTGCCGAAGCTGTTCCGGTCTGACAGGTATCCGATAGACTTAACCCGTTACACCGGGTCGCGCGCATCGGGAGGAGGGACGATGCGCAACCTTTAGCGAACCCGGATTAATGGAAAAAACTTCTGTGGCCTCCCAGCCCTTGTCATCGACACCCGCGCGGACCTCGCGTCTGCCTGGCCGTTTCGCACGGCTTCCGGAACTTGCCGGACCTGGTTTCCTGCCGCTGGGCCTCTTCGCCCGGCTTCCCCTCGCCATGTTGACCGTTGGCACCCTGACCTTGGTGACCTCAGTCAGCCACTCGTATGCAATCGGCGGCATGGCTGCGGGAGCGGTCGGCATCGGCTCCGCCCTGGGCGCACCTGTCCTGGGCTCCCTGGCTGATCGTGCGGGGCAACGCATCGTCCTGCTCGTCGCCGCGGTCATCAATACCCTGGCTGTTGCCGGGCTTTTGGCCGCAGCCTATATCACTCCCGGCTACGGGGAGGTAGCCGATGCTGCGGGCGTCCTGATCGCGGCCTTCCTTGCCGGTGCGAGTTGCCCCCAGGTAGGCCCCATGGCCCGCGTGCGCTGGATGGCCCTGACCACCCGCAATCTTTCTCCCGGCGCAACCGGTGGGAAAAGAAGCGTGGCCGCCAACCGGGCTGATCTTGACACGGCACTGTCTTACGAAGGCACAGCTGACGAGGTGACGTTCGTGCTCGGCCCGGCGCTGGTGGGTGTGCTGGCCAGCATGGTAGCCCCATGGCTGCCGCTCGCGCTTGCCGCCGTCATGACCATCACCCTGGTCCCTGCTTTCGCCGTCCACCCCAGCCAGCAGGCCGTGGTGCCGGCTCCGCGGAAGGTGAAGGCCGGCGTCGAGGGTTCAGGCGAAGAGGGCACTCAGGCGGCCGCACCGCGACGCAAGCGGTGGGCCGGGGCGGTAGTGGCGGTGCCGGTGGTGGCGATGGTGTGCATGGGCACCTTCTTCGGCGCGACGCAGAACGCGTTGAGCGCCTTTTCAGCGCAATACGCCACTGCAGAGATTGCGGGCCTGTTGTACGCGGTGATGGGTCTCAGCTCGGCGGTTGCCGCGTTGTCTGTCGCGTTCTGGCCGCAGCGCTTCAGCTTGGCTTCGCGGTGGGTTGTGGCTGCCTTGGCGATGTCCGCTTTGTCCTTGCTGCTGCTTCTTCCTGCGGGTATCTGGCCCATGGTTTTCGTACTGCTGGTGCTCGGCATTCCGGTGGGTCCGGTCATGGTCACGGTCTTCAGCATCGGAGGCGTCGTTGCCCCGTCCGGCCGAATGGCGACTGTCATGACTGCCCTGGCCAGCGGGATTGTGGCCGGTACGGCGCTTGGCTCCTACCTGGCCGGACAGCTGGCCGAGACGCAGGGCCCGGGCGCAGCTTTCGTGGTTTCCATGGCCGCCGCCGCGGGCCTCCTGCTGCTGGGTGTTGTGACGTCCTTGGTGATGAAGCGCCAGCCTCAGGCGTAGTCGAGCGCACCGGACAGGGACCTGGCCATGAGCTCCACCAAGCGCTTGGACCGCTCCTCGTCGGGGTCTGCCAGGTGCTGCATGCTGATGCCGTCAATCCCCGAGATGAACAAGCGGGTGATGTCCTCCAGATTGGCGGGGACGGGCTCGCCGGCGGCTTCAGCGGCTCCGCGGAACAACTCCAGCGTTGAGCCCACCCACCCGTCGTACATGGAGCGGTTCATGAGCAATGCCTGTGGCTGGTCGTCGGCTTCCACCCGGAAGCGTCGGAGCAGCAGTTCGAACGTGGTGACTTGTTCGTGGGGGTTTTCCAGCATGCGGCTCCAGATGCGCCGGGCGTGGGCGCCCACCATGTGGCGCAGGCCCATGCCGGGGTCGGGGACGGGGTCCAGTGCCTTGGCGTAGTCCCTGCTGAGGAAGTTATAGACCTCTTCGAGGAGTTCGTCCTTGCTGCGGAAACAGTAGTGCAATGCCGCGAGGGGGGCGTCGGCCTCGCTGGCGATGCGACGTGTCGTAGCCGATGCCAACCCATCCTGTGCGATCACCCTGGCTGCCGCCTCGACGAACTGCAGGCGCCTTTCTTCGGCGGGAACCCTTGCCATCCGTTACCTTCCTCATGCTTCTTTCCGCCCGTGATCGGATCCACCAACCCAGCGGTCTCATCGATCGTAGGCGCTCTCCGCCGTGACGGCCTCGTGGCCGTGCCGTGGCGGCGGAAAAGTCCTCTGTAAGAAATTTTACGTCAAAACCTAGTCAAGTGACCCAGTCAAGCGACATACTTCTTTCAGGAACGTTGTCTGCATCACATTCGGATGCGGTGACCTGAGGAGAATCGATGCAGGATTTCGCTGATCTGGTGATCACGAATGCCTCTGTCCACACTATGGACCCGGCACAACCACACCGCATGACTGATGCCATCGCCGTCAAGGACGGCTGCGTCGCAGGGCTCGGCCAAAACGATGTGAGCCGGCTGATTGGCCCGGAAACGCGGGTTGTTGACGCCGCAGGAGGGGCTGTTATTCCCGGCATCAATGATGCCCATTTGCACTTCGTCTCGGCGGCGATGGCCGCCTTCGGCTATGTGCGGCTGGACCCGGACATCGCCCCGGACTGGGCAGCCGTCGTCGATGTGCTGACGGCAGCACCGGTGGGCCCCGATGGCTGGATCCGCGCCCACGGCTGGGACGAGTCGATACTTGGACCGGCCAAGGGCCTGTTGGATTGCCGCTCTGACGCGCCCCTCGTGGCGTTCGACGCCACCGGCCACCAGCTCCTGGCCAACCGGGAAGCGCTCAAGCGTGCCCGCATCAGCGCCACGACCCCTGATATCCACGGCGGCGTGATCGTCAGGGGAGGGGACGGTGCCCCTTCCGGCCTGTTCCAGGACGGTGCCATGGAACTCATCTCCCGTGCCATGCCACCCGTTCCGGCCGCAACGCTCCGCCCGGCGCTGCTTCGCTTCCAGGAGTATCTGCACTCGCTGGGCATCACCTCCCTCACGGAGCCTGGATTGGGGCCGGCCAGCGCCGGGCTCATGGACGGAGCAGGTTCGACGGCGGCGCTCGGGTTGCTGGGCGACCTCGCCTTGTCAGGCGAACTGACGCTGCGGATCAATGTCCTCATGCTCTTCGCCGGAACCGGGGGAGCCAATGCCCGGGCCGTTGAGGAAGGCCTGCGAAGCGGGCTGGCAGAAAGCTGCAGGAACCGCGGCATCGATCCGGAGCAATTGAGGATAGCGGGCGTCAAAGTCTTCGCGGACGGGATCCCACGCAGCGGCACCGCTTGGATGAGCGAGCCCTATGGCACGGCCTGTACGCACGGCAGCCTGGTGATCCAGGGTGCCAGCGATGGCGAACGGGTGGCTGAACTCAACCGGATTCTGCAACTCATCAACGATGCCGGACTGCAGGCCGGTGTCCACGCCACGGGAGATGCGGCCACCGCCGCAGCTGTGCAGGCGATCATCGAAGCCACTTCTCCCGGCGGGAGTCCCGCGTCCGCCGGGAATCACCACAACCGCCACTACATCATCCACGGAGCCTTCAGCGACACAACCACCCTGCAGACCATGGCTTCCCGGGGCATCGGATACAGCACCAACCCCCTGATCCGCCAGGAAGCCGGGGACATCATGCGCCAGGTCCTCGGCGAGGACCGCTTCTCCCGCCACCAGCCCCTGCGTTCAGCAGTGGAGGCGGGCGTACGTTTCAATATTGCTTCCGACGCACCTGTGACCAGTCCGGATTGGCGGCGCACAGTGGTGGCCGCCGTCCGGCGTGCCACCCGCTCCACCCCTGGCGCACCGGGCGACCCCGAGCGGATCACCGGTCAGCAAGCGCTGGCTGCCATGACCCTCGAGGCTGCCTGGCAGGATCACGCGGAGCACTCCAAGGGCTCCCTGCTACCCGGCAGGACAGCAGATCTGTGCCTGTTATCCACCCCGTGGCCGGCCGATGAGGAGATCGAGAAACTCCTCGACACAGACATCCGGCTCACTATCAGCGGTGGCCGTGAAGTCCACCCGTCCACCAGCTAGAACCATTTTCTTCCGTTCCAAACCATTCGTCATTCAAGGAGCAACACATGCGACGCATTATTCCTTTGGCCATGGCCGCTGCACTGTCCATGGCACTTGCAGCCTGTGGCGGCGGCTCCGGCCCGGCTGCCGTCCCGGCCGCCGATGGGACCACCACCCTTAAAGTGGGAACCATCGGCATAGGGTCCGACGCCGGCATCCGCCTCGCGGCCGACAAGGGCTACTTCAAGGAACAGGGCCTCAACGTCGAGATCTCTGTCATCGCCAACCCTCCCGCGGGAATTGCAGCCGCCCAGAGCGGTCAGATCGACCTCAGCTATACGCCTTCCATTCCGCTCCTGAATGCCTTGAGCCAGAACGTGCCGCTCAAGATCGTTGCCGCAGCTGACGGATACAAGGACGGGGCAGGAAAATCCAGCGACCTCAACCGCGTGGACGATACCGGCCTCCTCGTCCGGAAGGATTCATCCATCACCCGCCCGAAGGACCTCGAGGGAAAGAACGTCAGCGTTCCGGCAAGGAAAGCGCAGCTGGAGGTGACGGTCAGCAAACTGGTCAAGGATGACGGGGGAGATCCCGCCAAAGTGAACTGGATGGTCCTGGACCCGTCATCGGCCCTGCAGTCGTTGAATTCCGGACGCGTGGACGCGGCGTCCCTGGTCGCTCCGTTTACCTCCAAAGCGGTGTCAGAGGGGAACCGCCTGCTGGCGTCCCCCGGGGTCGAGTTCTTTGAGCAGGGAGCAATTGGCCTGTGGGTCTCCGGGGCTAACACGGTGAAGTCCAAGGAAAAGGCCTTGGCAGGGTTCAAAGCCGCCATCTACAAGGCGAACGCTTACGCCAACGGCCACATCGATGAAGCGCAGCAGCTCAGTGCGGAGATCACCAAGACCCCGCTTGACGTGGTCAAGTCCGGGGCCGTCAACTACTGGCCCGATGAGGTCCGTGTGGAAGACATTGAGCGGGCCAACAACAATCTCGCCGACCTCGGCTTCCTGAATGCGCCGGTGAAACTGCCGGCCGACCTCATCTTCGGCAAGTAGGCAGGAGAACGCCATGGGAGATTCATCATGAAAGCGTCCGTACGCCCCTACGCCTTCAGCATCGTGGGCGTCGCGGGGGCCCTGGTCATCTGGCAGCTTCTCGCAGAGGCCAAGGTTGCAGGAACTGCCCTGCCGCCGGCTACGACAGTGTTCACGACCCTTGCGACCATCCTGGGAACAGGAACCTTCTGGTCCTCACTGGGGGCCACGATCGGCATCGCATTGCTCGCTCTGGCGCTGTCTGCCGTGGCCGGCGTAGCCATAGGGCTGCTCGTCGGCAGTTTCGAGTCCGTCAAGTACGCCACCTTGGCCGTCTTGGAGTTCCTCAAGCCGGTCCCGCCGATCGTCATCCTGCCCCTTGCCGTGCTGGTCCTCGGCCCAACAGCAGAGATGTCGCTGTTCCTCGTAGTATTCGGTTGTTTGCTTCCCATCGTTATGCAGACCGTGGATGGCGTTCAGGGCACCGACCCCGTGGCACGCGACACCGCCCGTTCCTATGGCATGGGAGAGGGCGAAATCCTGGCCCGTGTGGTGCTTCCCAGCGCCATGCCTTACATAGGAACAGCGATGCGCGTGGCAGCTCCCGCAGCCTTGGTAGTTACCGTGGTGGCCGGACTCCTCGGCGGCGGCCCGGGCCTCGGCCAAAACATCTACCAGGCCCAGGCCGCGGGTGACTACGCCGGACTCTACGGTTTGGTGATCGTCCTCGGAGTCCTGGGCCTCCTGTTCCAAGGTGCCACGCGCCTGGCTGAGCGCCGGGTCCTGCACTGGCACGAGTCCTACCGGGAAGAGGTGCCGCGATGAGAATCACAATGCGTAACTGGGTGATCGGCGTCGCCGCCCCTGTGCTTCTGTTGGTGGCGTGGTGGTTCCTTTCCGCGGACTCCACAGATCCTTTCTTCCCCCCGCTGCAAACCATCCTTGTCCGCTTCCAGGAATTGTGGCTCTTTGAACACTTCCAGTCCGACGTCCTGCTCAGCCTGGGAAACCTGTTCCTCGGTTTCGTCATAGCTGCTGCGGCCGGGATCGCACTGGGGTTCATCACGGCCCTGGTTGCTCCTGTCCGGTGGATGCTTGACCCGTTGATCCACTTCCTCCGCGGAATACCCCCGGTAGCGCTGGTGCCGATCTTCATCTCGCTCATAGGCTTCGGCACCCAGATGCGCGTCACCAGCATCGCCCTGGCGGCGCTGTTTCCCACCATGATTGCCACGGTGGACGGCATCCGCAGCGTCAGCAACGACCTCTTGGACGTCTCCAGGGTCTACCGCCTGACCCCCAAGGAACGTGTGCTGAAGGTGCTCTTGCCGGCGGCGACCCCGCAGATCTTCTCCGGGCTGCAGGTGAGCCTGCAGGTGGCGTTCATCGTGATGATCGCCAGCGAGATGCTGGGCAGTTCCCAAGGGATCGGAGCCATGACTTTGCTGGCCCAACAGAGTTTCATGACGGCGGACATGTGGGCGGGAATCCTGCTCCTTGGCGTCATTGGCTTCCTGGTCAACATCCTGTTCAGCCTCCTTCGTCGCAGGGTCCTGTCCTGGTACATCGGATCCCGCCGCCTGGCGCGTGCATCATGAGCAACCGTCCGGCCCCGACTCTTCCCACCCGAAACAGAAAGTCCACCATGGCACAGCAACCAGAAACACGAGTAAGCGCCGCCACGCCCCGGTTGGACGTGGCGCACCTCGCCAAGACCTATGGCAGCGGAGGAAAAGCACGCACGGTCATCGAAGACCTGACCTTCACGGTGGATGCCGGCGAGGTTGTCTGCATCGTGGGTCCATCCGGCGTCGGCAAGACGACCCTCCTCAAATGCCTGGCCGGACTCCAGCCGGCGACCAGCGGAAGGGCCGCCATCGATGGGCGGACCATCAGCGGCCCGCCTCCGGAAATGGCCTTGGTCTTCCAGGACTACAACCGGTCGCTGATGCCATGGCTCACGGTCAGGAAGAACCTGGTCCTTCCCCTGCGGCATCTCAAGTTGTCCGCAGCGGAACTGAAGGAGCGCTGCGACAGTGCGCTCGCCGCCGTCGGCCTCTCCCACGCCGACAACCAGTATCCCTGGCAGCTGTCCGGCGGCATGCAGCAACGCGTCGCGATCGCCCGGGCGTTGGCCTACCGGCCCGAGATCCTGATCATGGACGAACCTTTCGCCTCAGTGGATGCGCAGACGCGGTTCGACCTGGAGGACCTGTGCCTGAAGATCCGGCGGGATTTCAACATGACCATCCTGGTGGTAACGCACGACATCGACGAAGCGGTCTACCTTGCGGACCGGGTGGTGGTCCTGGGGTCACGGCCCGCGCGCGTGCTCAAGGTGGTGGACGTGGACCTGCCCGCTCCCCGCGACCAGATCACCACGCGCTCGCTGCCGGAATTCGCCCGGCAGCGCACAGAGGTGCTCTCACTCATCAAGAGGCCTGCATGACGGGGCAAGGCGCCAGCGGCAACCGCCGGCCCAACGTCCTGTTCATCATCGCCGACCAGCTCCGGGCAGACCACCTGGGCTTCGGCGGCAACGGCACTGTCAAGACCCCACACCTGAATGCGCTCGCGGCCAGGAGCATCGTCTTCGGGAATGCGACAGTGGCCAATCCTACGTGCATGCCCAACCGTGCCAGCCTGATGACCGGGCGGTGGCCGTCGGCGCATGGAACCCGGTGCAACGGCATCACGTTGGATCCCCTGACGCAGACGGTTCCGGGATCCTTGGCTGCCGGCGGCTACCGCACGGTGGGAGTGGGAAAACTGCACCACCAGAACATGGGCTGGGAATTTGAACCCCACCAGGCCGAGGAAATCCGGGCCACCGACCCCATGCTTTTGGACGCGGCGGCCGGGGACGCCCGCCGCCATGCTTTCCCTGCCGGGTGGGACCTGTGGGAAAACCGCGAAGCGCACGATGAGCGGTTCATTGCGCTGCCGTCGGACTACTACGGCTACCAGCACGTAGACCTGGTCATTGGACACGGCGACCGGCCTGGTGGCCACTACGTGCATTGGGCCAGGGAACGGGGCGTCGACCCGGAGACTTTGGGTGGTCCCGGCAACTCGTCCAACAGATATGGCGGGTGGGACCAGGTGTACCAAACGGCCATTCCAGCGGAGGTGCACCCCACCAGCTACGTGAGCGAGAAAGCGATAGAGCACCTGAAGGATGCCGCGGGCCAGGATCAGCCGTTCTTCATGTTCGTGTCCTTTCCCGACCCCCACCACCCCTTCTCCCCGCCGGCCGGCTACTCCGGGCTCTATGATCCGGCGGCCATGCCACTGCCGCTCGGCTTTGACCAGGACCACGAAGCATCGCCGGCGCACGTACGGGACATGATTGAACACCGAGGAGAGCCGAATCCGGACCCCACCATGACGTGGGCCGCAACGGAGGAGCAGTACAGGAACGCGGCAGCCGCCCAGTACGGCCTGATCACCATGATGGACGAGCACATTGGCCGGATACTCGATGAGCTGGACAGGCAGGGGCTGGCGGAGGACACCATCGTGGTGTTCACCAGCGACCACGGTGACCTGTTCGGCGACCACGGCCTGATGCTTAAGCACTTTGTCCACTACCGCGCTGTCACGAATGTCCCGTTGGTGCTGCACATCCCCGGAAGGCCGCCGGGCCGGACGGAAGCGCTGGTTTCCAGCGCGGATGTGGCACCCACGCTGCTGGAGCTCACTGGATCCCGGGGTTACCGCGGAATCCAGGGACGCTCGCTGGTGCCTTTGTTGGAAGGGGCTACTGAGCAGCACCGGGACGCGCTGTTGGTGGAGGAGGAGCAGCCGTTCGGTTTGCCGGGTTTGCCGGGGCCCGTCCGCATGCGGACGGTCATCACGCCTGAGGGCAGGTTGACCAGATACTTCGGCACTGACCTTGCCGAACTGTACGATCACCGCACCGATCCCGGTGAGTTGACCAACCGCGCCGGCGATCCCGCTTTCGCTGAGTTGGAGGACCGCCTGCTGCGAACCATGCTGGAGGAGATGGCCGCTTTGACGGATGAAGGGACAGCCCCGACGGCGGCAGCGTAGTCAACCGCCCGAAACACCGGCCCGACGGCGTCCCCCGGGTTCCGGTGCAGGGAACCGTTAGTGGCTGTTGCGGTAGCCGGTGGGGGAGTTCCCGAAAGCTGCCCGGAAGATCCGGCTGAAGTGGGCGGCGTCGGTGAACCCCCAGCGGGCCGCAATGGCGGTAACGGGCCGTTCGGCCAGCACCGGATCCCGCAGGTCACGCCGGCATCTCTCCAGCCGCCGTTGCCGGATGGAGGCAGCCACCGTGGTTCCGATTTCCTGGAAAAGATCGTGGAGGTGCCGGGTGGAGATGTAGTGGGCCGCCGCTATGGTTCCGGGGGAGAGCCCGGGATCTCCGAGGTTGGCTTCAATGTAGTCGTGGATACGCCCCAGAAGGAGCAGGTGCGGGTCCCGGCCGGTTTCGATCAGTTGATCGAGTTCGCCGTTGAACAAGGTGGTCACCAGATCCAGTGCGTTGTGGACCAGCCGGAGCCCGTTGGTGCCGGAGAGGGCATCGAGGTTGTCGGCCAGTTTCACCAGGAACGGGCTGATGAGTTCACCCAGGCCTTCGTCGCCGGGTATCCGCAACGCAGTGACGTGGCCCATGGCCTCGGCCGGCAAGTCCAGCAGGACATGCGGAAACATGAGCACCAAAGTGCGGAAGTCGTCGTCGAACGTTAGTTGATAGGGGCGGGAGGTGTCGTAGATGGAGAGGTCCCCCGGGCGCAAGACGGCTTCGCGATCGTCCTGAACCAGGCGACCCGATCCACTGAGCTGGATGCTGAGCTTGAAGAAGCGACCCGTGGACTTGGCAATCAGCTCCGGGGTGCGCAGTACGGTGTGGGGTCCGGCGGTGATTTCCACCACCGAGATCTGTCCCAGGACGCGGGCGCGCATGGTTCCGTGGAATGTCGAATTGCGTGGCCCCTGGGCCAGCAGGGGTACGAAGGAAGCGGAGATTGCCCTGCTCCACTCCTGGAACGACTCCGCCACGATGGTTTCCACGGTTGCGGGGCCCGTATCAGCCGCGACGGTCATCAAGTTCCCTTTCAATGGCCCGTGGTGCCGCTGCCAGGAGGCAAGAACGCCGGTGGCGCGGATGTGAGCTTGCCCACGATTCTACACCGGCGCCCGGGCGCGAACGTGCTTGCGTGCAGCGACAAGCTCCTTGCCGTGTGAGACAAGTCACGCACCCGCCGTGCGGTGGAAGATTGCGGAATGACAGACATCGTGCCGCGCACATCTCCCGCGGCGCCGAGGCAGGAGCACACTATGAGCGTGGATAACCCCGTTATGGGCACGACCGCCCGAACGGTCGAAAGCAAGAGACGGCTTGGCGTACCGGCAGTGACCTTCATGATTATCGCGGCCTCTGCGCCGTTGACCGTCCTCGCGGGCGGAGTGACCACAACGTTCGCGGTGACCGGCGTGACGGGTGTTCCATTGTCCTTCCTGGTCCTGGGCGGAATCCTGGCGCTCTTCGCGGTGGGCTATGCGGCCATGAGCCGCTATGTCACCAACGCCGGCGCCTTCTACGCCTACATAGCACAAGGCATTTCGCGGCCTGCGGGCGTGGGCGCGTCACTGGTTGCCCTCATGGCCTACAACCTGATGCAGGTAGGCATCTACGGACTGTTCGGCTTCACGGTTTCTTCGCTGCTTTCCGCGAGACTGGGCATCAGTGTCCCATGGTGGATTCCGGTGCTGGTCTGCATCGCCATCGTCGGCTGGCTGGGTGTCAACAGGGTTGACCTCTCCGCCAAGGTACTCGGCGTCCTGGTGGCCCTCGAATTCCTGGTGGTCATCGTTTACGACGTCATCAGCCTCGCCGTGGCCCCGGAAGGTGTCAGCGCTGCCACCTTCAGCCCGGAGACGCTGTTTGTGCCCGGGATCGGAGCCGTCCTGTCTTTCGGCATTGCGGCGTTCATGGGCTTCGAATCCGCCGCCATCTACGGTGAGGAGTCAAAGGATCCCCGGCGTACTGTTGCGAGGGCAACGTTCGCAGCTGTGGGAATCATCGCCGTCTTCTACGCGGTATCGGCCTGGGCCATGACCATGGGGGCCGGCCCCTCCGCCGTCATTGCGACGGCCACAGAGAATGGTCCGGACATGATCTTTGCGTTCCTGGGTGCCAACGGAGGCGTGCTGCTCAGCGACATCGCCCAGCTCCTCTTCGTCACCAGCCTCTTCGCAGCACTTGTCAGCTTCCACAACGCCGTAGCGCGGTACTTCTTCTCCCTCGGCCGCGAGCGCGTCCTGCCTTCGGCGCTGGCCAAGGTCCGGGCCGGCAGTGGGGCGCCGTACGCCGGTTCGCTGGCGCAGACGGTGATCGCCGTCGTCGTGACCCTGGCGTTCTCCATCGCAGGATCCGGTTCCGAACTCGGCGAACTGTACCCCGTGCTGACCATGTTCACGTGGCTGACCAACAGCGGGGCCATGGGGCTGGTGCTGCTGATGACCGTGGTGTCGGTTGCCGTGATCGGCTTCTTCCGCCGGCAGCAGCACGGCGCGAGCCTGTGGGTCAGGGTCGTTGCGCCGGCACTGGGCTTCGTGTTGCTCGCAGTGGTTTTCGTGCTCATCCTGGCCAACTTCAACGTCTTGCTGGGACAGACGGAGTCGACGGCTGCCACGTTCGTCCTGCCGCTGTTGGTCCTGCTTCCAGGAGTCGTGGGCGTGGTGTGGGGCCTGCGCCTGCGGCGCTCTCAGCCTGCGCTGTACGCCCGGATCGGGCATGGCTCGGAGGACTGATCCTCTGAGGCCCGCAAAGGAAGCCCCGGCACGTTCTCCGTGCCGGGGCTTCCTTTGTTCCACCCTGCCGTACTAGCCCGCTATGGCCGGATTCAGTCCCGGGGTGTGGTGGGTGATGCTGATCAAGCGGCCGTGTGCGCCGAACGTGAAATGTACGGGTTCCGTGCCTTCCTCGTTCCAGCCGAAGAGGCTGCCGTGGGAGCGGATGGCCCGGGGATCGCGGTGGTCGGCCACTGTGACCGAGCCGCACGGGATGACTTTCTCCCGCCAGGTGAAGACGAAGATTCCGGGGCGGACCTGGAGAACAGTGTTGGAGTCTGTGTCTGCCAATCCGCGCTCCGGACCGGCGAGGCACTGCCAGGTGTACCAGGTGGGGCTGAGGTAGATGTGTTCATAGGCGTGTGATTCGCTGTAGACCCATTCGACGCGCCGGCCGATGAGTGCCGTGCTTTCCGAGATGGCCTCGCCCGTGGCGGAATACCCGTCCAGTGTTCCGGGGCGGAAGTCGTGGTGCACGGCGACACTGGAGGCGGTGGCCCTGCCGAGCGAGGCGCCGATGTAGAGCGCCCGGCCCTGGGCAAGATCAAGGACCAGGGATACGGCGAGTTCCGGTTCCAGGACGCTCTGCCATTGGCAGTAATACAGCTCCTCGGCTACAACGAAGGCTTCGTAGGCGGCTGTTCCTGCGTGGCCGGCGGCGGCCCATTGCACTTCTTCGTCGTCGAAGCTGAAGGTCATGGGTCCGCCGTCGCCGCGGACGGAAAATTGTTGCCCGGCCAGGTCCTGTACGGCGGGGGCCTTATTGGCGTCGAAGCCGGGGGCCAGTCCGTCCAGCGGCAGCCAGTTGGAGGTGTCAAGAAGATTCAGGCTCATGGATTCCTTCTCGTGCTCGAAAGAAGGAGCGGACGGCGTGTCCGGTCCTTCTTCGAGTATTCGGTGCCCTGGCCCTGGAGTCTTGTGCTGTGGGGCACGCCTCTTGACCTGGAAGGAAAGGTTCAGGCCAGTTGGCTTTCGATGCGTGCAGCACTGGCTGCCAAGGCCTTTCCAACGGCGTCGGCGTCCTGGTCCAGGCGGATATAGACGACGGCGATCGCCGCCGGCCGTCCGCCCGGAACCTTGATGGGCGCAGCAATGGAAGACAGTCCGGCAACGACTTCGTCGTGGCTGGTGGCGTAGCCGACGCGGCGGGCTTCGTGGGCCTCGGGCCGGTAGGGGTTGCCCGCGCCTACCTGCTGCCAGCGTTCCTCGGTCATGGTGGATTGGATGGCAATACCGGGGGCACCTGTGCTGACGGGATGACGGCTGCCCGGGTGCTGGGCGAGCGCCGCACCTGTGTGCCGTGGTTCGACGGTGACAAGGGTGACACATTCCTGGTGGTCCCAAACGGCGATGAAGGCCGTCATGTGGAGGGTGTTTGCCAGTTGTGTGAGTTCGGGGAGGGCAGCGGTTTGCAGGTTCCGTGAGACGCCGCTGGCCAGGACCGAAAGGCCGGGGCCGGGCTGGACGCGTCCGGAGTCGTCGCGAACCAGCAGGGAATGGTCTTCCAGGGTCCTGAGTATCCGGTAGGCCACGGAGCGGTGCACGCCCAGTGCTTCTGTGAGTTCTCCAATGGTGAGCGGCCGATCGGCGGCGGCGAGGATCTCCAGTGCCCTGATTCCACGGGAGAGCGTTTGGGACGGCGGGACCTGTGTCCCGGCTTCCGGCTGGCCCTTGACGCCGCTGCTTGGATTCATGCGAACCATCCTATGTTGGCGGTGCGGCGTGGGGGCTGTGCTTTGGGTCACAAGCTGTAGTATTGTTTCCTAACTGACCGTTCTGTCGGTTAATGCACGTCTCGCATCGCTCTGTCACACATCCCTGGAGTTTCAATGACCGCAACTTCCACTGTCGACTCGCCGTCAGGCCCAAGCAGCAAGCGCGAAGAGCGCCGCGTCCTGGCCGGAACCCTGGTGGGCACCACCATCGAGTGGTACGACTTCTTCATCTTCGCCCAGCTCACTGCGACGCTGCTGGCGCCTTTGTTCCTCTCTCCCTTGGAGAAGTCCAACCCGGGAGTGGCCCAGCTTTTGTCCTTTGCCACCATCGGAATCAGCTTCCTGTTCCGTCCTCTCGGAGCCTTCGTCGCAGGGCACCTTGGCGACAAGATGGGTCGCAAGGCCGTACTCGTCATGACGCTGGTCATGATGGGAGCTGCCACCGCACTGATCGGTGTCCTGCCCACCTACGAAACGATCGGGCTTTGGGCACCTGTGCTGCTCATCTTCCTGCGGGTCGTCCAGGGCTTCTCCGCCGGCGGTGAATGGGGCGGTGCTGCCCTCATGGCCGTGGAGCACGCACCGATCAAGAAGCGTGGACTCTTCGGTGCCTACCCGCAGATCGGTGTGCCCATCGGAATGATCCTGGCTACCGGTTTGCTCTTCTTCCTGCAGTCGGGAATGTCCAAGGAGGCCTTCTCTGCCTGGGGCTGGCGTGTGCCCTTCCTGCTGTCCGTTGTTCTGATCGTGGTGGGTTACCTGATCCGCCGCGCGGTCGGCGAGAGCCCCGTCTTCAAGGAACTTGCCCAGCGAAAGGCTGAAAGCAAAGCTCCCCTGGGTGAACTCTTCCGCAGGAACAAGAAGGAAGTTGTCCTCGCTGCGCTGATCTTCATCGCCAACAACGCAGCAGGCTACCTGTTGATTGCGTTCTTCATCTCCTACGCCACCAAGGCCCTGAAGATGCCGCTGCCACAGGTTCTCCTGGCCACCACCATCGCTTCCTTCGGCTGGCTCATCTTCACCATGGTGGGCGGTTGGCTCTCTGACAAGATCGGCCGCGTGAAGACGTTCTTGATCGGCTATGGCCTGGTCTTTGCCTGGATGATTCCGATGTTCGCCCTCATCGACACAAAGGACATCCTGCTCTACGGGACTGCGCTGTTCGTACTGACGATCGGCCTGGGCCTGTCCTACGGTCCGATGTCGGCCATGTACGCAGAAATGTTCCCGGCCCAGGTGCGCTACTCGGGCATCTCCATCGGCTATGCCCTTGGTGCCATCCTCGGTGGAGCTTTCGCGCCGCTGATTGCCCAGGCGCTCCTGGATGCCACCAAGTGGTCCGGTTCGGTTGGCCTCTACATCATGGGCCTCTGCATCATCTCCGCCGTTGGCGTGATCCTCGCAAAGGAAACCCGGGGACGTCCGCTGGGGTACAGCGTCCACCACTGACATCGACACGACAAAAGCGGGTGCGGTCCACATGGACCGCACCCGCTTTTTGTCATTGCCGGGACCCTGTCTCCGCTACCGGGTCCGACGCCGGCTACGGACGCCCGGCGACGCCCGCGCCTTCCAGCTGGCGCACCACATCGGCGTCAGAAAGCTGTTCGAAGTGACCGTAGAAAGCGCCGACAGCATGGAATTTACCTGGCGTGTGCAGGGCAATGACAACATCGCAGACCCGGGCGAGCGATGCCGACGCTTCAAGCGATGCAACCGGGACGGCCACCACTACGGTGCCCGCTCCTGCCGACCGGACGGCTTGCACCGCGGCCCGCATGGTGGCGCCGGTGGCAAGCCCGTCGTCCACCAGGACAACAGTCTTCCCGCGCAGGTCGTGGTCCGTGCCCGGGTATTCCTTGGCCCGGCGCAGCAGCTCCGAACGTTCCCGGGCTTCGACGCTATCCAAGGCCGACTGGGAGATGCCGCGGGCAAGAATGAGATCCCTCAAGGGTTTGTTGACGATCCGGAGCACCTCGCCCTGTGACAACGCCAAAGCCCCGAACGCAGTTTCGTCCCGGCCGGGAATTCCCAGTTTTCGCACCAGGAGGGCGCCAAAGGGCAGGTAGAGTTCCCCAGCTGCTGCAGCGGCTACCGGAATACCACCCCGGGCGAGCCCGAGGATGATGGTGTCCGGTCGCTCCCTCAGCTGCGGGAGTCCTTCAGCCAGGCGTCGACCGGCTTCCGCGCGGTCCTTGAAACGCATGCCCATCTGCTCCACTTCCACGTCATTTGTTGCCCTTCCAAGCCTACCGTCCACACCTTGCCCGGCGCGGCCTCCACTGAAAGCATGGGCTTGTGAACAAGCCCATCGGATATTGGATCAAAAGGCTGGACGCTGCGCTGGAAGTCCAGTTGGACCGCACCTTGGCGCGGATCAAGCTCACGCGCCGCCAGTGGCAGACTCTTGCCACCCTGGCCGAGCACTCCATGCTTCCGGACCAGCTTGAGGAGGCACTGCAGCCACTGTGGGGCGGTGACATCCGGTTGCGCGAGCGGGAACTGACAGCCTTGGTGGGCCGGGGAATGATCACGATGATCGATGACCGTTTGGCGCTGAGCGAGCGGGGACGGGAGAAGTACCACGAGGCGCAGCAGCTGGTGGAAGATGCGCGTCAGGATCTTTCGATGGGCATCGGCATGGATGAGTACGCCATGGCATTGAGCGTCCTGGAGCGCATGAGCCTCAACGCGGAACGGCTGGCCCGCTAGACCAGCCGTACCGCGTCGGGAGGTTTAGACGCCCAGGAATTCGACGGCAGCGTCCTTGAAGGCCCGGCTTGTGATCACATTGGTGTGCGTGCGCCCGGGAATGACCAAGGTCTCCACCATGCCGCCATGCTTGCCCGCAATGGAGGCAAGCTCCGGCATGGTCGCAGCCCTTTCGTCCTTCTCGCCGGCCACCAGCAGCAGTGGCATGTGCGGGGCCGCCTCGGCAGGATCGAAAGGTTCGCCCTTGATGGCCTCGATGAGCGACAACATGGCAAACAAATTGTTGCTGGGCAGCATCTGGGCCATCTTCAACAGCCCCGCGGTGGACTGGTCCTCTATGGGCGTGCCGTCAGCGAGGTGCTTTTGAGCAGCCACAAGGTCGAACGCTGCCAGCGGATCTGCTGAGCTTGGGCCGCCCAGGACGATCCTATGGACCAGATCGGGCTGCGTGGCACCAAACTCCCACGCCAGCCGTGATCCGAGCGAATAACCAATGACATCAAGTCCCGTGGAAGGGTCGCCGTCGCGCAAGGGGCGTGCACCGGCGTCGGTCACTATCTGCAGGAGATCCGCACGGATCCGGCTGGGGGTGTAGGAGTCCAGGTCCTCGGGGGAGTAGCTTCGGCCATGGCCGGGCAGGTCCACGGTGATGACCCGGCGCCCGGCCTCCTGGAGCGTGGTGATCCAGCCGCTGTCGGCCCAGTTCAGTTTGCTGGAGGAAGAGAAGCCATGGATCAGCAGGACGGGGCGCAGCCCGGCGTCGGAAGCCGGCTCATGAACCTCGACGAACAGCCCAGGGTCGGTACCTTCCACTGTGTGCCGCTGCTGTTCCACGGTGTGCCTGCCAGTCATCATGTCAGTCCTCATCGAGTACGGCGCTCAGGCGGACCCTGCGCTTGGGTGCTTCGTCCTTCGGAACAGTGCCCACGATTCCGGCGGTGTCGTCCGGAACCTCGAACACGATCAGCGGTGCGCCAACGTTGATGGTCTCACCGGGCGCCCCGTGAATACGCACCACTTTACCCGCCTGGGGGCTGGGCAATTCGAGCGCGGACTTGCTGGTTTCGAGTTCCACGATCGGCTGGTTGCGTTCCACTTGCTGGCCGGGTTCAACCAGCCAGTCGAGCACGGTTGCCTCGATGAGGCCCTCGCCGAGGTCCGGAAGCGGGAAGGAAATTTCAGCCACGGCGGTACTCCAGTACGCGTTGGATCCCAAAGAGGATGCGGTCGATGTTGGGGATGTATTCGTCCTCCAGGTCGCCGGAGGGGTACGGGACGTCGAAGCCGGTCACACGCTCCACCGGTGCCTTCAGCGTTGCGAAACAACTTTGCGTAATGAGTTGGGCGACTTCGGCGCCGAGGCCCGAGGTCAGCGGCGCTTCATGGACGACGACGGCGCGCCGCGTCTTCCCGACGGACCTCGCCAAGGCTTCGGCATCAATGGGCTTGAGCCAGCGCAGGTCAAGGACTTCAATGTCTATGCCGTCCTCGGCCGCGAGCTCGGCCACCTGGAGGCACCGGGCTACCATGGCACCCCACGCCACCAATGTGAGGTGGCGGCCTTCCCTGGCCACGCGGGCGCCGGTGAGGCTGCCGCCGTCGGGTGAGCCGCCGTCGTGCGCTGCTGTGGCAGGGACAGCGGCAGCGGAGGTGACATCCACCGGGCCCTTCTGCCAGTAGCGGGACTTCGGCTCCATGAAGATGACCGGGTCCGGCCGCGTGGCAGCGTACTTGAGCAGATGGTAGGCGTCGTGCGGGTTTGCAGGGGAAACCACCTTGAGTCCCGGTACGTGCGCGAACAATGCCTCGAGGCTTTCGCCGTGGTGCTCGGGTGCACGGATACCGCCGAAGCTGGGCACGCGCAGGGTGATGGGCATGGGCAACGTGCCGCGACTGCGGTAGTTCATCCGGGCGATCTGGCAGACGATCTGGTTGATGGCCGGATAGGCGAAGCCATCGAACTGGACCTCGGGAATCGGGTGGAAACCGGCCATGGCCAGGCCCACGGACATGCCCAGGATGCCGGACTCGGCCAAGGGCGTGTCGAACACGCGGTCCTCGCCGTGCTTGGCTTGGAGGCCGTCGGTGATGCGGAACACGCCACCGAGCCGGCCGCAGTCTTCGCCGAAGATGACAGCTTTGGGGTTTTCGGCCAGGACCTCATCGAGTGCGCGGTTGAGCGCCTGCTGCATGGACAGTTGTTCAATGCCGGCCGTTTCAGCGGTGGCGGAGGGCATTTCGGTGATCGTCTCAGACATGTTCTGACTCCTCGCGCCACGCGCTGGCTTGGGATTGAAGGGCCGGGGTTGGCTCCTGGAAGACGAGGCTGAACATTTCAGCGCCCGGGCGGGGACCCAGGTCCTGGATTCCGGTCCGGATGGCTTCTGCTTCTTCCTCTGCCCTGCGTTGAGCGTCGGCAAAGAAGGCTTCGTCTGCAACGCCGTCGGCCAGCAACCTTTGCTTGAACCGCTCCAGCGGGTCCTCTCCGGCGTCGAGTCGCTCTTCTTCCAGGGTCCGGTAACGGCCGGGATCGTCGGCGGTGGAGTGCGGCCCGCGGCGATAGGTCATGGCTTCGATCACCACGGGTCCGTTGCCGCGGCGGCAGTGGGCGAAGGCGGAGCGGGTGGCTTCGTAGACGGCGACGACGTCGTTGCCATCGACCTGCAATGCAGGTATGCCGTATCCGGCCGCCCTTGCTGCGACGGATCCGCCGGCCACCTGGCGTTCGGTGGGCACGGAGATTGCCCAGCCGTTGTTCTGGATGAAGAACACCACAGGTGCCTTCATGACAGCGGCGAAGTTCATGGCTTCGTGGACGTCGCCCTGGGATGAGGCGCCATCACCGAAGTACGTCATGGCTACCCCGGTTTCGCCGTCAGCGGCGGCAAGGGTCTGGCCGTGGGCCCATCCCACGGCATGCAGGACCGAGCCCGCCACCACGGCCTGGATAGGTGCGAACCTGGATTCCAGGGGGTTGTACATTCCGCCGTGCCACGTGGCCTTGTGGGTGGACATGTAACCCACCATGTCCAGGCCCATGGCCCGGGCCACGCCCATCTCCCGGTAGGTGGGGAAGACGAAGTCCCGGTTCAGGTCCACGGCGTAACCGCTGCCCACCTGGGCTGCTTCCTGCCCAAGCTCAGGCGCGTACCCGGGGATGATGCCCTGGCGTTGCCAGGCTACGGCTGAAGTGTCCAGGTGCCGGACCGCTGCCATCAGCGTGTACAGCTCGCGGAGTTGATGGTTGGAGAGCGGGGCGGCGTCGTCATCGACGGCCGCAAGCGCTGGTTGAGTCGTCATGGTTGTGACCCTAGTCACCGCATAAGCTCTTTCGCAATAAGCTCAGTGGTGACACAACACTTTGTACAAGTTGAATAAGCAAAGAAGCCCTGCGCAGTACAAACTGCGCAGGGCTTCCGGAATCTTGCTAGCAGTAGATTACCTGGCCTGGTGGTCCGGCTTTCCTGCTTTTGCCTTGGCGTTGATGAAGCAGCCGGCGGCAATGACCAGGATGAGGATGAAGGTGCCCACCAGCTGGCCCGCGCTCTCAGGGTTGGCGAAACCCACCACGAAGATCAAGCCCAGCAGGACCAGGCCCAGGATGGTGAGGTAAGGGAAGCCCTTCATGCGAAGGGGCAATTCTGCGCCTTCGCGGTCTGCCCGGCGCCGCAGAATGAATTGGGACACCAGCGCGGTACCCCAGACAACCAGGCAGGTGGACCCTACGAGGTTCAGCAGGGCAGGCAGGATCTTCTCCGGAAAGAGCAGCTCCAGGATGGTGGCAATGAAGCCGAAGGCTACCGAGATTCCGACGGCGGCCACGGGCACCTTGGCGGTGCTCAGCTTCGACAGGAGGCGGGGCGCTTCGCCACGCTCGGACAGGGAGAAGATCATCCTGGATGCGCCGTAAAGGTTGGCGTTCAAGGCGGAGAGCAGCGCTACCACGGCAACCAGGGTGATGGCCGTTCCCGCACCGGGAATTCCTGCGATGTCGAGTACTCCGGCGAAGGGGGACTTCAGGCCCTCCGAGCCCACAGGAAGAATGGCGGCAATGACGAAAACGGAGCCGATGTAGAAGACCAGGATGCGCCAGACCACCGTGCGGATGGCCTTGCCGACGCTGTGGGCGGGATTTTCTGTTTCAGCCGCGGCCACGCTGACGATCTCGGTGCCACCGAAGGCGAAGATCACCACGAACAAGGCCGCGGCGATGCCGCCGATGCCGTTCGGTGCAAAGTCGCCGAAGGCGGAGAGCCCTGGTGAGGTGGCGTTGGGCAGCCAGCCGAACAGCAGCGCGGCGCCGATGAGCAGGAAGATCACGATGGCCGCCACCTTCAGGATGGCGAACCAGAATTCGAACTCCCCGAAGTTCCGGACGCCCACCAGGTTGATGCCCGTGAACACCACCATGAACACCAGCGCCAGGACCCAGACCGGGATCACCGGCCAGACCGAGAAGAGCAGTCCGGCGGCACCCAGTGCTTCTGCCGCAATCACCACCACCAGCTGCAACCACCACAGCCAGCCGATGGTTCCGCCGGCGGTCTTGCCCATGGCTTTTTCGGCGTAAACGGAGAAGGCGCCGCTGTTGGGGTTCGCCGCCGCCATCTCACCCAGGGCCCACATGACGAGGATGATCAGTGTTCCCGCTACGAGGTAGGAGATGAGGACGGCCGGGCCGGCGGCCTGCACGCCGGCGCCGGAGCCCAGGAAGAGGCCTGCGCCGATCGCGCTGCCCAAGCCCATCATGGTGAGCTGGCGGGGCTTGAGTGAATGGCCGAGGCCGGATGTTGGGGCAGGAGCCGCGATGGACTTCGTTGTCATACGTGTCTACCTTCTATGGATTTCATACGGGGTGTGGCGTGCCGGCCTCTTGGGCCGGGCAGGCGCGGCGTCGACGACGCAGCAAGAGCCGTGGAATAATTCTCGCAGTTTGTAAGATACATCACTTTTTGCTTAGGCGATGTGATGAGTAGAGAACCCCGGGGACAGGAACTTTGATGCTGGTCGATGCGCTTGATGCAAGAATTGTACGTTTCTTCACTGATTCACCGCGATCTTCCGTGCTGGAGGCCTCGCGGGTACTGAAGGTTGCCCGGGCGACGGTGCAGTCCCGGATTGACCGGATGATTGAAAACGGGGTCATTGGTTCCTGGGTCCCGCAGCCCGATCCTGCCAACTTCGGCTTCCCGGTGGTGGCGTTCTGTTCGGTCACCATCACCCAGGAGATCGGCCACGACGCCATCATTGAGAGCCTCAGCGCCATTCCCGAGATCATTGAGGTCCACACGGTTACGGGGAACTCCGACCTCATGGTGCGGATCGCCGCCCGGTCCAATCCGGACATGCAGCGCGTGCTCGATGCCATGATTGCCACCAAATCCGTGGTCCGCTGCTCCTCCGTGATAGTGCTCAACAGCCATATCCAAGGCCGCACCTTGCCGCTGATGGAGGCGGCGGCGAAGGCAGTGTGACGTAAAGCATTTTGCGGACCGGGCGCAGAGTCGTACCATTAGTTCTAGTCAACATGACTTTAACTAAAGCTCCGGTTCCTGGACCGGACGGCGACGAAGCGAGGTGAACGCCGTGAACCCCAGCTCAGCAAACGTCGCCGAGAGGCGGCTCGCACCGCCGTCGTTGGCTATTTCCACGGTGATTTTCGCCCTCCGTCCCAGCGAAACATCCGGCCGCCCTACGCTGTGGCTGCCGCTGGTCCGCAGGATCCGAGAGCCCTATAAGGACATGTGGGCCCTCCCTGGCGGTCCCCTTGCCCATGACGAATCGCTGCAGGACGCGGCCTCACGGAACCTTCGCGAGACCACCGGCCTGACGCCGCATTACCTCGAGCAGCTCTACGCCTTTGGGGGACTTCACCGCTCGCCCACGCAACGTGTGGTGTCGATCGTCTACTGGGCATTGGTGCAACCCACCGAGGCTGCGCTGGCGGACGAATCCGAGAACGTCCGGTGGTTCCGCGCAGACCGGCTGGGCGAACTCGCCTTCGATCACAACGCAATCGTGGACTACGCGCTGTGGCGGCTGCGCAACAAGATGGCCTACGGGTCCATTGCCTACCACCTGCTGGGGGAGTACTTCACCCTGGCCCAGGTCCGCGAAGTCTACGAGGCCGTGCTGGACCGGCAACTCGATCCCGCGAACTTCCGCAGACACATCAAGGCCACACCGGAAATCGAAGAAACCGGTGAATACCTCCAAGGCGGAAAACACCGCCCACCACGCCTCTACCGCTTCACCGGCACGCCCGGCCTCGGGCCAGATAACAGGAGTACACCATGAGCAGCGTCAACACTGCCGTCCAGCTGATCACCCGCGAAGAAGCCGAAAAGGGCCTCTCCCGCGCAGGGTCCACGTGCAGCCCGGCCCTGGCCAGGGGTCCCTGGGAATACGACCTTGCCGAAGCCCTCTCCGGCGAGCCCGCCTACGGCCCGGGCGCCTCCAGCAGCGACGTCGCACCCAAGGCGACGCCGCGACAAGGCCAGCTTCCGGAAGAGTACAAGAAGGCCACAGATGCCGAACTGGATGCCCGCATCCGCGCCGCCAAAGCGACGCTCGGGGACCGGGCCGTCATCCTGGGGCACTTCTACCAGCGTGACGAAGTCATCCAGTACGCGGATTTTGTGGGCGACTCCTTCCAGCTGGCCAACGCGGCCCTCACCAAGCCCGACGCCGAGGCGATTATCTTCTGCGGCGTGCACTTCATGGCCGAAACCGCCGACATCCTTTCCACCCCCGAGCAAGCGGTGATTCTGCCCAATCTCGCCGCGGGCTGCTCCATGGCAGACATGGCGGACGAAGACTCCGTTGAGGAATGCTGGGAACAGCTCGAAGAGATTTTCGGCACCGGGGTGGACGAACAGGGCAGGGTTCCCGTCATCCCCGTTACCTACATGAACTCCTCAGCAGCGCTGAAGGCCTTCTGTGGTCGCAACGGCGGCATCGTCTGCACCTCCTCGAATGCCAAGGTGGTCCTGGAATGGGCCTTCGAGCGTGGCCAGCGTGTCCTGTTCTTCCCGGATCAGCACCTGGGCCGCAACACCGCCAAGGCACTGGGCGTCCCGCTGGAACAGATGCCGATGTGGAATCCACGCAAGGAACTGGGCGGCAATGACGAGCAGACGCTCCTGGACTCCCGGGTGATTCTCTGGCATGGCTTCTGCTCGGTGCACAAGCGCTTCAACGTGGGCCAGATCGAAAAAGCCCGCCAGGACTTCCCGGGCGTCAACGTCATCGTGCACCCCGAATGCCCCATGGAAGTTGTTGACGCCGCCGATTCTGCCGGTTCCACCGACTTCATCAAGAAGGCGATTGCCGCCGCCACCGAACCCACCACGTTCGCCATCGGTACAGAGATCAACATGGTGAACCGCTTGGCTGCGGAAAACCCGCAGCACACCATCTTCTGCCTGGACCCCGTGATCTGCCCGTGCTCCACCATGTACCGCATCCACCCCGGCTACCTGGCCTGGGTGCTTGAGGAACTTGTCGAGGGCCGCATCGTCAACCGCATCACTGTGGACGACGCCGTACAGGACAACGCGAAGATTGCCCTGGAACGCATGCTGGCCGCGAAGCCCGCATAGCCGACCCGGCACATCAGACCTAGCCGAATCGAGCCCCACATGACTACAGAGAGCCTGGCTGGAAAGACCGCACATGGGCGGTTGATCGTCGTCGGAAGCGGCATCGCCGGCCTGTACTCTGCCTTGCTTGCCGCAGAGGCCGGTGCGGAAGTGGTGCTGCTGACCAAAGGCGCGCTCGCGGACAGCAACACCTACTATGCGCAGGGAGGGATCTCTGCCGTGCTGGAGGAACCCGCTCCCGGTGACACCGTAGCTGCCCACATCGCCGACACTTTGCGGGCCGGCGCCGGTCATTGCAACGAAGAAGCCGTTCGGGTGCTTTGCACCGAAGCGCGGCGGGACATCGCAGGGCTCGGGCGGTTCGGTGTGCGGTTCGATCTTGACGACGACGGCGACCCTGCACTTGGACTCGAGGCAGCGCATTCGGCGCCACGGATCCTCCACGCGGGCGGCGACGCCACCGGTGCAGGAGTAGCCTCGGCCCTGATCAGGACCGTCCTGGACTTCCAGGCACAGGGCAGGATCCAGGTGATCGGGCATGCCCAGGTCACGGACCTGATCCACCAAGCAGGCCAGGTGGCAGGCGTCAACTTCCTCCACGAGGGACGTGGGCAGAGCCTCCGTGGCGACGCCGTTCTTCTTGCCACGGGAGGCGCCGGGCAGCTGTTCGCCCAAACCACCAACCCCTCCGTGGCCACAGCCGACGGCCTGGCACTCGCGTGGCGGGCAGGAGCTGCACTGGCTGACCTCGAGTTCTTCCAGTTCCACCCCACCTGCATGGTGCCCGGTGGAGCCCCCCAAGAAGCAGACGGCGATGCACACCCCCTGCTGATCTCCGAGGCAGTCCGCGGCGAAGGCGCCATTCTTCTTGACGCCAACGGCTATCGCTTCATGCCGGACTACCATTCGGACGCGGAGCTGGCGCCGCGCGATGTGGTCTCGCGCAGCATCGCCCTGCACCTTGACACGTTGGGCGACCCCAACGGGCACGTGTTCCTCGACGCCACCGTCATTGAAGAGTCGCGCGGTGCAGGGTTCCTGGAAAAGCGCTTCCCGACCCTGAGCCGGCACACCCGCCAGGCCGGCCTCGACTGGACCAAGGACCTGGTTCCCGTGGCACCGGCGGCGCACTACTGGATGGGTGGGGTGGTAACGGACCTCCACGGCCGGACTTCGGTTCCCGGGCTGCTGGCTGCCGGTGAAGTCGCGTGCACCGGTGTGCAGGGGGCAAACCGGCTGGCCAGTAACTCCCTGCTTGAAGGACTGGTGTTCGGGCGCAGGGCTGTTGAAGGGTTCCTTGGGTCGTCCGGTGAGTCGTCTGACGGAGCCCCTCTGCGTGCTGACTCGGCCGCGGGCGGCCTCGCTTTTACGCACGCTGCCGGGACCCCGGCAGGCGACAATCGCAGCGGAACCTTCAGCGAAACCGCCGCGCCAGCGGGAGCCAGCGGGTTCTCGCGGCAGGCTCTTCGGCGGCTGATGACCGCCAAGGCTGGCGTGCTCCGGAGCGGGGAGTTGTTGGCTGAGGCCGCAGAGGTCCTGGGGGAATGGGAAGAGGCTGCCGGTCCCTTGAGCGTTCCGGAGTCCCTGGATGTCCGCGTACACGAGGACGCCAACCTTCTGCTGGCCGCCCAGTTGCTCGTGAGGGCTGCCCGGGAACGACGGGGGTCACTGGGGGCGCATTACCGCAGCGACAGCGTGAAGGCACCAGCCGCCGTCGACGATTTTGACAAGCGTTACACCATGAGCCGGAAAGTGAGCCTCGTCCATGACTAACCTGACCCTCCCCGCAGCCCCCGTGCGGGATATTTTGGAACGGGCCTTCGCGGAGGATGCGCCCAGCGGGGACATCACGTCCCTGCTGCTCATTCCGGCTGAGGCGCAGGCCGTGGCGGTCCTCAACGCCAGGGTCCCCGGCGTGTTCAGCGGCGGAACCGTGTTCCGCGACGCCATGAAGACAGTTGATCCGACCACCGAAGTGGAGTTGCTCCTCGCCGATGGTGAAGCTTTCGACGCCGGAACCCACCTTGCACGCGTCAGCGGCAGTGCGCGCTCGGTCCTGTTGGCCGAGCGGGTGGGCCTGAACCTGGTGCAGCGCATGAGCGCGATCGCCACCAAAACCGCAGAGTTCGTCCGGCTGGTGGAAGGGACACGGGCCCGGATCACCGATACCCGCAAGACCACCCCCGGGCTGCGGGTGCTGGAGCGCTACGCCGTCCGCTGCGGCGGGGGAGCGAACCACCGTTACAGCCTCTCCGACGCCGTGCTCGCCAAGGACAACCACCTCGCCGTCATGACCGGCGGCGACGCCGGCAAACTGACTGAGCTGCTGATCGCTGCCAAAGCCCAGCTTGGCCACACCACCCACTTCGAAGTCGAAGTGGACAGCGCAGAGCAGATCGAACCAGTGCTGGCAGCGGGCGTGGACACCATCATGCTGGACAATTTCTCCCTGGAGGAGCTGCGTGCCGGCGTCAAGCAGGTTGATGGCCGGGCCATCGTGGAAGCCAGCGGCAACGTAAACCTGGACACCGTCACCGGCATCGCCGCAGCAGGAGTGGATGTCATCTCCATCGGCGGCCTGACCCACAGCGTGAACGCCCTGGACCTTGGCCTCGACATCGAACTCACCACTGGCCGGAACTGAAAGCCGGCTCCGGTCATGATCTTCCTCGACGCCGCTGCCACCACGCCGGTCCGCCGCGAAGTGCTGGAGGCCATGTGGCCCTATCTCAGCGGCGAGTTTGGCAATCCCTCAAGCCACCACACGCTGGGTGAATCGGCAGCGGCGGCGCTCGCGGCGGCACGGTCCGGCGTCGCGAAAGTGTTCAACTGCCGCCCCGGCGAGGTCACGTTCACCTCGGGTGGCACCGAAGCGGACAACCTTGCCGTCAAAGGCATCGCATTGGCGCGGCGGGAGGCTGACCCTGCATTGAAGCGGGTGGTGATCAGCGCCGTCGAACATCCGGCGGTGGAGGAATCGGCGCGCTACCTGGAACGGGTCCACGGTTTTGTGGTGGATGTCGTGCCGGTAGACAGCGACGGTGTTGTCACTGTGGACGCGCTGCGCAGCGTCCTTCAGCCGGGGACCGCCCTGGTGAGCATCATGTACGCGAACAATGAAATCGGAACCGTGCAACCTATCGCCGACCTGGCAGAGGTTGCCCACGATGCCGGTGTTCCCTTCCACACAGACGCCGTACAGGCTGCGGGGTGGTGTCCGCTGGATGTGAAGGAGCTCGGCGTTGATGCCATGAGCATTTCAGCGCATAAATTGGGAGCGCCGAAGGGGTCCGGAGCCTTGTTCGTCAAAGGCCGGCTGCGCCTGGAACCCCTCATGCACGGAGGCGGGCAGGAGCGGGGCAAACGTTCGGGAACGGAAAACGTGGCCGGAGCCGTCGCTTTGTCTACGGCCTTGGCGCTCTCCCATGCCGAACAGCGGGAACAGGCGGACCGCGTTGCGCTCTTGCGTGAGACCTTCATTCAGCGGGTTTTGGACACCGTTCCTGACGCCATGCTGACAGGACATCGGAGCCGGCGCTTGCCGTCGGTCGCGTCCTTCTGCTTCCCGGGAACCAGCGGCGAATCGGTCCTGCTGGAACTCGAACGCTTGGGAGTCGTGTGCTCCAGCGGTTCGGCGTGTGCTGCTGGATCAGATGCGCCGTCGCCGGTTTTGGTGGCGTTGGGCATCGCTCCGGAAACCGCCCAGACGGCGGTTCGCTTCAGCTTCACTTCCGCCATCACCGGCAAAGAACTGGAGACGGCCGCCGGGGCGGTGGAAACCGCCGTCGCGCGTGTCAGGAACCTCGCGGCCCCGCAAGCCGGCTGACGCCCTGCGCTGCGCCGGGTGCTCGGCGCCGGGTGTTCGGTGCCGGGTGTTCGGTGCCGGACGCGCCGTGTTGGAGGTGCCGTGTTAGACGTGCCGCGCCCGGCGGAAAATCCAGTGACGCAGCAAGGTGAAACGGACGGCGGTGGCCACGAACCCGGACAAGGTAGTGGTCCAGAGTTCCTCGGCGACGCTGGCTTCCGGCTTGAAAAGATGCAGGACACCCAAGCTGCCACCTGTGATCAGCAAAGCGATGCCTATCACGAGCACGCCGCTTAGGTGGTCCCGCGCACGCTTTTTACTGCCAGTGATCTTGAACGTCAGGCGGCGGTTGAGCGCCGTGTTCATGAGTGAGGTCAGGATCAACGCCACGGCATTGGCCAGTTGCGGGTCGATGAGTGGACGCAGCAACGCGTAGATGGCCAGCGAGCTTCCCGTGCAGATAATCCCGACGCCGGTGAAGCGCAGCAGCTGCCTCACGAAGGGGTATCTCAGTACGCCGCGATGCCTTTTCCGGGGTGGTTTGTGAGGAGGAGACGGCAGTAGCCCTGTGGCGTCCGCAGCTGTCTCCATGGGGTTAAGCCTGACACACTATGCCGGCAGTTCCTCCCAGGAGGCGCCGGTCACGGGGTTGCTGAGCTCGCCGATTCCTTCGATGCTGCACACCACGGTGTCGCCGGGGTGGATGCGCGCGCTTTCGGCCGGGAAGCCGGTGAGGACCAGATCGCCGGGCTGGAGAGTCATGAACGAGGTGAGGTAGACGAGGATCTCCTCGACGTTCCAGCCAAGATCGGCGGTGCTGGCCGGCTTCAAGGCGGTTCCGTTGTGAATGATCCCGATGCCCAGGCGCGGGTAGTCCACTGTGGTCACTATCCACGGGCCGGCCGGGGTGAAAGTGTCTTGGCTCTTGGCGCTGATCCACAGTTCATCGCTCTTTTGCAGGTCCCGGGCTGAAACATCGTTGCCGATGGTGAAGCCCAGGACTGCGGACCGGGCGGTTTCCAGGGTCAGGTTCCGCGCCGCGCGGCCGACCACAATGGTCAGCTCCGCTTCGGGATCCACATGGCCGACGGACGTGCTGAGCTGGATGGCTTCGCCCGGGCCAATCACGCTCGAGGCCGCCTTGTGGAAGGCCTGGGGAGGCAGGTCGCGGCCGGGTTGTCCGGTGTTGTGGGCCATGCCGAAGACGTTGACCGGCACGGACGGCGCAAGGAACGTGAAGGCGTCTTCAGTGACTTTCGAACCCTTTTCCCAGCCCCCGCGCGAAGGGCTGGGCGCATTGGCCCGGGATGACGGAAACGGGGAGTCGATGACGGACCATATTTTCCCCTCCGCGGACGCGAAATCCGGGGCGTCGTTTGCTACAAAGAAGTGCTCGTCCGGTGAAGCCGGATCGAGGGGGCGGACGCGGGCGATTCGACGCGCGGGGGCTGAAGTCATGATGACATCCTACGTCCTCCGTCGGTGATGCCGCACTTGAGGCGCCCGACGCCGTCGTAATCTGCCGTGCCGTGGAGGGAACCCCACAGGCGCGGGGCTTAGAATCCCTCTCATGCGTCTGGCGATTATCGGGTTGATTCTGCTTGTAGCGGGCGGGGTAACCGTGGCCACGGGGGTCCTGCCGTGGCACGAGGTAGCGGTCCTCGCGGACCGGGTATCTCCGATCCTGGCATTTGTCGTCGCCATGACCGTGGTAACCGAACTCGTCAGTGAAGCCGGCACCTTCCAATGGGTCGCCCGGCATTTGCGCAGATGGGGGAGGGGACGCAGCGTCCTGCTGTGGTTGCTGCTGGCGCTGTTCGCCACCTTGAGCACTATCTTCCTGTCCCTGGATACGACGGCGGTCCTCCTCACTCCCGTCGTGGTCACCGTGGCCCGGCAGGCAGGACTGCCTGTCCTGCCTTTCGCGCTGACAACTGTGTGGCTGGCCAACACAGCCAGCCTGCTGCTGCCCATCTCGAACCTCACCAACCTCCTGGCGCAGCACAACCTGGGTGGGATCACCCCGGCCCAATTCGCCCAGCTCATGTGGGCGCCCTCGCTTGCCGCCATCCTGGTGCCCCTGGCCTTCATCGCCCTCGTTTTCCGGCGCGAACTGCGCAAGAGCTACGGCCTGGATGAATCCCGCCCGACGGTCGCTTCCACGGCCAAGGCCCCCGACCGCCTTTTGCTGGTGGGCAGCGCGGTGGTCCTGTTGCTGCTGCTGCCGGCCCTGGTGTCAGGAGCTGCCATCTGGATTCCGGCATCCCTCGCAGCGGCGGTCCTGGCAGTCCTGTTCGTTCTTCGGCGGCCCGCGGTCCTGAAGATCACGCTGATTCCCTGGTCGCTGCTCCTGTTCACCTGTGGCCTGTTCCTGGTTGTCGAGGCCACCCAGTACCTGGGCGCATCAGCAATACTCGGTGAAGTGGCGGGTCAGGGCAGTGGCTTCATCGAACTCCTACGGCTCGCCATGACCGGTGCCCTCGGCTCAAACGTCGTCAACAACCTGCCGGCCTACCTTCTGGCCGAACCGCTGGCGGGAACCCCGGAACGGATGGCGGCGTTGCTGGTGGGCGTCAACGCAGGTCCGTTGATTGCCCCCTGGGCGTCCTTGGCAACACTGCTGTGGCACGACAGGCTGATGCGGATGAACGTACACGTGAAATGGCAGGGCTACGCGGTGATGGGCCTGCTGGTGGCACCGCTGACCATAGTCGCCGCCATTGCGGCGCTCGCAGCCTTTGGACCAGGTGGGTTGTTCGGCTAGCCTGCGTACAGTTCGCCGACCGGCACCTCCGCAGGCAACCTGTTGGCCGGGCCTGCGAGCGGGCACGCCCAGGCCTCGTTGTAGGCGCATGAGGGGTTGTAGGCGAAGTTGAAATCGAGGGTGAACTCCTGCCCGGCGCCCGTTCCCCTTGTCCCGTGGAATGAACCTTTGATGGTGTCCAGAAGGTACCTGCCGGCACCGTAGCTGCCACCCTGTTTGCCGGCGGTCGCATCACGGAACGGCACGAAGATCCCGCCACCGTAGCTCCGGAGCCGCCAAACAGCCAAGGAACCAAGTCCGGGCAGTTCAAACGTGCCGATCCGGGTGAAAGGCACCACTCCGTCAGTCCCGGTCTGGACATTCATTTCCTGTCCCTGGCCTTCCGGCTGGAGCACGGCATGGAACCGGTAGGCGGGGTCGTACCCGGCGGTCTGCAATCCGGAAAACGATGCCTTCATCTCCGGCGTGAGGGCGGAGGCAGGATGCGTGGCAAACATCAGGTCCCGCTCCTGGCGCCAGTACACGTGTGCGTCGAAGGGATTGGTCGCTGCGAGTTGCCGGACCTTGTCATAGAGGGCGAAGGTCTTCAGACGCCAGTCAGCTATGTCTACTGCGGACATCGTGGGGATAGTGTCCTCGGATTCGTCGTGCTGAGTAGGGGCCATACCCTCAGCCTAGACCTGTGCGTGTCGCGGCACCCCCGCCGCTAGGCTGTGCTCATGACTGGCACGAGGAATCCGGGCGGCATTCCGCTCAAACTAGCCGCCGTGGCGCTTGCGGGTTCCATGGTGGTGGGCACAGCGGCATGCTCATCCGAAAACAAGGGCCCACAGGTCACCTCTACGGCGACATCGCGGCCGAACAGTTCCGAATCGGGGACCGGGGCGCCTGAAGGCTCGACGACGACCCCCACCACTGAGGCCAGCCAAGCGACATCTCCGGCCGGCTCGAGCGGAACGGACGCTCCTTCCGGGTCACCGACCACGGGTCCGGATCCGGCGCCCACGGCCCTGTCCTGGAAAACCTATACGGATGCCGCCAAGAGCGTCAGTTTCGAGCTTCCGAAGGACTGGATCGCGCAATCCGCAGAACCTGCGGCCGGCTCGTTGGCTGGCGCCGTCAAGGTGGAAGTCAAAGATGGCGCAGGGAAATACATAGCCACCCTCCAAACAGGGTTGCCTCCGTCCGCTCCGGCTGCCTGCCCTGCGGGGCAGGGGAAGCCCTACGTGGTGATCAGCAGCACGCCCGTTGACGTACCGCACTCCGACGGGCCGGACACCATTGATCCGCGGATGGTCTTCCGCGTCATCCAGGGGTATAGGTTCTTCGGTTCCTATGGGATTACCAACATGGTGGCCGGCGTTGACGGCCAGGCGTGCGAGCTCGTCAACCGCGTACAGGGACCGGCAGGAAAAGGCGACTTCTCGTTCGGGGATGTCCTTGCCCTGCATGCCTTCGCTGCCGAGGAAAAAGTGGCGCCCGTGAAGTCTTTCGATACGCTGGACCTGGCCGCTAAATACGTGGCCCACGATTCTGAATTCGCCAACGTCCAGCGGATGCTACTGTCTCTGAAGGTCAATCCGTAGTCCTGGGGTTGGCTGATCCACACACTCGGCGGCGTTGGGGGCCGCGCGCCGCAACCCAGTCCGGAGATCAATGGAACGCAACGTTGCTGCCACGCTCGTTTTCAAGACCGCGGCCAACACCAAAGTGGCCATGGCCATTGCCGTGGCCAACAACCCAGGCTATGACCTGGTGACCGAGAACCTGTCGGTCACTGTTGCGGGCGAGGAACTTCCTGTAGTCGAACTCAGCGACCACCATGGTGGACGGTTCCACTATCTTGAGTTCGCCGAGCCCAGCGAAGTAACGGTGGACTACCGGGCAAGTGTCCACGGCTATGCCGTTCCCGATACGTCCACTCCCATGGAGCTCATCCGGTATGTCAGGCCAAGCCGTTACGCGGAGTCGGACAGGCTGCTGCCCACCTCCTATGCCGAGTTCGGCGGCCTGCAGGGTGCCGAACTGCTCCACGCAGTTCGTGACTGGGTCCACGGAGAGCTCCGCTACGTCAGTGGCTCGTCGCGGGGGACGGATGGAGCCGTGGAAACCCTGCTGCACCGCAAGGGTGTGTGCAGGGACTTTGCCCACCTCGCCATTGCCTTGTTGCGCTCCAAGGATGTGCCTGCGCGCCTTGCTGCCGTCTACGCCCCCGGCCTGAGCCCCATGGATTTCCATGCGGTGGCCGAAGCCTATGTTGACGGGTCCTGGCGGATCATTGATCCCACTGGCCTGGCGCCGCGTGAATCCATGCTCCGCATCACCGCCGGGCGTGACTCCTCGGACACTGCATTTCTTTCCACGGTGGGTGGAAGTCTCTCGCTGAAGACCCTGAAGGTCAGCGCTTCCATCAACGGAGAGCTCCCGGTGGAGAACCACCGGGAGCTCGTCAGCCTGCGCTAGTGTCCGGCCACTGAGGCTCGGAGCTTCTCGGTCAACCGCAAGAGTTCGCGCTGTTCATCGGCCGTGAGAGCGGGCGCCACCAGGGTTGCGATGTCGCGCACGTGTTCGCGCCCGATGGTTTTTTGAAGTTCCCGTCCCGCCTCGGTGAGGGCCAGCAGGACCCCGCGGCCGTCGTCGGGGGCGGTGGTCCGCTCCACGAGTCCGCGCTTCTCCAAGCGGTCCACCAAGCGGCTCAAGCTGGACTGGCTCAGCAGCACTTTGTCGTTGATCTCGTTCAGGCGCAGTTGGCCTGACGGGCAGCGCGAGAGCGTGAACAGGACGTCGTATTCCTTCACGGGCAGGGTCTTGAAGGCCGGTCCGGACTGCAGCTTCCGCATCACCGCCACCTGGGAGCGGAACAAGGACTCCCAGGTTTCGGCGGCGAGGCGGACGGCAGAGGACCCCGAGGGGGCGGACATCAGGCGTCCTGGCCCGCTGCACCGGCGGTAGCCGATTCGGTGACCTTGGCTTCCAGGGCGGCTGCCACGCGGGAGGCGTGGGTGGGCGCATCCGGCACGTGTGCGGGCTTCATGGCGGCGTACTCCTTGCGCAGGACCGGCAGGACTTCCTCGCCAAAGAGGTCCAGTTGCTCCAATACGGTCTTCAGGGGAAGGCCGGCGTGGTCGATCAGGAACAACTGGCGCTGGTAGTCGCCGAACGCTTCACGGAAGGTCAGGGTCTTCTCGATGACTTCCTGCGGGCTGCCGACGGTCAGGGGCGTTTGCGAAGTGAAGTCCTCCAGCGACGGGCCGTGTCCGTAAACCGGGGCGTTGTCGAAGTACGGACGGAATTCCTTGACGGCGTCCTGGGAGTTCTTCCTCATGAAGAACTGGCCGCCGAGGCCCACGATCGCCTGGTCTGCCTTGCCGTGGCCGTAGTGCTCGTAGCGCTCACGGTACAGGCCGATCAACTGCTGGTAGTGCTCCTTCGGCCAGAAGATGTTGTTGGCGAAGAAGCCATCGCCGTAGTATGCAGCAACCTCCGCGATCTGGGGAGTGCGGATGGAGCCGTGCCAGACGAAGGGAGCGACGTCGTCGAGCGGCCGCGGCGTCGAAGTGAAGTTCTGCAGCGGGGTACGGAACTTGCCGGACCAGTTGACAGTGTCCTCATCCCAAAGCTTGCGGAGCAGGCTGTAGTTCTCGATCGCGAGTTCGATGCCGTCCTGGATGTTCTTGCCGAACCAGGGGTACACGGGCGCCGTATTGCCGCGACCGAGCACCAGGTCCACGCGGCCATCGGAGAGGTGCTGCAGCATGGCGAAGTCTTCTGCGATCTTCACGGGGTCGTTGGTGGTGATCAGTGTGGTCGCAGTGGACAGCGTGATGCGCTCTGTCTGGGCAGCGATGTAAGCCAGCGTGGTGGTGGGGGAGGAGGAGAAGAACGGGCGGTTGTGGTGCTCGCCCAGGGCGTAGACATCCATGCCGATTTCTTCGACCTTCTTGGCGATGGCAACGGACGCCTTGATGCGCTCGTTTTCGGTGGGCGTGCGGCCCGTTGTGGGGTCAGTCGTGATGTCGCTGACGCTGAATACGCCGATCTGCATGATGTGCCTTTCTCCCTGCCCGTGGTCCCGGGCTCTGTAAACAGTGTACCTCAAACTAGATGCATTTGCATGTATCAGTGCCTATAACAGGACAGGGCCGGGAATTGTTCCCGGCCCTGCTTAGGTGATTGTTGAGGAGCTACTCCCCGGGATTGTGGGCCGCGCGGCGGCCCTTGACCCGGGGGATCATGCCCGTGGTCCAGTCCTGGAACTCGTCTGCACCACTGCCGCCCTGGCCGTTGCTTCCCTGGCTGTTGTTTCCGGGTGCTGGAGTTGGCTTCTCCTGCAGCTCACGCAGCAATTGCTTCTTCTCCCTGCGTCCTTCCACCAGTTTGTACAGGACAGGGACCAGCACCAGGGTCAGGGCCGTTGAAGAGACAAGACCGCCAATGACGACGATGGCCAAAGGTTGCGAGATAAAGCCTCCACCGCCTGTCAGGCCCAGCGCCATCGGAGTCAAAGCGAAAACAGTTGCCAGCGCCGTCATCAGGATGGGGCGGAGACGTTGCCGGGCACCATGGGTGATGGCGTCAGCGACGGTCATGCCGGGGCGGCCGTCATGCGGTTTCCGGTATTGATTGATGAGGTCGATCAGGACAATCGCGTTGGTCACCACGATGCCCACCAACATCAGCATGCCGATCAGTGACGGCAGGCCCAACGGCACACCTGTCAGCAACAGGAGGCCGATGGCGCCTGTGGCCGCGAACGGCACGGAGACCAGCAGGATCAGGGGCTGGATGAGTGACTTGAATGCCGCCACCATGATCACGTAGACAATGGCAATCGCCGCCAGAAGCGCCAGGCCCAGTTGGCGGAAAGACTCCGCCTGCTGGGTGGTGGCGCCGCCGATGGTGGCGGTGACTCCGGCGGGCAGATCTACCTTGGCGAGCCGCTCCTGCACGGCGGTGCTGACGCTGCCGAGGTTGGATCCCGACGGCGTGACAGTCACCCGCGCGGTCCGCTGGCCGTTGCTGCTGGTGATGGATACCGGCGTGTCCACTTGTTCGACGGCGGCGATGGCCTCGAGCGCGACGCCTCCGCGGGCCGTGGGGAGCTGGAGCGCCCGAACGGCGGCAAGGCTGGTGAACCGGGTCCCTTGGCCGATCTGGACCGGGTAGTCATCCGTGTCGATCCGGACTGTGCCGGCAGGGATGGGGCTGACCGTGGAGGCGAGGAACGCACCCACTTGTTCCTCGGTCAAACCCGCAGCCACGGCCTTGGCACGGTCAACCCGGACCTGGACCACGGACTGGGTGGATGCCAGGTTGGTTGAGACTTCCGTGCTGCCGGGAACACCCTCCATGGCCTTGACCATGGCATCACTGGCCGTCTTCAGGTCAGCGGAGTTGGCAGCCTTGATGGTGATATCCACTGTGGAGGACGTCCCGAAGCCGCCTTGCTGGGAGCCAACGGTGATCTTGCCTGCCGCCCCGGCCAGCTTGTTCCGGACTTCCTCCTGGAGCTTGCCCTGGTTGACTTTCTCGTCGGTGACGATCGTGAACGTCGAGTTCGATGAACCCGTCGATGTCAGGGCAGCGAAGCCGGTCTGGGCGTTGCCGGAGGTTACCTGCACATCCTTGATGCCCTCGATGCCCTTGAGGGCATCCTCAACCTTCGTGGCCTCTTCACTGGTTGCCTGCAGGCTGGTGCCGGCCGGCAGGACCTGCCGGACCGTCATGCTGTTCTCCCCGGAGCGGCCCAGCAGGTCCGTGGCCAGCAACGGTGACACGGCGATGGTCGCCACCAGGATCAGGGCTGCGGCGGACAAGGTCATGACAGGGTGCTTCTGGGTCTTTGTCAGGATCGGAAGGTAGCCGCGCTGGAGCCGGCTCCGCTGCTCGGCTTCACGTGCTTTCTCCGCCGTTTCCTTACCGGAGCCTTCCGTATCGGAGTTAGCGGCCTCGGCGCCTTTCCTGGGCGACGACAGGAACCAATAAGCCAGTACGGGGACGATGGTCAGGGAAACCAGGAGCGAGGACAACAAAGCTATCGTCACGGTCAGCGCGAAGGGGCGGAACAACTCACCGGCGAGATCGCCCACGAACGCGATCGGAAGGAACACTGCAACCGTCGTCAGCGTCGACGCCGTAATGGCCCCCGCCACCTCGCGGATAGATGTCAGGATGGCCGCGAGCTTGTGTTCGCCGTAGCTCAAGTGCCGTTTGATGTTCTCGATCACCACGATTGAGTCATCCACCACGCGCCCGATGGCAATAGTGAGGGCGCCCAGCGTGAGGATGTTCAGTGAGTACCCGGTGGCAGAGATGCCAATGAAAGTTATCAGCAGGGACAGCGGAATGGACACTGCCGTGACCAAGGTCGAGCGGACGGACATCAGGAACACCAGGATGACCGCCACGGCAAAGCCAAGGCCCAGGAGCCCTTCAGTGGTGAGGTCCTTGATGGATTTCTCAATGAACGGGGCCTGGTCAAAAACAGGAGTGAAGGTGGCGTTGTTCCCCAGTTCCTCTTCCATCGTCCCGATGGCGTCACGGACAGCATGGGAGATCGCCACAGTATCGCCCTCGGGCTTCTTCGTGACGGACAGGGCCAACGTCGGCTTGCCGTTGGTTCGCGTAATTGATGTGGCGGCGTCGTCTTCGATGCTGACGTCTGCTACGGCACCGATGGTGGTGGCTTTGCTGGTTCCTGCCAGCGGAAGTCCCTTGATGACGTCCAGGGAGTCCACAGGACTGCCGAGTTGGAGGGAGAGCGTTTTGCCCTGGTCCTCGATGGTGCCGACGGGAACCAGGGTCCCGTTGTTCTTCAGCGCGCTGCTGATGGATTGGACCGAGGCTCCCGTTGAGGCGAGATCGGCCTGGCGGGGCTGGATCAGGATGTGCTGGCTGGCGCCGCCAGTCACGTCGGCGCCCCGGACGCCGTCGATCTTCTGGAGGCGGGGCACGCTGAGCCTGAGCAGGTCCGCGTTGAGTTCACTCAGCGGTTTGTCGGAAGAAACGGCCAGGTAGACGATCGGGAAGTCGCTGATGTTGCCCGCGATGGACTGGGGCTCCACGTTGGCGGGCAGCACTCGCTTGGCGTTGGAAATGGCCCGGTCGATCTGGTTGCGTGCGCGATCGAGATTAGAGCCATAGGTGAACACCATGGTGATCTGCGAGACGCCGTTGCGTGAGGTGGACGAGGTTGATTCAAGTCCTTCGACGCTGTTCAGCGCAGTTTCAAGGGGCTGGCTCAGCTGCTTGTCCACCACCTCCGGCGAAGCGCCTGGCATGGAGGTGACAACTGTGATCTGCGGGAACTCGATGGACGGGATGAGTTCCTGCTTCAGCGACCCCATGGTGATCACGCCGAACACCGCCGCAAAGACGGTGATCAGCGCGATCAGGGCCCGGTTGCCCAGGGAAAGCTTGGCCAGGCGGAACATTGCATCGACTCCTGTGGTCTACGAAACGATTCGTCTGACGGGAACCGGCCGCAGCCCCGGGGTGTGGCCTAGCCCTGGACGGCGTTGGCCACTTCCAATTGCAGGGACCTGGCTGTGCTGGCCTCCAGTTCGGCGGCAAGGTCCGGGTTCTCATTGAGCTTGACGCCGTAGCCCGGCATCATGTCCTTGAGCTTGGACTGCCATCCCTTGAAGTTCTTGGGGAAGGACTTCTGCAGGAGTTCGATCATGATCGGCACAGCCGTGGACGCTCCAGGCGATGCACCGAGGAGGGCGCCGATGGAGCCGTCGCGGGAGGCGATGACCTCGGTGCCGAACTGCAGGACACCACCCTTCTGGGGATGCTTCTTGATGATCTGTACACGCTGGCCGGCAGTGATCAGTTCCCAGTTGCTGCCGACGGCCTCGGGGTAGTACTCGCGCAGCGATTCCACCTTGGCTTCGTGCCGCTTGGCAACCTCCTTGATGAGGTAGGCCGTGAGATCCATGTTGTCCTTGGCTACTGCCAGCATGGGGATGATGTTCCCCGGGCGGATGGACAGGGGAAGGTCAAGGTAGCTGGAAGTCTTCAGGAAGTTGGTGGAGAAGCCGGCGTAAGGACCGAACAGGAGGGAACGCTTTCCGTCAACAAAGCGGGTGTCCAGGTGGGGTACGGACATCGGGGGAGCGCCGACCGAGGCCTGGCCGTAGACCTTGGCACTGTGCTGGGAGGTGATGGCATCATCGGTGCAGCGGAAGAACTGTCCCGATACGGGGAATCCGCCGTAGCCCTTGCTTTCCGGGATGCCCGAGGCCTGCAACAGGTGGAGCGCACCGCCGCCGGCGCCAACGAAGACAAAGTTGGCGTGGATACGGCCGTGCTCGCCGGACTTGGCATGCTTGATGGACAGATCCCAGCCGCCGCCTGCTGCGCGGTTGATGTTGGTGACGTCGTGGCCGTAGTTGACCTCGGCCCCGCTGCCCTGAAGGTAACCGGTCAGCTCGCGGGTCAGGGCGCCGAAATCGACGTCGGTGCCTTCCGCTGCGCGGGTGGCGGCGACACGCTGCTTGCGGTCACGGCCCTTGACGATCAGGGGTGCCCACTTGGCGATTTGGTCCTGGTCCTCGGTGTACTCCATGCTGCGGAACAGCGTGTTGGGCTTGAGGGCCTCGTAGCGGGTCTTCAGGAATTTCGCGTGGTCCTCGCCAATGACGAAGCTCATGTGCGGAACCGTGTTGATGAAGCCCTTGGGCGATCCGATCACCTTGCTGTCCACCAAGTGGGACCAGAACTGGCGTGAGAGCTGGAACTGCTCGTTGATGTGGAGGGCCTTGGAAGGATCCACGGAACCGTCCTTGGCTGCGGGTGAGTAGTTAAGCTCACACAGGGCAGCGTGTCCGGTGCCGGCGTTGTTCCACGGTCCAGAGCTCTCGAGCCCCGCTTCGTCGAGTCGTTCGAACAGGGAGATGGTCCAGGTGGGTTCAAGTTGCTTGATGAACGCACCGAGGGTGGCACTCATGATTCCGCCGCCAATAAGGACGACGTCGGCATGTTGAGTCTTGGAAATGAAGGTCACGATCAATCTCCGTTAGCGGCGGCACTGGCTGTCACAGAATATCCCCGTGCAGACCCAATACTGAAATTGTGGGGAATCGTCAAGGCTTTAAGCGGACGTTCGTGAAAACTTCGTTGAGGACCGGTGAAGCGGGGTAGCTTTCCACCTTGTTGGACAACGCCAGGGCCGAGATGGGGAAGGCGATCGGGACTGCCGGCACGGACGCGGCAATCTCGGCATTGATGGCCTGGTACTGGGCATTGCGGTCATCGCCCTCAGGCATGGCGCGTGCCCTTTCGATCTTGTGGAAGACCTCCGAGTCCGTGTAGCCGAACTCCGCCCGGCTTTCGCCGAAGAGGGGCCCCAGGAAGTTGTCGGCATCGGCGTACGAGCCGTTCCATCCGAGCAGGTGCAGCCCACGGTCCCCGGCGGACTGGACCTTTTGGAGGTAGCCGTTTTCCCAGTCAATGGGAACCGGTTTGATGTTGAGGCCAACGGCAACCAGCTGGCGGCTGATTTCGGCGTAGATCTTCTCGGGAGTGGGCATGTAGGCCCGCGTGGCATTCAACGGATAGTAGAACTTCAGTTCCTCACCCTTGTAGCCGGCCTTCTCGAGAAGCTGTTTGGCCTTCTCAGGGTTGTATCCCAGCGACGGGGCGTTGTTGTTGAAGCCGCTGAGCTTTGGCGGCACGAACTGGGACGCCTGGGCAGTGTTGTCGATGAAGAACTTGCGGATCAGGGATTCTTTGTCCACGGCCATTTCAATGGCTTGGCGGACCTCCAGCTTGTCCAGGGGTGCCACTGCCTGGTTGATGCCCAGGTACATCACGGAGAACGGGTCCCGTTGGATGATCTGGACACCCTTCTTGACGAGTTGGTCGAAGGTTGCCGGCGTCACGAGGTCGTAGGCGTCGATTTTGCCATCCAGAAGAGCCTGTTGCCGTGTCTCGGCGCGGTCGTAAGGGATGAAATTGATGGTGGCTATCTGGCCCCTGTTGCCCCAATAGCCTTTGTAGCTTTGGAGGGTGATCTTGTTCTCGTCCCAGGTTCCAAATTGGTAGGGACCGGTCCCCACGGGGTGGCTCGCGTAGGCAGAAACTGCCTGGCCGTTCCGGGTCTGGTCAAGAACGTTGGCGCGCTGCGCTTCCAGTGCGGCGGGGGAAGAAATGGCGAAGGCCGGAAGCGTCAGTGCCTGCAGGAACCCGGTGAAGGGCCTGGTCAGGTTGATTTGGACGTCGGTGGGTGAGACCACCTTGCAGTCCTTGAAGATGGAGAAGACGGGCTCGTCCGAATAGGCCTTGAAAACGCCCTGGAATGAGATTCCCGGTGCCTGCTTCCGGAGATCGGCAGGGAAGCTGAACCAGCGGTTGAAGTTGGCACACACTGCGGTTGCGTCGAAAGGTGTTCCGTCGTGGAAGGTGACTTTGGAGCGGAGGGTGAAGTCGTAGGTCAGACCGTTGTTGCTGTCTTTCCACTCCGTGGCCAGCAGGGGAGTGGTGTCTCCGGTTGATCCGTCAACACCAACCAGTCCCTCAAGGACCTGGCGCGTTACACGGTAGGACTCGGAATCGGCCGTCATGGCAGGGTCAAGGCCCAAGGGCATCGACGCCGTGCCGAAGTTGAAGGTGGCCGCCGGCTCGGCCGGGGCCGAGCTTCCGGTAGACGACGACGGCGCGGGGCCAGGCGTTCCTGTACATGCCGCCAGCCCCAGTACTGCAAAAACAGAGCCCACCTTGAGCAACTGCACGGTCAGGCTCCGCATTTTGCTGCTTGCCACTCTTGTCCCCTCAAGCCGGTTGAAATGCCACGGCCGGCTTAGGCCAGACCACATTCCAGTCTAGTTGAACGTCCCGAACGCACTTCCCAGCGCTTATTCAGGTAGCTGTCCCCGCTGCTTGAGGAAAAACCCCCGGCTCTGCAACCGGGGGTGCTCCGTGTGCCCATGGCCACGGTCCTTCTTGACTCTTGTGCGCAAGGGGGGACTTGAACCCCCACGCCCGAAGGCACAGGAACCTAAATCCTGCGTGTCTGCCAATTTCACCACTCGCGCCGGCCGGCATTCAGGCCCCCTTCGGGCGCCCGATGCCATATACGGCCTCCAGTGTACCCGTTACCCGTCCAGCTTGAGGTCCCGGCGCAGCTTGGCTACGTGGCCCGTGGCGCGGACGTTGTACTGGGCCAGGGAAACCTTGCCATCGGGGTCAACCACGATGGTGGAGCGGATCAGCCCCTGGTAGGTCCTGCCGTAGTTTTTCTTTTCGCCCCATGCCCCGTAGGCGTCGGCGACGGTGTGCTCCTGGTCGGACAGCAGCGGGAAGGTGAGTTGCTCTTCCGCCGCAAATTTGGCGATGGCGTCCACGGAATCGGGGGAGACTCCAACAACTTCGTAGCCGGCCGCTTGCAGTGAGCCCAGAGTGTCTCTGAAGTCACAAGCCTCTTTGGTGCACCCGGGAGTTGAGGCGGCCGGGTAGAAGTAGACGATGGTTTTTCGGCCCCGGAAGTCGGACAAACTGACGTTTTCGCCCGAGGCGTCCTGCAGGGTGAAGTCCGGTGCAACGTCGCCGGGGATAAGTCGTTCAGCCAAAATATGCTCCTTGCTTTCGGTCGCGATTTCCCAGTTTAGACCGCAGAAGCCGCGTCCCCGGCTCTTGCGCGCATATACTGTCGGCATGCCAGATATGGAGAGATGGCCCACTACCCGACTGCTTTCGACAGCTGCACGCCTGGTGGAAATCTCGTGGAACGAAAAATTGAAGTCCATCGGCCTTACCCACGCCGGGGTCATTGCCATGCAAGTACTTGCAGCCAAGGGTGCAATTACCCAGGCGGCTTTGGCTGAAGTTGCGAGGGTCAAAGCCCAGACCATGGGGACCACCCTTGCCAGGCTCGAGCTGCACGGGCACGTTACACGCCAACGCAGCGACTCGGACCGCAGAAGCCACGTGGTCACCCTGACGGAGGCCGGTAGCGCAGCCCTTGCGGAAGCTGTGAAGCTGGAGCAGGAAGTGTTGTCGCCTGTCGCTGTGGATACTGCGAGGCTGCGTGAGGAACTCAGGATTGTCGTCCGGGGGCTTGCGGGCTTGCCCGCTCCCGAGCAGGAATCCCAGGAAGTCGAAAGCGACGTGCCGCAGGCCTGATTCAAAACCGGCAAGGGCCTTTCCCTGCCGGCAATTCCTGCCAGTCAAAAAAGTAAAGGCTCCGGATCGTGTGAACGATCCGGAGCCTTTTGTCTTGGTGCACCCCCCGGGACTCGAACCCGGAACCCATTGATTAAGAGTCAATTGCTCTGCCAGTTGAGCTAGAGGTGCAGCTATTGTTTCGGTCTTGGAGGGAATTCGCATTCCTTGCGGACCTCCGCAACGACAAATAACTCTACACCACAATTCGCGGATTCAAAACCACGCTCGAAGTGAAGCTGCGCACGGCGCGGGATGGCATTCCTTAGGAAAAACAAAAGACCCTGGAGTGAATTCACTCCAGGGTCTTTCAGTGGTGCACCCCCCGGGACTCGAACCCGGAACCCATTGATTAAGAGTCAATTGCTCTGCCAGTTGAGCTAGAGGTGCAGCTGTTGATTTCGATCATCCGTGGGGCGTTTCCTTCCCCGGCGATCTCCGCAACGACAAGTAACTCTACACGACTTGGCCCGAAGTGCGAAATCGAGCCGGGGCACTTGCCGCGCATCATGGTTGGCTCCGCAAAATCAGCGCGAAGTCGGGGTTTTTGTTGTTGCTGAGCACCCATAGATCGCCGTTCGGTGCGCGGGCAACGTCCCGCAAGCGGCCGTACCCGCCTGTGAAATAAGCCACAGGGGTGCCTGCTGTTGGGCCATCGAGGGGAACGGCCCAGAGCCGCTGGCCGCGAAGGGCGCCGGTGTAAGCCACGCCGTTGATGATTTCCAGCCCGCTCGGCGACGCCTCGGACGTCGAGGGCCAGACGACCTTCGCGTCGGTCAGACCGCTTCGGCCCGGCGCCCCCGTCACCAGAGGCCAGCCGTAATTGCCGCCGGGGAGGATGAGATTCAGTTCGTCGTCCACGTCAGGGCCGAACTCGCTTGCCCACAGCCTACCTTCGGCGTCCCAGGCCAGGCCTTGGACGTTCCGGTGCCCATAGCTGTACACCGGATTGTCACCGAAAGGATTACCCGGCGCGGGGCGCCCCTCCGGGGTCAGGCGGAGGATCTTGCCACCCAGGGCCTCCGTGTCCTGCGGTTGCTCCCTGCGCTGGGAGTCCCCGGTGCCGACATAGAGCATTCCGTCCGGACCGAAACGAATACGTCCTCCGTTGTGGGTCGATGCCTTCGGGATTCCAGGGAAGATGACCTCCGGTGTGCCGAGCCCCGGGGGCCCGTCGGCATCCTCCTTCAGTTGCATCCGGACAATCCGGTTGTCAGTTGCCGACGTCAGATAGGCATAGAGCCACCGGTCGGAGGCAAAAGACGGCGACGCGGCAAGTCCCAGCAATCCGCCTTCGCCGCCGGGAACGACGCCGGGTACCTCGGCTATCGGGGTCGCGCGGCCGTCCTTGATCCCCACGAGCCGCGCCGAATCCCGTTCGGACACTACGGCGGTGCCGTCCGGCAGGAAGACGACGGACCATGGCAGCTGGAGCCCGACGTCGAGCTTTTGCAGGACCTCAGGCGCCGGCGGTGCGGCTTGCCCCGTCCGGCTCGATCCGGAGCCGGCCGGATTCGGGGTGGCCGCGGTGCCGGGCGAGGAGGTGCCTCCGGTGCAGGCTGAAAGTGCCACGACCAACACAAGTGCATGGCCGGCCGCCACAAGCCGTTGTCCTCCCGTGAAGCCTTTTCCTGCACCTTGGTGTCCCATGGCTGTGTGCTGCTCCTGACGCGACGGATTCCGGATGGCCGGATCAGTGCCTGCTGCGCCGGGGCGGACGGAATCCGGCTGCCTCAGCATGGGCTGCGGATTCGAACCAGACGTCCGCTTCGACGTCGTTGTAGTCGGCGGCGTCCTCATCGTGATACGTCATGGTCGCCGCAATTGCCTTGACAGGATGGCCTTCGCGCTGCGTGCTGGACGAGCCGGTTCCGTAGGGCTCCTCCGCGGCAAGGTGCCCGGACGGGCCGGTTTCCTCGATCGCAGAGCCTTCAGTCGTGGCTTCTTCGGCTGTGGTGTCTTCAACGGTGTCTTCGCCGGCTGCGGTCTCGGCACCGGGGAGTGTGGGGGAGTGCGGAGCAGTGTACTCCTGGTGATGGACCGGTGCGCCTGCAGCGTCAGTCCACGATGATTCCCACTCGGCCTTGTCGGCTGCGTCATCGGCCCTGGCGACGTCGTCAGCGGTGACCTCGACGGCGGGCGCCTCCTGCCAGTCGTCAACGTCGCCGGCGTCGGCAGTGTGCAACCTGGCGTCGGTATCCACTACCGGTTCGTCCACCACCGGCTCTTCGACAACCGGGGCTGCAATGACCGGTTCCTCGACCGTCAGACCGGGTGTTGCGGCCTTCTGCACGCCGGTTTGCCCGTCGGCGGATTCATCGGAGGCCCCGGGGCGAACGCCGGCCTCACCAACGGCAGGTTCACTTGTCTCGCCGTGGGGTTCAACTGCTGTTTCGTCGGGGCGTGGTTCTTCTGCGCGTTCTTCTTCCCGGAGCGGCTCGTCAGCGGTTGGTCCGCTACCCTCGGCAGCTGCTTTGCCAAGGTTGGTTACGCCGGCCAGTCCGGCGACTCCCGCAGTCACCGCACCCGGATCCGGTACGGTTCCGGTATTGGTGGACTCCATTGCTGCGGGAGCCGGGCTAGCGGTGGTATTCGAGGTTTTGTTGCGGCTCATGAGCCACCAAAGAATCGCGACGACCAAAACAATGACAATGACCCAAATTAACCAATCCATGGCGGGTGCCCTTCTGCTCACAGGGGTGCAGTACGTGGTATTTCAGACGTTACGTCCCTGCTATTGGGCTGTCCAGCTCTTGGTCGGCCGGTCCCCGGAATTGATCAGATTACTGAGGAAGGTCGGGCGGCAAATTCTTTGGAAGGAATTCCTGCCCGTCGCCTAGTCTGGCTGCATGGACTTCAAAAGGCTGCAGATTCTGCGGGAGCTGGCTGATCGCCAAAGCGTGGGCGCCACCGCAGATGCCATGAATGTCACTGCTTCCGCCGTTTCCCAGCAGTTGAAGACCCTGCAGGCCGAATTGGGCGTGACCCTGGTGGAAAAGGCCGGCAGGGGAGTGCAGCTGACTGAGGCCGGACACGCCATGGCTGCTGCAGCCGCCGAAATAGCTACAGCCATGGCCCGCGCTGAGTCCACCGTCGACAGCTACCGGAAAGGCTGGCAGACCAATGTTTCAGCGGCATTCTTTCCAAGTGCGGCGGAAATGCTGCTGCCGGGAATGCTGCATCGTGTAGCCGCTGTGGAGGGACTGGGCTTCGATGCCCATTTCGAGGATCCGGGAACGGCACATTTTGCTCCTTTGGTGGCCGACTATGACATTGTGCTGGCGCACAGCGTGGATGGGCCCGAGGTCTTTGCCCGGCCGGGACTAGCGGTAGTCCCGCTGCTGGAGGAAGCACTCGACGTTGCCATGCCTGCCGGGCACCCGCTGGCGTCCAAAGCGCGGTTGACTCCGGAGGACGTGGTGGACCACCCCTGGATCGGCGTTCCTGAGGGATTCCCCTTTGACGCGGTCCTTCGGCAAATCGAAGTCCATGCAGGCAAGCACGCCACGCGCGGCCAGCGTTATCCGGACCTGAGGGTCCTTGAAGCGCTGGTGGGAGCAGGCCACGGAATCTGCCTCCTTCCCCGTTATACGGCCCGCGCCAGTGCACGGAGGGGATTGGTCCTCCGTCCGCTCACGGGAGTAAAGGCGAGCAGAAGCATCGTCGCCCTGTCACGGCAGGAAGTGGCCGCACGGGCCACGATTGCAGGCGTGCTGGAGATGCTCCAGGCTGAGGCTGCCGGGATCGCCCGCCAGTCGGGCGACACCTGAGCCGCCGGCGCAACTCCACATGTGCCGGGTTTCCGCAATAATTGCCGGTTCGGGCTTAACCCGGCGGGGAAGAAGCGCTGGCGCCACCAGGTGCACATAGACTTTGGACCATGACCGACACCAACATTGCTACAGACAACACGCCGGACATCAAACCCCGCAGCCGGGTCGTCACCGATGGCATTCATGCCGCTCCCGCCCGTGGCATGTTCCGCGCCGTCGGCATGGGCGATGACGACTTTGCCAAACCCCAGATTGGTGTCGCCAGCTCGTGGAACGAAATTACCCCCTGCAACCTCTCCCTTAACCGGCTCGCGCAGGGCGCCAAGGAAGGCGTCCATGCCGGCGGTGGCTTCCCGATGCAGTTCGGCACGATCTCCGTATCGGACGGCATTTCCATGGGCCATGAAGGCATGCACTTCTCGCTCGTCTCCCGCGAAGTCATTGCCGACTCCGTGGAGACCGTGATGCAGGCCGAGCGCATTGATGGTTCGGTCTTGCTGGCCGGTTGCGACAAGTCCCTCCCGGGGATGCTCATGGCGGCCGCCCGCCTGGACCTCGCTTCGGTGTTCCTCTACGCCGGTTCGATCATGCCGGGCTGGGTCAAGCTCGAAGACGGTTCGGAGAAAGAAGTCACCCTCATCGACGCTTTCGAAGCGGTGGGTGCCTGCGCCGCCGGGAAGATGAGCATGGAGGACCTCACCCGCATCGAAAAGGCCATCTGTCCCGGCGAGGGCGCCTGTGGCGGCATGTACACGGCCAACACCATGGCGTGCATCGGCGAAGCCCTTGGCATGTCCCTCCCGGGCTCGGCGGCACCGCCGTCGGCAGACCGCCGTCGTGATGACTTTGCGCGCAAGTCCGGCGAAGCGGTGGTCAACCTGCTGCGCCTGGGCATCACCGCGCGCGACATCATGACCAAGAAGGCCTTCGAAAATGCCATCGCCGTGACCATGGCGTTCGGCGGTTCCACCAACGCCGTGCTGCACTTGCTGGCGATCGCCCGTGAGGCAGAGGTCGAACTGACGCTGGATGACTTCAACCGCATCGGGGACAAGATTCCGCACCTCGGCGACTTGAAGCCCTTTGGGCGTTACGTCATGACCGACGTCGACAAGATCGGCGGCGTGCCGGTCATCATGAAGGCGCTGCTCGACGCCGGCCTGCTGCACGGCGACTGCCTCACCGTCACCGGCAAGACCCTCGCCGAGAACCTCGCCTCCATCAATCCGCCGGATCTGGATGGCAAGATCCTCCGCGCGCTGGACAACCCGATCCACAAGACCGGCGGCATCACCATCCTCCACGGATCCATGGCGCCCGAGGGCGCTGTGGTCAAGAGCGCCGGCTTCGATGCCGACGTCTTCGAGGGAACCGCCCGTGTGTTCGAGCGCGAGCAGGGCGCCCTGACGGCCTTGGATAATGGCGAGATCCACAAGGGCGACGTTGTGGTCATTCGCTACGAGGGCCCCAAGGGCGGCCCGGGCATGCGCGAAATGCTTGCCATTACCGGCGCCATCAAGGGCGCGGGGTTGGGCAAGGACGTGCTGCTGCTGACTGATGGCCGCTTCTCGGGCGGCACCACCGGCTTGTGCATCGGCCACGTTGCGCCGGAAGCCGTCGACGGCGGTCCGATCGCCTTTGTGCAGGACGGCGACCGCATCCGTGTCGACATCGCTGCCCGTTCGTTCGACCTCCTGGTTGATGATGCGGAGCTCGAAGCCCGCAAGGAGGGCTGGCAGCCGCTGCCCGCCAAGTTCACCAAGGGTGTGCTGGCAAAGTACGCAAAACTGGTCCACAGTGCTTCCACGGGAGCTTACTGCGGATAATTTCCTGTCTTGGACTCCGCTCCGGCAATGGGGCGGAGTCCGGCAGGCGGACATCGCTGTCCAAATAGTGAGATACGATAGTGGTCAATTGACACGTATCTCACTTTGAGGGAACACTGAACGCATGATCACATTCGTTACCGTCGGCGTCGTCGTCCTTACCAAGCGCGTGGCTTAGCCCGACTGGTAACGAACCGTCACGCGCAAACCCCTCGAAGAGCCGCAAGGCTGAGGGGTTTTTTTATTCCCAAGACCCACCCATTGAAGATCCACTAAGGAAGAGTCCGATGAGCAAAGGATCGCCGATCAGCCCCTCGCTGATGGCTGCAAAGTCCGCTGGAGCCCACAAAGCTCCGGAAAAGGTCGACCGATCGGCGGAGTCCGTCGTCGTCGATTCTGCTGCACCTCTCTCTCCTGTACTCGGGCCGAACACCGTTGTACCCCCGACGGTGATGACCGGCTCGCAAGCAATTGTCCGTTCGCTCGAAGAACTCGGCGTGGACGATATTTTTGGTTTGCCCGGTGGCGCGATCCTGCCCACCTATGACCCCTTGATGGCCTCCAGCATGAATCACATCCTGGTCCGTCACGAACAGGGAGCCGGCCACGCCGCGCAAGGCTACGCCATGGTTACCGGACGGGTTGGCGTTTGCATCGCCACCTCGGGACCCGGTGCCACCAACCTCGTTACCGCCATCATGGATGCCCACATGGACTCCGTGCCGATGGTGGCCATCACCGGCCAGGTCGCCAGTGGAGTCATCGGCACCGATGCCTTCCAGGAAGCGGACATCGTGGGAATCACGATGCCCATCACCAAGCACTCATTCCTGGTGACCGACCCCAACGACATTCCGCACGTCATGGCCGAAGCCTTCCACCTGGCATCCACCGGCCGGCCCGGTCCGGTCCTGGTGGACATCGCCAAGGATGCCCAGGTCGGCCAGATGACGTTCTCGTGGCCACCGAAAGTGGATCTGCCCGGGTACCGTCCCGTGGTCCGCGGGCACAACAAGCAGGTCCGCGAAGCGGCCAAGCTGATCGCAGCATCCAGCAAGCCTGTTCTCTACGTGGGCGGCGGCGTGGTCAAGGGCCACGCATCTGCAGAACTGATGGAACTCGCTCTGGCTACCGGCGCTCCCGTGGTCACCACCCTCATGGCCCGCGGAGCGTTCCCGGACTCCCACCCGCAACACGTCGGCATGCCCGGCATGCACGGTTCGGTCTCCGCGGTCACCGCCCTCCAGCAGGCAGATCTGCTGATCACCCTGGGTGCCCGCTTCGATGACCGCGTGACGGGTGTCCTGAAGACCTTCGCGCCCTTTGCAAAGGTCATTCACGCCGACATCGACCCCGCGGAAATCTCCAAGAACCGTACGGCCGATGTCCCGATCGTAGGGTCGGTCAAGGAAATCATTCCGGAACTCACGGAGGCCGTGAAGACCCAGTTCGAGCAGAGCGGTGCTCCGGACCTCGATGCATGGTGGGCCTTCCTGGGCAACCTGCGCGAGACCTACCCGCTCGGTTGGACGGAGCCCGAAGACGGACTGTCCGCCCCGCAGCGCGTCATCAAGCGCATTGGTGAACTCACGGGTCCGGAAGGCATATACGTTGCAGGCGTTGGCCAGCACCAGATGTGGGCCGCCCAGTTCATCAAGTACGAGCGCCCGCATGCCTGGCTGAACTCCGGTGGTGCCGGCACCATGGGCTACTCGGTTCCCGCGGCGATGGGCGCCAAGGTAGGTGAGCCGGACCGCGTGGTCTGGGCCATTGATGGAGACGGCTGCTTCCAGATGACCAACCAGGAACTGGCTACCTGCGCCATCAACAACATCCCCATCAAGGTGGCCATCATCAACAACTCCTCGCTGGGCATGGTCCGCCAATGGCAGACCCTGTTCTACGAGGGCCGCTACTCGAACACCGATTTGAACACCGGCCACGACACCGTCCGGATTCCGGACTTCGTCAAGCTGGCGGATGCCTATGGCTGTGCAGCCTTGCGTTGTGAGCGTGACGAGGACATCGACGCCACCATCCAGAAGGCGCTTGAGATCAATGACCGCCCGGTGGTCATCGACTTCGTTGTGAGCCCCAACTCGATGGTGTGGCCGATGGTGCCTTCGGGCGTCAGCAATGACCAGATCCAGGTTGCCCGCAACATGACCCCGGAATGGGAAGAGGAGGACTAGACATGAGCCGTCACACATTGTCCGTTCTGGTCGAAGACAAGCCCGGCGTGCTGACCCGCGTGGCCAGCCTCTTCGCCCGGCGCGCGTTCAACATCAATTCACTTGCTGTGGGCCCCACCGAGGTTCCCGGGATGTCCCGCATGACGGTCGTCGTCGATGCCGACGGCGATCTCATCGAGCAAGTCACCAAGCAGCTCAACAAACTGGTCAACGTGATCAAGATTGTGGAGCTGACTTCCGAATCTTCCGTACAGCGTGACCACATCCTGGTCAAGGTACGTGCGGATGCCGCGACACGTCTGCAGGTTACCCAGGCTGCAGACCTGTTCCGTGCCGCTGTCGTCGACGTGTCCACAGACTCGTTGGTGATCGAGGCAACCGGTACCCCCGAGAAGCTCGCAGCGCTTTTGTCAGTGCTCGAGCCGTTCGGCATCCGTGAAATCGTGCAGTCCGGCACCTTGGCCGTTGGACGGGGATCCCGCTCCATGAGTGACAGGGCGCTACGCTCCGCGTAAAACCAGGCGCGATGGGTCAGCGGATTTCGTTGGCCCGTCCCGCCGAGCGTTGCGTCCAGAACCGCAGCACCACATCAATATCTACGAAAAACCACTCAAGAGGAGTTACGCAAGTGACTGAAATGTTCTACGACGACGACGCAGACCTGTCGATCATCCAGGGCCGCAAGGTAGCCATCGTTGGCTACGGCTCCCAGGGCCACGCCCACGCACTGAACCTGCGCGATTCCGGCGTCGAGGTTGTCATTGCACTCAAGGACGGCTCGAAGTCGACCGCCAAGGCCGAAGACGCAGGTTTCACGGTCAAGAACGTAGCCGACGCCGCCGAATGGGCCGACGTCATCATGATCCTGGCGCCGGACCAGCACCAGCGCGCAATCTACAACGACTCCATCAAGGACAAGCTGACCGAGGGCAAGGCACTTGCGTTCGCCCACGGCTTCAACATCCGCTTCGGCTACATCGAAGCACCGGCCGGCGTTGACGTCATCCTGATCGCCCCGAAGGCACCGGGGCACACTGTGCGCCGCGAATTCGAAGCCGGCCGTGGCATCCCGGACATCATCGCCGTCGAGCAGGACGCTTCCGGTTCCGCTTGGGACCTGGCCAAGTCCTACGCCAAGGCAATCGGCGGCACCCGCGCAGGCGTCATCAAGACCACCTTCACCGAAGAGACCGAAACCGATCTCTTCGGCGAGCAGGCTGTTCTCTGCGGTGGCGTTTCCCAGCTCGTCCAGTACGGCTTCGAAACCCTCACCGAAGCCGGCTACCAGCCGCAGATCGCCTACTTCGAGGTTCTCCACGAGCTCAAGCTCATTGTTGACCTCATGTGGGAGGGCGGCATCGCCAAGCAGCGTTGGAGCGTTTCCGACACCGCCGAGTACGGTGACTACGTCTCCGGTCCCCGCGTCATCACCCCCGAGGTGAAGGAGAACATGAAGGCTGTCCTCGCGGACATCCAGAACGGTGCTTTCGCAAAGCGCTTCATCGACGACCAGGACAACGGCGCAACCGAGTTCAAGGAACTCCGCGCCAAGGCCGAGAAGCACCCGATCGAAGAAGTTGGCCGCGAGCTGCGTTCACTGTTCTCCTGGCAGCAGCAGGACGCCGACTACGTCGAAGGTTCCGCAGCCCGCTGATTGCCCCTCGTGGCAGCAGCACTGCACCAGCATTAAGCAGCGACGCCCGTCCGGCGAGTTTCAGCCGGGCGGGTGTCGCCGTTTCCAGCACCGTTTCTCCACCGAATTGCACTCCCGGTGGTGCTGTGAACTTCTTCACATCGCTTCCGGTCCGGCCGTAACATCCCTCGCCGGCACCGGAAACACGGCCCGGATTCGATATTCTGGGCTGGTCCCGGCGCCGTGCCCCGGGCCACGCATCCGCTCCTTGTCCAGTTCTGTCCCAAGTTGTCCAAAGTAAGGTGCCACCCCGTGTCAGCCAGCAAACCCGTAGTCCTCCTCGCTGAGGAACTTTCGCCCGCAACAGTCGAGGCATTGGGCCCGGATTTTGAAATCCGCCAGACCGACGGTGCCGACCGTTCCCAGCTGCTGTCTGCCATCGCCGACGTCGATGCCATCCTGGTCCGCTCTGCCACCCAGGTGGACGCCGAGGCAATTGCCGCGGCGAAGAACCTCAAGGTCATCGCCCGTGCAGGAGTAGGACTGGACAACGTGGACATCAAGTCCGCGACGCAGGCCGGCGTCATGGTGGTCAATGCGCCGACGTCCAACATCGTCTCGGCCGCGGAGCTCACCGTGGGTCACATCCTCAGCCTCGCCCGCCACATTCCGCAGGCCAGCGCGGCGCTGAAGAACGGCGAATGGAAGCGTTCCAAGTACACCGGCATCGAACTCTTCGAGAAGAAGATCGGCATCATCGGCCTGGGCCGCATCGGCGCCTTGGTGGCAGCACGGCTCCAGGGCTTCGAAACCGAAATCCTTGCCTATGACCCCTACATCACCTCTGCCCGGGCGGCGCAGTTGGGCGTCAAGCTGGTCACGCTGGATGAACTTCTGGAGAACGCTGACTTCATCACCATCCACATGCCCAAGACGCCGGAAACGGTAGGCATGCTCGGCGCCGACGCCTTCCGCAAGATGAAGGAATCCGCTTATGTCATCAACGTTGCCCGCGGCGGCCTGATTGACGAAGAAGCGCTTTACATCGCATTGAAGGAAGGCCAGATCGCAGGCGCCGGCGTGGACGTTTTCGTCAAGGAGCCCAGCACCGACCTGCCGTTCTTCGAACTCGACAACGTCGTAGTCACCCCGCACCTCGGCGCATCCACCGACGAAGCCCAGGAGAAGGCCGGCGTTTCAGTCGCCAAGTCTGTCCGCCTGGCCCTCGCCGGTGAGCTCGTGCCGGATGCCGTGAATGTTGCCGGTGGCGTTATTGCTTCCGATGTCCGTCCGGGCATCCCGCTGATCGAAAAGCTGGGCCGGATCTTCACTGCGCTCACCCACGCTTCGCTGACGCAGATCGACGTCGAAGTTGCCGGTGAGATCGCTGCCCTGGACGTCAAGGTTCTTGAGCTGGCAGCCCTGAAGGGTGTGTTCGCCGATGTTGTCACGGAGCAGGTTTCCTACGTCAACGCACCGGTCATCGCCGAGCAGCGCGGCATCAACACCCGGCTCATCACCACGCCGGAGGCTGAGGACTACCGCAACGTCCTGACCATCCGCGGTGCCCTCAGTGACGGTTCGCAGATCTCGGTGGCCGGCACCCTGACCGGTCCCAAGCAGGTCGAGAAGCTGGTAGGCGTCAACGGCTACGACGTCGAAATCCCCATCAGCGAGCACCTCGTGGTGGTGGCCTATGCCGACCGCCCCGGTGTCATCGGCACCATCGGCCACATCCTCGGCATGAACAACATCAACATCGGTGGCATGCAGGTTGCCCGCCAGACTGAAGGCGGCCAGGTTCTGGCCCTCCTGACCATCGACAGTTCAGTTCCGCAGCAGGTGCTCGAAGCCATCAAGGCCGGCATTGGCGCAGACATGGTACGCGAAGTGGACCTGGAGGACTAGGACTGATCCACATCAGCTGAAGTCCGCGTGCCGGCGACACACCTTTGGCACGCAGAAGTGGCCGGTCTGCTTACAATGGCTGGGTCCGGGATTCGGACCCGGCAGCAGGCCGGCCACAACTTTCAGCACACCCAGCCCGGTATTCCGCTGTGTTTTTTCAGGATTACCGGACAATGTGTGCGCGCCCGCAATCAAGGTCTCAGGGAGCCCAATGAACGCCGTCCAAAGGTTCATCAGAAGCCGTGTGCTGCTGCTGACCGCGGCCATTTTGATCGTCGCAATGTGCTTGTCCGTCCTCGTTCAGAGCCAGTCGCAGGCGGCTCTGAACCGGACAGTGGACGAGAACTCGCGGGGACTCTACGACATCCTGGTCCAGGCCAAGCCTGACCAGTCACAAAAGGACGACGGTGGTTCCCTGATCCAGCCGGAAATCGCCAACGGCCAGGGCGGAATCAGCTTCGACCAGTTGGAGAAAATCCGGGGCATGGGCCAGACCGCCGTGGCAGCCCCCATCAGCCTTGTCTCGCGGGTGTCCCAGAACCTTGAAGCTCCGCGCCTGAACGCGATGGACTACCTGGGGTACAACGCAGGACTCGCCGGAGCCGTGACGGCAGGGGACCCCTCTGCCATGGATGCCAACAAGTGGCCCGCCGCGGAGTCCGTGTTTTCTGATTCTCCCAAGAAGTACCGTTTGACCGCGTCCGCCACGAGCTCTGACGGCGTCAAGGAGCAAACACTCTTCAAGACCAGCGCCGAGGGCACCTTGGGCAAGGGCCGCCTGGTGCAGGAGCAGGCAGCAGGCGGAAGCAACGTCCGGATCGCCGGCCCCGATGGCGAGACCGGCATCAAGTTCCCGGCACCCGCACTCGGCTCCGAGCACAACCTCTTCAATCTCTCGGTAGCGCTTCCCATGGCGCCCGAGGTGACCGAGTCCGTCGTCGCCGTCGATCCCGCCTCTGAAAGGGCATTGCTGGGTTCCGCAGGCGACTTCCTGGCACCGCTGGAGAAGGCACCGCCTGCAGACGCACGCGACGCCGGCGCCATCGGCCGCCACTTCGAAAGCCTTTTCACCACGGGCCTCACCATGGACCAGTTGGAAGAAGGACCCGACTTCCTCGGCGTGAAGCTCAAGTACTGGGCGCCGCTCATGACGCAGTACCAGCAGGCAAAGCGTGACGGACTTCTGACCGCTGATTCGAAGGCCATTCCGTTGATCGTGCGGACGGGCACGTCCCTGGACCTGAAGTACTCGGTGAAGATCGAGGAACTGGACGCCAGCGGGAAAGTGGTCAAGGACGTAGGAACTGTCACCAAGTCCTTGGACAAGGACTACCTGCCCTTCGTTTCGAAGTCCCCGTTCGCCCTTGAATGGCCCGGTTCCACTGACCACAGCCAGTTGCTGGGCAGCACCGCTGCCTTCAGCCAGGGACTCTACAACCCCGCCACCTGGAGCACCGCTTTCGCTGCCGCCCCGCAGTACAAGGACGGCGACGAAGCTGCCAATGGTGCCTCCGACAAGAGCGCGACGCCGGGGGACTGGGTAACCGTCAACCGCCTGCCCGAGAAGTCCTCCTTCGGCGCTGCCGTGGACCAGACCCAGCGTAAGCCCGTGGACGAGCGCTCTTACCGGGAAGACCTTGAGACAGGCAAGAAGCCTGCGGCACCCCTGCCCATGGTTTACGGCACCTTTGACCCCGCCGCGGTCCAGGCTGCGGCCGGCGATGTCAACAAGCTCCCCTTGGGCGGATACGACCCCACGCCCATGAGCCTGACCAAGGACGCAGAAGGCAAAGACGTCGAGGGCAAGGAACTCAAGCCCTCACTCAGCGCGACGGGCCTCGTCAGCCAGTCCGCGGGCGCCATCACCGATTACTACGGTCTTGCGGCTGCCCGCGGTTACGACTCCAACGCCAACGTCATTGACGCAGTGCGGGTCCGTGCATCCGCCACCGGCAACTGGAAGACCGCCCAGCCCGAGGTCGAGAAGCTGGCAGCACAAATCCGTGAACTCGGTCTGGAAGCCACCGTCGTGGCCGGCTCCGCCCGCGAAGACGCCAACATCTTCGTGCCCGGATACAGCAAGGACGACGCCGGGAAGGAGTCTCCGCTGGGCACCGTCCAGCAGTCATGGGTCCGGCAGAATGCGGCTGACGCCGTCTCCGGCTCCCTGACCGGAACCAACATCACGCTGCTGTTCCTGACGTTGCTCGGTGCCACGCTCCTCACAGGAGCGTCCACTGTCAGCTATATCCGCCAACGCAGAAGCGAGGCAGGCATCCTGCGCGCCATGGGCTGGACCCAGAAGCGCATCCGCTCCTGGGTGCTGGAAGAGTTCGCTGTAGGCGCTGCGGCACTGGCTGCTGCAGGCGTCATCCTCAGCCTCCTGAGCTGGAACATTGCCACCGTCATTGTGTCGGTGACCATGCTGGTCATCTACAGTGCCGCCGCCCTCCTGGCGGCTCAGCAGCTGCGCCACCGTGTGGTGATAGACCAGGAACCCCAGCACGACGAGCGACTGGTCACCGTTGACTCACCCCTGACGTTCGCCAACAGGCAGCTGACCACAAACCGGTTCAACTCCATCTCCCTCGCTGTCGCCGTGGGCGTGTTTGGCGCCGCAGTGGGTGCACTGATCGCGCTGCTGATCGACATCCCCCGCGCGGCAGGTGCCAGCGCCCTCAGTGGCCTGGCCGCGGCCAGTATCGCTTTGCCAAGCGTGATCCTCGCTGTCTTCGGAGTCGTGGTCGGTCTCTTGCTGACCTTGGTCACCGGCAGGTTCGAGCTCCATGCCAAGCGGGAATACCTTGGTACCTTGCGGGCCATGGGCTGGAACCCGGACATGCTGGGCCAGGTCCGGTTCTTCGAAAACGCACTTGTCGGCACAGTGGCACTTCCCTTGGGTGTCCTCGGTGCCCTGGGGCTTGGTTTGCTCCTGGCCCCCTACGCAGCCCTGTGGGCCGGGCTCGCCGGTCTGCTGGCCGTAATTTGCTGGATTCCCATTGCAACGAAAGTAGTCAAATGACTGACAACCTCAACCCCGAGCTGACGGCCACCCCGGAATCCACGGAAGAGTCGCTGCAGACCAGGGCCAACACCATCGTGAGGGCCGCTGACCACGCAACCCCGCTGGAGCTGAGCAGGGTCACTATCCACTACGGCGGTGACAAGGGCGGTGCTGAGGAAGTCGACGTCGTCGACGACTTCAACCTGACCCTCCACGCCGGCGAGATGCACTGTGTCGCGGGACGAAGCGGCTCCGGTAAAACCAGTATCCTCACGGTCAGCGCCGGACTGACGCTGCCGACGTCGGGCAAGGTCTTCTGGGAGGGCCAGCCGCTGGACGCCATGGGCGACGACGAAATCGCGGACCGCCGCCGTGCACTGATCGGCTACGTGGATCAAGGCGGTGCCCTGATCGATGGCATGAGCGCCTTGGAGAACGTGTTGCTGCCCGCTGTCCCGGACGGCGAAGTCGAACAGCGCACTGAGATGGCGAAGGACCTCCTGGACCTCGTGGGCCTTGGGCGCCGAATGCGCCACCGCCCGGCCCAGCTCTCCGGCGGTGAGCGCCAGCGCGTGGCGATCGCCCGGGCCCTGATCCTTGGCACCCGCGTTCTGGTGGTCGACGAACCGACGGCAAGCCTTGACCGGGCCGCCGCCAACCGCATCATTGGCATCCTGAAGGACACCACCAGCGACGGCATCGCGGTGTTGGTTGCATCGCACGACCACGAGCTGGTTCGTCTCAGCGATACGCTGACCGAACTTAACTAAGCTATTTCATCCGAAAAAAAGGTAACTTCTTAGAGTGACGTCTCCAGAGAAATCCCCGTTCTACATCACCACCGCAATCAGCTACCCCAATGGCGTGCCGCACATCGGCCACGCCTATGAGGTCATTGCGACTGATGCCATGGCGCGCTTCAAGCGCCTTGACGGCCATGAAGTTTTCTTCATGACCGGGACGGACGAGCACGGCCTCAAGATGCAGCAGTCCGCGGAGAAGGAAGGCCTCACGGCCAAGCAGCTCGCGGACCGCAACTCTGCCGCCTTCAAGCAGATGAGCCTGGACCTGGGCATCTCGTACGACCGTTTCATCCGCACTACGGACGCGGACCACTACACGGCCTCGCAGGCCATCTGGAAGAAGATGGAAGCCAACGGCGACATCTACCTTTCCAAGTACGAAGGCTGGTACTCGGTCCGCGACGAAGCGTATTACGTTGAGGACGACACCGTGGTGAAGGAGGACGGTCTCCGCTATTCCAAGGAAACCGACACCCTGGTTACCTGGACTGCCGAGGAAAGCTACTTCTTCCGGCTTTCCAACTACCAGGAAAAGCTCCTGGAGCTGTACGAAGCCCGCCCTGAATTCGGTGCTCCACAGTCACGTTTCAACGAGGTCATCAGCTTCGTAAAGCGTGGGCTCGAGGACCTGTCCATCAGCCGCACAACCTTTGACTGGGGCGTTCCGGTCCCGGGTGACGAAAAGCACGTCATGTACGTGTGGGTCGACGCCCTGACGAACTACCTGACCGGCGTGGGCTACCCTGACGTGGAGTCCGAGTCCTTCAGGAAGTTCTGGCCGGCCGATGTACACGTGATCGGCAAGGACATTTCGCGCTTCCACGCTATCTACTGGCCTGCGTTCCTGATGAGCGCCGGACTGGAACTGCCCGAGCGCGTCATGATCCACGGCTTCCTCACCAACAACGGTGTGAAGATGTCCAAGTCCCTCGGCAATGTTGTTGCTCCCCAGGACTTCGTGGCGCAGTACGGCCTGGACCAGTGCCGGTACTTCTTCCTCCGTGAGGTTCCGTTCGGCGCTGACGGCAACTACAACCACGAGGCCATCGTCGGCCGCATGAACGCGGATCTCGCCAACAACTTCGGCAATCTTGCCCAGCGTTCCTTGTCCATGGTGGCGAAGAACTGCGACGGCAAGGTTCCGCAGCCCGGTGCGTTCACGTCCGAGGACGAAGCGCTCCTGGAGCAGGCCGGTGCGTTGCTGGAGACTGCCCGGAGTGCCTTCGAAAAGCAGGAGTTCAGCCGGGCGCTCGAAGCCATCTGGACTGTTTTGGGCGATACAAACGCCTACTTCGCCGAACAGGCTCCGTGGGTACTGCGCAAGACGGACATCGAGCGCATGAACACGGTCCTGTACGTCACGTTGGAGGTCGTCCGGATCGTGGCGATCCTCGCCCAACCGGTCATGCCGACGTCGTCCGCGAAGCTCCTTGACGTCCTCGGCCAGCCCGAAGGCGAGGCACGCCTCTTTGCCGCCATCGCGACGCCGCTGGCGGCGGGCACCGAGCTGCCTGCGCCTGCGCCGGTGTTCCCGCGTTACGAGGAGCCGGCCGAGGCATAAACCCTCGATCAGCTACCAGCCTTAAATAAGAAACGCTCCCGCACTTTCTCCCGGTACAACCGGGGAAAGTGCGGGAGCGTTTCCCGTTCACGTGCAATGAGCCGGAGCGACTACGCCGTGGCCAGTCCTTCGACCGGCGACAGCCGGGCCGCCCGGCGGGCAGGTATCACTGACGCCAGGAGACCGGCCACCACCGCGACAGCGAAGACCGCCGCCAACTGAAGCCATGGCACCGTCGGTATCACGGTGGCCACGCCGCCCAGGGTGGCCTGCGCGCCAAGCCAGCCGTACACGATCCCCATACCCGCACCCATGATGGCGGCGACGCCGGCGACGAGCACTGCCTCGATCGCCAACATCCCGCGCAGCTGGCCCGTCGTCAGGCCCAGGGCACGCAGCAGCGAGTTCTCCCGGGTCCGTTCCAGGACTGAGAGGGACAAGGTGTTGGCGACACCGATCAAGGCGATCACCACCGCAACCCCGAGGAGCCCTGTCACCACCAGGAGAAGGACATCGATGATGCTGTTGAAGGTGACCCGCTCGATCGCGGCACCACTGACGGTCCGTTCATGGACACCCAGTGCCGTAGCTATCTCCTTCTGCAGGGCCTGGACCCGGTCCCCGGATACGGAATCGTCCAGTTTCACCCACACCATGCCCGGTACCCCGGCCAGGGGACCGGAGCCTACGCTGGAGGACTCCACGAACGCCGGGACGTGGCGGGTACGCAGGACCTTGGCGTCGAGGGTGACCTGGCCGCCCGCCGTCGACAACCTAGCTGGTCCTTCCGGCGAGTCTTCCGGCAGGTAGACAGTGCCGGGGCTTGGCTTCAGATGGTTGTCCCGCAGGACAGAAGCGGCATCGGCTGCGGACAGGCCGTAAACGGCGGTTCCGCCGGAGGCGTCGTCCTGGATGGCGCCTACCGGCTGAAGCAGGACCGCAGAGCTGACGCCATCGAGCCCCTTGATCCGGGAGACAGCCTGTGCGGGGTCGCCGGAACCGCTGCCTTCCGTCGCTGTCTGCGCGGAAAGATCCACCGGATAGTTCTCCGCCAAGGTGTCGTTGAACGCCTGGCGGGACGTTGCTGCGCCGGTCATCATGAGGGAGACCAGCGTGACGCCGATCAACAGCGCCGCCGCCGTTGCCGAGGTACGTGCCGGGTTGCGGGTGGCATTCACCGCTGCGAGCTTGCCTGGAACACCAGCCGGTGCCGCCAGACGGCCGGCAAGGGCAACCACCGTGGGTATGAACAGCGTGGAGCACAGCAGGATGCCCACAAAGGACGCGGCGCCGCCCAGCAAGGCCACGCCAAGCACCACATTGATGCTGCCGTACACCAGCAGCGCAGCTCCACCAAGCAAAGCTGCCAGGCCCACGAAGAGCCTGACCTTGCCGCGACGGTTCCGGACGGAGGCGTCATCGGCCGGCCGCAGCGCTGCAAGAGGGGCGACGGCGGTGGCCGCCTTCGCCGGGACCAGCGCCGCCACCACGGTCAGCAGCGTTCCGGCCACCAAACCGGCAATGATGGCCGACGGCGGCACGGCCAACGTGGCGAATGCCTGCTCAGGCTGGGACCTGGCCCAGGCAATCAGGGCGGTCATCAGGCCAGTCGCAGCGAGGACGCCCAGCACCGAGGAGATGAAGCCGACGACAAGGGCTTCAAGCATCACCGAGCCACGGATCTGTCCCCGTCCGGCGCCGAGGCAACGCAGGAGCGCGAGCTCCCTGGTCCGCTGGGCCACCAGCACGGAGAACGTATTCGCCACCACCAACGTAGAGACCAGGATGGCAATGCCGGCGAAGGCAAGGAGGACGATCGTCAGCTGGTCCTGACCAGCGCTCAGCATCGCGACCGTCGAGGTCACCTTCTCCTGCGCGGTCTCAAGCACCGGCTCCACCGCTCCTGCGGCTTCCATCCGGTGGGCGATGTACTCCTTGGCCGATGAAACATCCTCACCGGGTTTGAGGGCGAACTGCAGCCCGGAGAAACCAGCGCCCGCGTCCTGCACCGCATTAAGGACGGACTCGGAAGCAACAAGCTGCGCCGCTGAAGAGGAGAAGGGGTCGTTGGTGGCCTGGAGCAGGCCTGAAATGGTGACCTTCGCATTCTTGACCGGACCACCCCCCTGCAACACCAGCGTGCTGCCAACCGCCAGGCCAAGGTGCCCGGCGGTCTTGACGTCGATCGCTGCCTCCAAGGCGTTGGCGGGCATGGAACCGGAACTGATCACAGCACCCTCCAGGGACGCTGGTGCCAGGTTCCGCAGGCGCCCGTACTGCTCGCCGCCGCCGGCCTGGAACGTCACGTAGGTGGACCGCTCGGCGTAACTGGCCTCCACGGCCGGGGCGGACGCCGCAGCATCCACGGCAGCGTGGGTGAAGGGCTCGCCGTTCTTGGACGTGGCAACGAGATCTGCGTTGCGGTAAGCCTCCCCGATGCTTGCGCCCAGGGAGGCATTGGTACTGGCGCCGACCATGAGCGTTGAGGACAGGAACATCACGGACAACATGACGGCAAGTCCGATGGCAATGAACCGCCGGAAATGCGTCGTCAATTGCGAAAGGGCAACACGCAACATGCCTCAGGCCCCCAGCTTGCCGAGGGCCGTCAGGACGGAGTCCGCCGTGGGCTGGTGGATCTCGCCCACCAGGCCGCCGTCGCTCATCAACACCACCCGGTCCGCGTAGCTGGCCGCCACAGGATCATGGGTGACCATGATGATGGTCTGGCCCATCTCCTGGCTGCTCCGGCGCAGCAGGGCAAGGACCTCGCCGCCCGCCTTGGAGTCCAGGTTGCCCGTAGGCTCGTCGCCGAACACGACGTCGGGCCGCGTCAGCAGTGCCCGGGCTACTGCCACACGCTGCTGCTGGCCGCCGGACAGCTCATGGGGACGGTGCTTCAACCTGTCCTTCAACCCAAGGGTGCCAACAACGGTTTCCAGCCACCCGGCGTCGGCCGTTGTACCTGCCAAGGCGAGCGGAAGCGTGATGTTCTGCTCGGCCGTCAAGGTGGGCACCAGATTGAAGGCCTGGAAAACGAAACCGATCCGCTCGCGGCGAAGCGCCGTGAGCTGCCGGTCATTGAGTCCGGTGAGCTCCGTTCCGCCCAGGACGATCCTGCCGGAATCGGCTGTATCGAGCCCCGCCAGGCAGTGCATAAGCGTTGATTTGCCGGAGCCCGACGGGCCCATGATGGCCGTGAACTTCCCGGCGTCGAAGCTCACCGAGACTTCGTTCAAGGCCGTCACGCTGGTATTGGCGCGGCCGTAGCTCTTGGTCAGTTTGAAAGCCTCGACGGCGGGACGCGCCTGGGCGGCGTCCGATCCTTCGGGGCGACCGGTTCCGTGGGGATGGGGGAGAGGCGTGAAAGTCGTCATGGTTCCACGCTATGGTCCGGCCCCTGCCTGCGGGATCGGGCTGTGGGCCCATTACCGCCGGGCCGTGCTCATACCGTGGTCTGAGCCTAGGTCCCCGGAGACACAACCCCGGTCTCGTAGGCGATGACCACTACCTGCACCCGGTCCCGGGCTCCCAGCTTGGCCAGAATGTGCCCCACATGGGTCTTCACCGTAGCTTCCGAAAGGAACAGCCCAGCTGCGATCTCGGGATTGGACTGTCCCTGCGCAATGAGCTGGAAGACCTCGCGCTCGCGGTTCGTGAGGGACTCGACGGCGGCCGCGTGCTCGCTCTGCTCGGGCGTCTGGGTCCTGAGCAGGGGTGCCACGTGGTCCAGCAAGCGGCGGGTGGTGGAGGGCGCGATGACCGCGTCCCCCCGGTACACGGTGCGGATGGCTTCGAGGAGTTCTTCCGGCGGTGCATCCTTCAGGAGGAACCCGCTGGCGCCGGCCTGGATGGCGGCCAGCGCATATTCATCGAGGTCGAAGGTTGTGAGGACGACGATCTTGACCTCTGCGCGTTGCGAACCCCGGGGTTGCGATGCTGCCTGCTCCAGGATGCGGCGGGTGGCTTCAATGCCGTCCATCCCGGGCATGCGGACATCCATAAGGACCACGTCCGCGGCCGTGGCGCTGAGCGCTTGAAGGGCTTCGATGCCGTTGCCTGCTTCGGCGACCACGTCGAGGTCCGGCTGCGAATTGATGAGCATGCCAAGGCCCGAACGGACCAGTTGCTGGTCATCGACGAGTGCGACCCGGATGGGTGCGGGGAGTTCAGGCATTGCTCAGGCCTCCGAATAGGGAATGAAAGCGGACACACGAAAACCGCCGCCTTGTACGGGGCCGGCCGTCAATGAACCATCGTAGAGCGAGACCCGCTCTCCCATTCCGCGCAGCCCGTTTCCGCCGCCTGCCGCCGGCGGATCGGCAGCGGCGCCCCGGCCGTCGTCGACGATGTCCAGTTGGAGGCCGCGGCCTTGCCAGGTCAGCGTCACATTCGCGGTGGCCTTGGGGCCGGCGTGCTTCATGACGTTCGTGAGGGATTCCTGGATGATGCGGTAGGCGGTGAGTTCGGCTCCGGCAGGAAGGGACCTCCGCGGGGTGCCCACCTGCTCGAAGCCCACCTGGAGGGACGCCGCCCGGAAGCCCAGGAGCAGTTCGTCCAGATCCGAGAGCCGGGGTTGCGGGCGTGTGGGGGAGTCCTCGTCCGAGCGCAGGATGCCCAGGAGCCTCCGCATTTCGCCCAGCGAGTCCCGTCCCGTGGCGGCGATGGTGGCCAGTGCCTCGGTGGCAAGTTCCGGTTTGGCTGCGGCAGCGTACCGTGCCCCGTCCGCCTGCGTGATGATCACGGACAGCGAGTGCGCCACGATGTCGTGCATCTCCCGGGCAATGTGGGAGCGTTCGTCGGCGGCGGCCAGTTTCCGCTCCTGCAACTGCTCTACTTCCATTCGGCGGGTGCGGTCCTCGAGGGCTTGCAGCTGGAGCCTGCGGACTCGGGTGAGGTCACCGAGGGTCCAGCTCACGAGGACAAGCATCCAGATCAGCACGGTGTACAGGGCACCGATGGTGAGGCCCATGATGCCCGACTCCACACCCGTGGAGTATTCCCGCGATGTGAGCATCACGCCGCCGACCAGGCCGGCCACCAGCACGGTGCGGCTCGCCCAGGCCGGACCATACGCTGCGGTCGCGTAGATGACCAGCGGGACAGCTATCTGGCCGGCCACCGGCTCGGCACCCACCGACCACTGGATGAGGCACACCAGAATGACGACGCCGGCCGCAACCGCCGGGCGGGTGCGTCGCCAGGCGAGGGGCAACAGCAGGCTGCAGGAGAGCAGGAACAGCCAGGGGCGGTCAGCAAGGAGGTACACGGGGCCGAAGAGCAGGATCAGGATGCACGTTGCTGTCAGATCAACTGCAAAACGGTTGATGCGGAACCATTCGTATACTGCGTGCCTTCTATCCACGGTAAGACTCTATGTGCTGGGCCGGGGCTGGGCATCATGCCAGGGTCTGAGCCCGTTCACTGCCGAATGTTCGAGGAGTGAGACGATTTTGACCAGCATGTGGATTGCTTGGCTAGATAGACGTATGAGTGCATCGTCCATCAACCTCGCTGTCATCCCCGGCGACGGCATTGGCCCTGAGGTCATCGCCGAAGCCGTCAAGGTTCTCGAGAAAGCCGTAGCCGCCGAAGGCGTGGTTCTTGAGCAGACCCACTACAAGCTCGGTGCCCAGCACTGGCTTGAGACGGGCGAGACCCTGCCTGACGAGGTTCTTGAAGATCTCCGCACGCGTGATGCCATCCTCTTCGGTGCCGTGGGCGCAGCGCCCGGCGATACCCGAATTCCCTCCGGAATCATCGAACGCGAAATGCTCCTGAAGTTGCGCTTCAGCCTTGACCACTTTGTGAACCTACGTCCGTCGCGGCTCTATGGAACGGTCGGCAGCCCCTTGGCGAACCCCGGGACGATTGATTTCATTGTCGTCCGTGAAGGAACCGAAGGGCCCTACGTGGGCAACGGCGGGACTTTGCGCGGGGGCACCCCCCACGAAGTTGCCACAGAGGTTTCCCTCAACACCGCCCATGGTGTGGAGCGCGTAGTCCGCGATGCCTTCCGCCGGGCCAGCGAGCGTCCGCGCAAGCACGTTACGCTCGTCCACAAGCACAACGTCCTGGTCTTCGCCGGACACCTGTGGAAGCGGACCGTCGAGGCCGTGGCACAGGAATTCCCCGACGTCACCCACGATTACCTGCACATCGACGCGGCCACCATTTTCATGGTGACTGAACCTTCGCGCTTCGATGTGATCGTCACCGACAACCTCTTCGGCGACATCCTCACCGACCTCGCTGCTGCCGTCACCGGCGGTATCGGCCTGGCGGCATCGGGGAACATCAACATGGACCGCACGGCGCCGTCCATGTTCGAACCCGTACATGGCTCAGCTCCGGACATCGCCGGCCAGCAGAAAGCCGATCCAACCGCGGCCATCCTCTCCGCAGTGCTCCTTCTGGACCACCTTGGCTACACCACGGCGGCCCGCAAGATCGAAGCGGCAGTTATTGCCGACGTCGAGAACCGCGATGGAAAGCCGCGCAGCACAGCTGCCATTGGCGACGCCATTGCGGCCGCACTTTAGGCCCATTACTCAGGCGTAAGCTTGTCTTGAATTATTTATCTGCTTCCCTGGTCCATCGCTGAACCACACCCTTTGGGGGCCCGGTTCGCCATGCCAGGTAGCTGACTGTGGAGGAAACATGACTCAGACTGCCCATGGCGTCGAATTCAGCCAGCAGCTCTCGGAAAACCCGAAGTCTGCTGAGGAGCGTGCAGCCATCCTGGCGAACCCGGGATTTGGCGACTACTTCACCGACCACACCGCCGTCGTCGACTACAAAGTTGACGCCGATGGCAATGGCGGTTGGCAGAATGCCCGGATCGAGCCCTACGGCCCCATCTCCCTGGACCCCTCGGCTGCTGTCCTGCACTACGGCCAGGAAATCTTTGAGGGCCTGAAGGCTTACCGCCATGCCGATGGTTCCGTATGGACCTTCCGGCCCGAAGCCAACGCGGCACGACTGAACAAGTCCGCCCGCCGCCTGGCTCTTCCCGAGCTGCCTGAAGAGTACTTCCTGGGTGCCATCCGCGAACTCGTACAGGCGGACCAGCAGTGGGTTCCGTCCGGAGACGGCGAAGCACTCTACCTGCGTCCGTTCATGATCGCCACCGAGGCCTTCCTCGGCGTCAGGGCGGCGCGCGAGGTGTCCTTCCGCGTCATCGCATCTCCCGCCGGCAACTACTTCGGCGGCGAGCTCAAGCCGGTCTCCATCTGGATCTCCCGCGAGTACGCCCGCGCCGGCCGCGGTGGAACCGGTGCCGCCAAGTGCGGTGGCAACTACGCCGCGTCCCTGATCGCACAGCAGGAAGCCGAAGCGAACGGCTGCAAGCAGGTCCTGTTCCTGGACCACTTCAATGACGACGCCGTGGAAGAACTCGGCGGCATGAACGTCTTCTTCGTCATGAAGGACGGCTCCCTGGTGACTCCCGCTCTGAGCGGCACCATCCTCGAGGGCGTCACGCGCATGTCCGTCATCCAGGTCGCCCGGGACATGGGCCGCGAGGTCACCGAGCGGAAGATCACCCTGGACGAGTGGCGCGATGGAGTAGCATCCGGCGAGATCACCGAAGTTTTTGCCTGCGGTACAGCCGCGGTGATCACTCCGATCGGTGTCCTCAAGGATGCGACTGAGTCCATCGGCGCCGAGGACGCAAAGGCCGGGGAAACCACCATGGCCATTCGCGGGAAGCTCCTCGGAATCCAGACCGGAACTGTCGAGGACACGCACGGCTGGCTGACCCGGCTGGTCTGATCCTCAGGATTTCCTGGGACAACTGAAACGCACGACGGCGGTCCTGCCCTTGGTTTACAAGCGGCAGGGCCGCCGTTCTGCTTCCCGGACGCCTGCTCACATCCCACGTGTTTCCTTCCGACGCTTCCTCACATCCCGCGTGCTTCCTTCCGACGCTTCCTCACATCCCGCGTGCTTCCCATCGACGCTTGCTCACATCCCGCGTGTTTCCTTCCGACGCTTCCTCACGTTCCGCGTGTTTGAGCTGGTCGCTTCCTCACGTTCCGGGTGTTTGAGCTGGTCGCTTCTTCACGTTCCGGGTGTTTGAGCTGGTCGCTTCTTCACGTTCCGGGTGTTTGAGCTGGTCGCTTCTTCACGTTCCGGGTGTTTGAGCTGGTCGCTTCTTCACGTTCCGGGTGTTTGAGCTGGTCGCTTCTTCACGTTCCGGGTGTTTGAGCTGGTCGCTTCTTCACGTTCCGCGTGTTTGAGCTGGTCGCTTCTTCACATCCCGCGTGTTTGAGCTGGTCGCTTCTTCACGTTCCGGGT